>NZ_MLBG01000073.1 GCF_001936595.1 Desulfovibrio sp. DV
GGTTCCAGGCCATGGCGTGGATGGTAGTCCACCCGGCCCATGTTGGGCATGAACTGGAAGTAGGTTTTCTGTTCGGCCATCCACTCGTGCATCCGGTGGATGTAGCCCAGCACCGGCTCGGCCCGCACAATGTACTCGCCGTCGAGTTCGAGCAGGATGCGCAGCACCCCGTGGGTGGAGGGATGCTGCGGTCCCATGCTTAAGATCAGCTTGTCTTCGGTGGGACCCGGTTCGAAGCGCACCGACGTGGGGTCTTGCGCCAGTTTTTTGGGATCAAAGGCTTGCATGCGTCCTCCGGGCCTTAGGCATCTTCGGTTTTGGCGGCCTTGACCACCTTGGCGGGCTTGGGCTTTTCCGCTTCGGGTTCGGCCAGACCGCAGTCCACGAGGTAACCAAGGGGCATGAGGTCGGCTAAAGACTTCCTGGCCTTCTCCGCCTTGATCAGCGGATGGCTGCCGAAGTTCTCGGGCAAAAGCAGATAGTGCAGGTTGGGATGCCCGGCGAAGTCGATGCCGTAGAAGTCGAAGCACTCCCGTTCGTGCCAGTCCGCGCCGGGATAGACGGTGCTTATGGTCGGCAGGCTTGGCGCGTCGTGGGGAATAAGCGCCCGCACCACGATGCGGTTGGCCCCGTCGAGCAGGCTTAAGTGGTAGGTGATTTCAAAGCCGTCCTGGAGGTCGGAGGCCATGACGTCTTCCAGCAGATACCCTTCGGCATCAAGGACGGCCATGGCTTCCACCACGGCTTTGGCGTCCACGGTGACGGACAGGGTCATGCCGGTGGCGGCATGGTCCATGGGGGCGGTGCACACCGGTCCCATTTTGGCGACGAAAGCCGGGATCATTGCTCACCTCCCTGGGGAACCTGCCACCAGCGACGGCCGGTGATCTTCTGCTGCAGGGCAAAAAGCCCTTCCAGCAGGGCCTCGGGCCGGGGCGGACAGCCGGGCACGTAGACGTCGACCGGGATCAGGGTGTCCACGCCCTGGATGACGTTGTACTGGCCTTCGATGTTAAACGGCCCGCCGGAGATGGCGCAGTTGCCAAGGGCCATGACGTAGCGCGGGGCCGGCATCTGCTCGTAGAGGCGGACAACGGCCGGGGCCATTTTCTTGTTCACCGTGCCGGCCACGATCATGAGATCGGACTGGCGCGGCGAGGGACGAAAGACCTCCGCGCCGTAGCGGGCGATGTCGAAGCGGGCCATGCCGACGGCCATCATCTCAATGGCGCAGCAGGCCAGACCGAAGGTCATGGGCCAGATGGACATGGCCCGGCAGACATCCACCAGCTTCTGGACCGCCGGCGTGGCGATCAAGGCCGGTTCGACCGTGGTTACGGCCGGGGTGCAATATGGATCTTGCGGGGCCATGTGAACACTCCCTTGCGCATGAAGTAGACGATGGCGGCGGCGAGCACCGCGAGAAACACCAGCAGACGAATGGTCGTGCCCAGACCCTGGGGCGAGGCATAGGCCGCCGCCACCGGGAAGAGGTAGAGGATGTCCACCTCGAAGGCCAAAAAGATCAGGGCGTAGAAGTAATAGTTGATGCCGAATTTGACCCAGGACCGTCCGTGGGTGGGCACGCCGCACTCATAGGTTTCGCCAAGCGCCCCGCCCTTGGCCTTGGGGGCCAGGAGCAGGGAGCCGGCGAGAGGGCCTGCCGCAAAAAGGACGCCGCCCAGGAAGAAGAGCAGTATCGCCGCTTGTAACCAGGTAAAGACCATGCGTCTTTTCCTCCTTTCCCAGTTCGAGAAACCGCTTACGGATGCAGTTGCACCGCTGCCTGGGCCGCCAGATCATAAAGCGGCGCCGGCAGGATGCCGAGCAGCAGCACGAGCGCCGCCAGCACCCCGCCAAAGATCAGATAGCCGCGCGGCTGGGCCAGAGCCGGAGCCTCGGACTCGCCGGTGTAGGCATGGCGCACCATGCTCAGGTAGTAATAGATGGAGATGGCCGTATTGAGCACGGCCACGATGACCAGCCAGTGGTAGCCCTGGTCCCAGGCGGCCGAGAGCAGGAAGAGCTTGCCGGCAAACCCGGCGGTCGGCGGCAGGCCGACCAGGGAGAAGGCGGCGATGGCCAGGATCATGGCCAGGGCCGGAGCGCGTTTGTACAGGCCGTCGAGGTCATCCAGGCTCGGGTTCTCGCCGTTTTTGGCGATGGCGCACACGACATAGAAGGCGGCCAGATTCATGAGGATGTAGGCCAGGCTGTAAAAGGCCGCAGCCGACATGCCCGCGGCCGAGCCGGCGGCAAGACCGAGCATGACGTAGCCGGCGTGGGCCACCGAGGAGAAGCCGAGCAGCCGCTTGAGGTCGCGCTGGACCAGGGCGGCCAGGTTGCCGGCGGTCATGGAGATGGCCCCGAGGATGGCGAGCGTAGTGGTCACTTCCAGGTGCGGGGCGACAAAAGCGGACAGGCGCACCAGGACCACCACGGCTCCGAGTTTGGGAATGGTGGCCACGTAGGCGGCTGTCTCGTTCTTGGCCCCCTGGTAGACGTCAGGACACCAGAAGTGAAACGGAAACAGCGCCAGCTTGTAGAAGAAACCGGCCAGGAACAGCGTCAGGCCAAGGACGGCCAGGGGCGCGTCGGCAAAGCTCCAGGACGAGGCGGCCAGGGCCGCGATGTAGGTCGTGTGCTTGGCCGCTATGATGTAGGACAGGCCGAAAAGGGCCAGGGCGGTCACAGCCGCGCCAAAGAGAATGTATTTGATGCCGGCTTCGGCCGCCCTTCTGTCCTGGCCGCGCAGCGGAATAAGCGCGTACAGGCTGTAGGAGGACAATTCCAGGGCCAGATACAGGGTGATGAGTTCCACGCACGAGGACAACAGCATCAGTCCCCAGGCCGACAGGGCCAGCAGCATGAAATAGTCCGGGGTCAGGTCCTTGTCGTCCTTGTTGCCCGACGCGATGCCGGCCACCACGGCGAAGCCGAAGGCAATGACCAGCTTGAAGAACTGGGACAGGGCGTCAAGTTTATAGGTTGCGTAGAGATACTCCCCGCGCGCCCCGAGGGACACGGCGGCAGCCACCACGCCCAGGCCCGCAGCCAGGGGCAGCCAGGACATGACCGACTGTCTGCGGTCGCTTATGCTGGCTGCAAACAGGGCGCAGACCAGTCCAAGCAGCCACAATTCCGGCAAGAGTGCGAAGATGCTCATGGATGCTCCTTGCGGATGGAATCCGAGACGCCGGCCACGGCGAGCGGTCCGGACAGTTGCCAGCGCTCGGCCAGGGGCATGTCCTTGGTCAGTCCCATGGCCAGATTCTTGGCGCGCAGGGTGGCCAGGGTGCGGTCAATGGACGGCTCGATGGTGGTGATGGCCAGGGCCGGGGCCAAACCGATGTAAAAGACCAGGACGGCCAGGGGGGCAAGCGTCGCCCACTCCCGGACACCGAGGTCCTTCCAGGAAGCCTTGTAGGCCGAGGGTTCGCCCCAGGTCACCCGCTGCAACAGCCGCAGCATGTAGGCCGCGGCCAGCATGGCCCCGGGCACGGCGGCAAAGCCGATCCAGGTGTTGCCCTGGAAGGCGCCAATAAGGACCAGCACCTCGCCAACAAAGCTGTTGGTGCCGGGGAAGGCCAGGGAGGAAAAGGAGAACAGCCCGAACAGGAACATGAAGATGGGCATGAACTTGCCCAGCCCCTGGTTGTCGCCGATCTCCCGGCTGTGGCTGCGCTCGTAGAGCAGGCCGATCATCATGAACAGCCCGCCGGTGGTGATGCCGTGGTTGAGCATCTGCAGGATCGCGCCGGACACGCCCTTGGTGCTTAATAAAAAGATGCCAAGGGTCACAAAGCCCATATGCCCCACCGAGGAGTAGGCGATGAGCTTTTTGATGTCGGTCTGGCCAAGCGCGATGCAGCCGCCGTAGAGGATGCCGGCGATGGAGACGGCGATCATGAGCGGGGCAAAGGTCTCGGTGGCGGCCGGGGTCAGCGGCAGGCAAAAGCGCAGGAAGCCGTAGGTGCCCATTTTGAGCAAAATGGCGGCCAGGAGCACGCTGCCTGCAGCCGGGGCCTCGACGTGGGCGGCCGGCAGCCAGGTATGGAACGGGAACATGGGGACCTTGATGGCAAAGGCCAGGGCCATGGCCAGAAAGGCCCAGAACTGGAACTTGAAGGCATAGGACTTTTCCATCAGTTCCGGGATGGAGAAGGTGCCGCCCACCTGCCTGAAGGCCACGATGGCGGCCAGCAGCAAGGTCGAGCCGGCCAGGGTGTAGAGGAAGAACTTGATGGAGGCGTAGCGCCGCCGGGGGCCGCCCCAGACAGCAATCAAGAGGTACATGGGGACCAGCATGGCCTCCCAGAAGACGTAGAACAGGACGAAGTCCAGGGCCGCGAAGACCCCGATGCAGGCCGAAGTCATAAGCAACAGGCAGAAATGGAACTCGGTCACCCGCTTGGCGATGTAGGTCCAGGACCCAAGCACGCAAAGGGGCAGCATGAGCGCCGTTAAAAGGATCATATACAGGCTCAGCCCGTCCACGCCGAGGTGGTAGGTCATGCCGAGCGCCGGCAGCCAGGGGGCCTGTTCCACGAACTGGAAGGCCGGTCCGTCAGGCGCATAGCCGAGCAGCGGCAGGGCCAGCAGACATTCGAGAATGCCCACCGCCAGCGTGACCATGCGCACCGGCCACTCCCGGCGCATAAAAAGCAGCGCCACGGCCGCCACCAGCGGCAGGACGATCAGCGCCGTCACCACCGGAAATCCGTTTTGCGTCATCATGTATCGCTCCCTTCCCTAGCGGTGTTAGCCGAGAAACCACACGGCCGCGAAGATGGCCAAACCAATCGACACGGCAGCGGCCAGATAGTCCTGCAAGCGCCCGGTCTGGCTGCGCGCGACACCGGCCCCGCCAACTTCGCGCACGCCCCGGGCCGAGCCGTCGAGGACGCCGTCGATGACCTTGACGTCAAAGATGCTCGTGCCAAAGCCGGCCTCGATGAGGGCCTTTAGGCCCACCTTCTCGTAGACATCGGTCCAGATGTTGTCGATGGCCGCGGCCGGCACGCTGACGAGTTTGACAAACCCCCGGCCGATCAGCCGATAGAGCATGTCGAAGTCGAGGTTGCGGCTGGCGTGGGGCGGGATGATCTTGCGCATGAGATAGAAGCCAAGGCCGGTAAAGCCCAGGATCAGGCAGGCCTGGAGCACATGCCAGGGGGTGTAGGGGACATAATCCGTGGGGAACGGCAGCAGGCCGTAGAGGGTCTGCGGGAAGATGCCGATGCCCAGGCACAAAAGCGAGGAGATGATCATGCCGGCGTACATGTTCCAGGGGATGGGCTTTAATTCCACCGTGCTGGTCGGCTTGGACCAGAAGGCGAAGTACGGCAGCTTAATGCCAACGGAAAGGAACGTGCCGACAGCGGCCAGTTCCATGCCCAGGGCCAGCCAGGTGCGATGGGCCTCGGCCGCGCCGGTGATGGTCATGGTCTTGGAGACGAAGCCGTTAAAGAGCGGCATACCGGAGATGGAGACCGCGCCGACCATGTAACAGATCATGACCAAGGGCAGTCGGGAAGCCAATCCGCCAAGCTCGGTCAGCTTGGCCGTGCCAGCGGAATAGAGCAGGCAGCCCGCACCCATAAAGAGCAGGCCCTTATAGAGGATGTGGGCATAGGCATGGGCGCAGGCCCCATCCAGGGTCATGGCCGTGCCGATGCCGATGCCGCACACCATGTACCCCACCTGGGAGACGATGTGATAGGACAGGATGCGCCGGGCATTGTTCTCGATGGTCGCGTAGAAAACGCCGTAGAGACACATGACCAGTCCGCCGATGGCCAGCACTTCGAACCCGGCGTAGCCCCGGGCCAGGACGTAGACGGCGGTCTTGGTGGTAAAGGCGCTCATAAAGACCGCGCCGGTGACCGTGGCTTCGGGATAGGCGTCGGGCAGCCAGGCGTGCAGCGGCACGCAGGCGGCGTTGACCAGAAAGCCGATCAGGATGATGTAATCGTAGTAGCGGGCGGCCTCGGGCGACACGGCGGTGAAGGCGAAGGTGCCCAGATCCGCGTGGCGCAGGAGCAGCCCGGCCAGGACGAACAGTCCGCCGAAGATGTGGAACAGGAAGTAGCGGAATCCGGCGGCTGTGGCGGCCTGGGTGCGGCGCAGCCAGATGAGGAACACCGAGCCGATGCTCATGAGTTCCCAGAAGATAAACAGCGTGATGTAGTCGCCGGCAAACACGCAGCCAAATCCGCCGGCAATGTAGAGGCAGGCGGCCATGTGCTGGCCCCGGTCGGCCACGTGCAGGGCGTAGATGAAGCCGATGAGCGCCTGGATGGCAAACACGTTGGCAAAGACCAGGGACAAGGCGTCCACCCGGCCAAGGCTCAGCGTCTGGCCGAGGTAATGGAGCGTAGCCAGTTCACGGGGTCCGTCCGGGCCAAAGGTCAGGGACATGACCGAGAAGATGGCCAGGACCGGCGGAGCCAGGAGCAGCCAGCGCCAGGTCATGTAGCGTTCGTTGGAGAGAAAGGCCATGACCAGGGCCAAGGCCAGAAAACCGATGGATGGGTGCAGGAAATGGATGCCCGCGATCTGGTCAAGGCCGGCCATTGTCTTCCTCCGGGCGCGCCAACATGGGGTAGACGATCTTTTTAAGCACATAGACCATGGCGATGGCCGCTCCCAGGGAGAAGACGGCCCAGAAGCCGGGCAGTCCCTCGCCGACAAAGTGCGGATGATGGGGCGTGATGAAGAGGTTGAGTATAACCAGCGCCCCCAGGACGGCGAACAGGGCCTTTTTCCAGGCGTCGGCCCTGGCCCTGGCCGCTTCGAGCCAGCTCCCCAACAGTTGCGGTTCCCGCATAACGTCCTCCGTTAAGTCCCTCGAACGGCGCGCCCAAGGTGCGCCGCCATACCCGTTTGAGCGGGAGGCCGGATCATCCGGCCGTCCCGGGCCGCTAGAATCTGCCAAACGCGTCCACAAAGACGGCAAAGGTGTTGGGGAAAAGCCCCAGGGCCACGGAAATGATGGCCGTGAGGCAAAGCGGCGCAACCATCACCAGGGGCGCTTCCTTGAAGTGGGAATGGTCCACTCCCTCGGCCGGCGGCCGGAAAAAGGCCCGATAAATGACCGGCACGAAGTAGCCGGCGTTTAAGAGCGTGGAGGCGAGCAAGGCCAGGAGCAGGATGTACTGATGGATGCTGATGGCTCCGTTGGCCAGATACCATTTGGTCACGAACCCGGACACGGGCGGTACGCCGATCATGGACAGGGAGGCGATGGCAAAGGCTCCGAAAGTGAACGGGAGCCGCCGGCCCAGGCCGTCGAGATGCGGGATGTACTTGATGTGGGTGGCTACATAAATGGCACCCGCGGCGAAAAAGAGCGTGATCTTGGCAAAGGCGTGGTGGGCGATGTGGAGCAGGCCACCCTTGACGGCCAGGGGGGAGAGCATGGCCACGCCTATTATAATGTAGGAGAGCTGGCTGACCGTGGAATAGGCCAGCCGGGCCTTGAGGTCGTCCTTGGTCAGGGCGATGATGGAGGCCACCACGATGGTGAAGGCGGCCATGTAGGCGGTGATGAGGCCGAGGTTCAAGTTGGCCAGCAAATCCACGCCAAAGCAGGACAGCATGATGCGCGACACCGAGAACACGCCGGCCTTGACCACGGCCACGGCGTGCAGCAGGGCCGAGACCGGGGTGGGCGCGACCATGGCCGAGGGCAGCCAGTTGTGCAGCGGCATGATGGCCGCCTTGGCCAGACCGAAGATGAACAGGAAGTAGGTGATGGTCACCAGGGTCGGATCGGCGTCGGGCGGGAACATGCCGCGCGAGATGTCGCCGAGGTTGAAATCAAGGGTGCCGCACAGCACGTAGGTCAGGATCATGGCCGGCAGCAGGAAGAGCTTGGAGGTGCCCATGAGGTAGACCAGGTACTTGCGCGCCCCGTGGTAGCCGTCGGCGTCCTGATGGTGGGCGACCAGCGGATAGGTGAAGACGGTGATGACCTCGTAAAAGAGGTAGAGGGTGGCGATGGTGCCGGAAAAGGCTACGCCGACGGCGCCGAAAATGGCCACGGCGAAGCAGAAGTAGTAGCGCGTCTGGGCGTGCTCCTTAAGCGAGCGCATGTAGCCGATGTTGTAGCTGGTGGCGAAAAACCACAGGAAGGTGGCGACGATGGCGAAGATGAGCGAGAGCCCGTCCACGGCGAATTTAAGGGAAACGCCCGGGAAAAACGTCACCAGATGGTAGGTCCAGATGCTGCCGTCCAGCACGGCCGGTATCATGGAGGCTACCGAGATAAAGGCCAGGGCGGCGGCGGCAAAGGAGACGCCTTCGCGGGCGTTGGGGTTTTTGCGAAAGAAATACACGGCAAACGGGGCCAGGAAGGTGATGACCAGGGGCGCAAGCACCCGGGCGCTTTCAATGGTGGCGACAGCAGCGGCCATGGACTACCCCTTGAGTTCGCTGGGGGCGTCTGCCGAGGCGTCCCCGAATCGTTTGGAAACCACCAGGACAATGGCCAGGACGAGGGTGGCCTCGGCGGCGGCCAGTCCCATGACGAGCAGCGCCCCGAGCTGGCCGAGCACTGCATCGGCCGGGGTGAGCTGGGCGGCGGCGACGATGGACAGCCCTGCGCCGTTTAACATCAGCTCGACGCCGATGAGCATGCCGACAAGGGTGCGCCGTGCGACCAGGGCATAGAGCCCAAGGCCAAGGAGCAGCACGGCCACGACCTGGTAATAGATGAGCGGATTCATTTGGCGCCTCGCTTTTCAAAGGCCAGCAGGACAGCGCCGGCCATGGCGGCCAGGAGCACCACGGAGATGAGCTCGAAGGCCAGGGTGTAGGGTCCAAGCAGCCCGGCTCCGAGCTCGGCCGGACTGACATTTTTGGGCGTGGGCAGGCCGGCGACGCCGTAGACGCTTAAAAACGGCACCAGGATGCCGGCCGGGACCAGGACAATGGGGATAGCCCGCAGGGCCCCGGCCCCGGACAGGCCCTCGGCCTCGCCGCCGTCAGCCGAAGCGCGGGTGAGCATGATGGCGAAGAAGATGAGGACGGTGACGGCACCGACGTAAATGAGGATCTGCATGAGGGCCACGAATTCGGCCAGGAGCAGCAGATAGAGTCCGGCAACGCCGAACAGGGACACGACCAGGCCCAGCATCGCCCTGACCAGACTCGCCGCCGAAACGGCCAGGACGCCGCCGGCGAGGACGATCAGGGTGTAGAATGCGAAGGCGAACTGCCCAAGATACACTTCGTTCATAAGCGCCCCGCTACTCTCCTCATCAGGCTAGAGACTGCTTCAAACTCTCCACACAAACAACGACCACCGCCAAAATGTGCTGCAAACAGCAAATCGTAAAAAAAAATGAACGCAAAAATACAGATTTCAGAAATCAAACACGACACATTGCTTTAAAAAAAAATATCACTGCAGCTATTTTACAAGATATAACTGCCAGTGGTTAATTACCAACAACAGATTTCTGATTTTGTGAATATTTTTACAAACAACAAACGTGTTCAAACAGCCCGTTGAAACAAGTGCCATTGAAATTTTTCTTCATTAAGAACTGATCTGCATGTTATTTTTTTCACTTTTACAACATTCACTTGTGCATCAATTCAACTCTTACTTGCCGGTACTTTATCTCAATGACTGTTGTTTTGTATAATTCTGTATAACACCAGTCCTGTGCCCAGAAAGACCGAGCAGACCGTGTTATTGTTTCAAAGATCGGTAACACGCAAGGCGGGTTGCTTATATCGTTTCCGCTACCGGCACGTCAAGGAAGAAAAATTAACCTTATTGTATCAGAACCTTCCGACCTACGCCAGAGTGCTGCCGCGAAAAATGGGCGGCCATGACCCAAACACCTTTGGGCATCAGAGATAACCACATGAATTGAAAGATTAAATATTTAATTCAATCCAGGGCGGCCAGACCAACCCCCCGAGTGTCCTCATGAAATGCTTCACGAACGAATGCAAAATGCCGTCAAGACAGGCCCCCTTTTTGATAATTCCTTCACAATCAAACGCACCGCAGATGCACTACCACCACCCCCGAAAGCCCCGGGCCGGACCCCCCGGCCCTAAAAACCAAACCGTCCCCGGCCGGAAAAGGAGGGGCCGGACAAAGGATCGCCAATTGCCCAATGTTAAAAACCAGTTGAAAATAAAGGGAAAAGGAAAGAAGATAGAAGCGTGGTCTGGCAATACATCAGATGAAAGGCGCGAAAGGTCAAATCATGCCATTGCCAGAACGGCGTCCATGACGGTATAGGGGCGCTTCGGCGGCTTTCCGGCCCGGCCGGCCAGCCGGGCATCCAGCAGGCCGTATCGGCATGGGTAGGCGTTGCGCCCCGGCGCAGCGCGTTGGCGCATCGTCGAAACGGGCCGCCTTCGTGCGCCCCCGGTCGCGGGCAAATTGCGCCCGCCCGGTGCAGGGACTCGAAACAGGCCCGAACGCGCGGCTTGCACGCACGACGTTGAGCAGGACCGTTTTGAAACGGTTTGAAAAGATATCGTCAGCCCCAGGCCCTTCCCCTCGGGAGGACAGGCAATTACGCCCCCATCTGCAACATTTCGGAGCCCCTTTGTCGTTTCCTTCCTTAACCATCGGCGACCTCACTATCCCCAGGGCCGTCATCCAGGGCGGCATGGGCGTGGGGATCTCGCTGTCCGGCCTGGCCTCGGCTGTAGCCGCTGCGGGCGGCTTTGGCGTCATCTCGGCTGCCGGCATCGGCATGAACGAACCGGATTTCGCCACCAACTACGTTGAAGCCAACAACCGGGTGCTGGCCAGGGAGATCCGGGCCGCCAAGGAAGCCGCTCCGGTCGGAGCCATCGGCGTCAACATCATGGTGGCCATGGCCAATTTCGCCGAGCTGGTCAAAACAGCCATCCGCGAAAATGTGGACGCCATCTTTTCCGGCGCCGGACTTCCCCTCGACCTGCCCGGCCATCTGCCCGAAGGCGCACGCACCAAGCTCGTGCCCATCGTGTCCTCGGCCAGGGCCGCCGTTATCCTGTGCAAGAAATGGCTGTCACGCTTTGGCCGCACCCCGGACGCCTTTGTGGTGGAAGGGCCGATGGCCGGCGGACATCTGGGCTTCAAGGCCGAGCAGATCGACGATCCGAATTTCGTCCTGGAGCGCCTTGTCACCGAGGTCGTGTCCGGCGTCGCTCCGTATACGGCACCAAACGGCCGGCCCATCCCGGTCATAGCCGCCGGCGGTGTCTACACCGGGGCGGACATCCACCGTTTCATCCAGCTTGGCGCGGCCGGCGTCCAGATGGGCACCCGGTTTGTGGCCACCCACGAATGCGACGCCGATGACCGCTTCAAGCAAAGCTACATCGACGCCACGGAAAAAGACGTGGTCATCATCAAAAGCCCGGTGGGAATGCCTGGCCGCGCCCTGCACAACGAATTCCTGGATCTGGCCGCCGAAGGCCAAAAGACCCCGGCCCGTTGCCCCTACCGCTGCATCCACACCTGCGACTACACCAAGGCCCCCTACTGCATCACCCTGGCCTTGGCCAACGCCAAGAAGGGCCGGTTGCGCCACGGCTTCGCCTTTGCCGGACAAAATGCCTGGCGGGTGGATCGCATCACCTCGGTGGCGGAACTGTTTGCAGAGCTGGTGGCCGGCTATGAAGCCTGCGAGGCTGCGGCCCCGGCCTAACCAGGCGCACCCAACTCCCCGAACCGTAAAGGCGCGGCAGCCCGGATCTTCCGGCCTGCCGCGCCTTTTCATTTGCGGCCGATAAAACTGAACCAACGCCACAGGCCGCCGTAGGCCGGCCTGATGTCTCGATGGACCGGGCGAAAGCGATCATCGAGCTGCGGCGGTAGATGGCCGTCCATGCGCACATGGTTGACCCCCATCCAGGACCGGAACCAGGGGGCCGGCGTGTCGCAGAAATCGGCCACGGCCACCAGACCGCCCGGCCGCAGATGCAGCCGGGCCGCATCGAGGGCCGCCTCAAAGCCGGGATTGAACATGGACAGAGCATAGGAAAAGACGATCAGGTCCATGGAGTCCCGGGCCAGGCTGTCCGGACCGTAGGCGCAGCACACAAGCTCGACCGGCCGCGCCGTGCCGGAAACGGCCTTGGCCGCCCGACCGAGCATCGGCGGGCACAGGTCGATGCCGGTCAGGCAGGCCGTGGGCAGCTCCCGGGCCAGCCGGCGCAGGTTGTGTCCGGTGCCGCAGCCCACCTCGGCCACCCGCGCCCCGGCGGCCCCGCCCTGCCCGGCCAGTGCCCGGGCGGCCTGGCTGATGAGTTGGCTGCGCCCGAACAGAAAACTCCAGCGGGTGGCGTCGTAGATGCGGGCGTGCAGCCGGTAGTAGCCGGCCAGGGGCTCGTGGCAGCGTTCCATCAGCCCACCACGGCCAGATGCTGGCTGCCGTAGGTGCCGACCCGGTCGGCGGCATGGAGCGGTTCGGTCAATTCCGGGAAAAACCGCAGCCGCCGGCGGGCCGCTCCCGGCACAAACGAGACGTCGAGACCGGCCGAGCGCATGAGGATCTTGGCCCCGGGCGCGGCCGCAGCGAAAATCCGGTCCCATTCCTCGGCCAGGGCCGCCGGGTCGTGGTAGGCCAGCCAGTCCTGGTGGTCGAGCAGAATAAAATGGCTGTAGGGGCCTGGGTTGTCCTGCAAAAAGGCGCTCAGAGACGCAGTATGGCTGGAAAGCCTGGGCAGGCGCTCCCGGATGGTCGCGAAATTGGCCTTTTTGAGATATTCGGGGCAGCATTCCCGGGTATAGCGGCCGGTCATGTACACGCGCCAGAAATAGTTCTCGGCCATGGGCGACTCGGTAAACACCCGGCGCATCTTCTCCCGCACAAACCCTTCCAGCCCGCCCGGATGGCTGTCGCGAATAAGCCCGATCTGGGGCCGCGGCACGCCAAGAAGGGCCATGACCGCCGGCCGGCCCACCAGCCAGCGGCTCAGACGATCCCAGAAGACCGGCTCGATGGCGGCATAGACCCGGCGCTGCTCCTCCGGCGAGTCGGCGGCCAGGAGCCTTGGGATGTCGCGGCGCAGCCGGGGTTTCACGAGGCTTAAAAGGCGCGAGAAGGCAAAGGCCACGGCCCCGGACGCGCCGTGGTAGTAAAACGAGCGCGACAGGCGGCCGGCCTTGAAATAGTTGCGGTTGGCATCCCAGAAGGCTGCGGCATAGGGAGGCAGATGGCAGCGCAGCCGGGCATAGACCCCGGCGCAGTCCGGCCCCCCGCCCTGGCCGAAAAAGCTGAAAAGCTCCTCGTGGCTGCCGTGGAGAAAAAGCGCCCGCTTGAGTTCCAGGAGTGCGTTTTGCCGGAAGTTGAGATCCACACAGGCCACGCCGGCCGGATCATCCAGCAGATAATCCAGGGCGTTGTCCCCGGCCGAGGTGATGACCACCACCCGGGAATCCGGCGACAGGCCAAGCAGCCGCCGATCCAGGCGGGGATCTTCCCAGCAGGTGTTGTAGATAAGGCGGTTGCCGTGGACGAGACCGAAAAAGGCGTCCTGGAGACGCCGGGAGAGCGGATGTGCCTGCTTCATGGAAGCCGAATATAGTCGGGACGGACGGGCGGAAAAAGCGACGTTTCCGTGTCGCTTCGCCGCCCGTCCGTAACGACGCAGCGTGCAGGGAGAGAAAGGAGCGAAAGGCATGCCTCCGGCGGCCGGGGGGATGATCCCCCCGGACCCCTGCGAAGGGAGAAGTTTTCAAGTGGTTCCTGGCGTGGCCGGCAATCCGGTCGGCGGTGGACCGGGACAAGGAGACGCTTGACCCGGACCACTGCTGTTCCGGATTGCGGCAGACGGGCCGCTAGCCGGCCAGTCCGCCCAGGCAGGTGTATTTCATGACGGAATACTCATCGAGGCCGTAGCGCGAACCCTCGCGGCCGACGCCGCTTTCCTTGACCCCGCCAAAGGGCGCTTCGGTGCAGGAAATAAGGCTCTCGTTGACGCCGACCATACCGTATTCCAGCGCCCCGGAGACCCGGAAGGCCCGGCCGATGTCGCGGGTGTAAAGGTAGGCGGCCAGCCCGTATTCGGTGTCGTTGGCCACGGCAATGGCCTCGGCTTCGGTGGTGAAGCGAAAGACCGGAGCCAGGGGGCCGAATATTTCCTCGCGGGCAAAGGCCATGTCCCGGGTGGCCTCGGCAATGACCGTCGGCTCGAAAAAGTTCCCGCCAAGGGCATGGGGCCTGCCGCCGCAGACGATGCGCCCGCCCTTGGCCGCGGCGTCGGCCACTTGCGCCACCATGCGGGCGGTCGCCTTGCCGTCGATGAGCGGTCCCTGGTTGACCCCGGGAGCCAGCCCCGGGCCGACCGACAGTTCGCCAACGGCCTGGGCCAGTCGGGCCACGAAGGCGTCGTAGATGCCGGCCTGGACGTGGAAACGGTTGGCGCAGATGCAGGTCTGCCCGGAGTTGCGGTACTTGCTGGCCATGGCCCCGGCAATGGCGGCGTCGAGATCGGCGTCGTCAAAGACCACAAACGGCGCATTGCCGCCCAGTTCCATGGAAACTTTCTTTACCGTGGCGGCGCATTGGGCCATGAGCGCCTTGCCGACTTCGGTCGAGCCGGTAAAGCTCACCTTGCGCACGATCGGGTTCTCCGTCAGCTCCGCGCCAATGGCCCGGGCATTGCCGGTGACGATGTTGACCACGCCGGCCGGGATGCCGGCCCGGATGGCCAGTTCGCCCAGAGCCAGGGCGGAAAACGGGGTCTGGGAAGCGGGCTTGACCACCACCGGGCAGCCCATGGCCAAGGCCGGCCCAACCTTGCGCCCGATCATGGCCATGGGAAAATTCCAGGGCGTGACAATGCCGCACACCCCGACCGGTTCGCGCGTGACCATGATGACGCGGCCCGAGGCATTGGCCGGCACCACGTCGCCGTAGGCCCGGCGGGCCTCCTCGGCAAACCAGCGGATGAAGCTGGCGCCGTAGACGATTTCCCCGGCCGACTCGGCCAGGGGCTTGCCCTGCTCAAGGGTCATCAGCCGGGCCAGATCGTCCTTGGCGGCCAGAATCAACTCGTACCAGCGCAGAAGCATGTCGGCCCGCTGCAACGCGGTCATGGCCCGAAGGGCCGGCCAGGCTTCCCGGGCCGCTTCGATGGCCCGGCGCGTCTCCTCCCGGCCGCAGCGCGGCACCTGGCCAAGGATGGCTCCGGTGGCCGGATTGTCCACCGGGATCGTCTCACCGCTCTCCGAGCCAACCCATTGTCCGCCAATCAGGCACGCCTGGCGAAAAAGCGTCATATCGCTGAGCATCATGGTCCTCCTCCAGGCCGCAGACCCTTGATCGGCGGCACTGTCCGGCCGTGTAGTCGGCTTGCGAAGCTATGTCAAAACAGACAGAATAATTTTTTCCCGATTTTCAGGACCAGCCCAGGCCCAAAACGGCCGTTTCCCGGACGGCGAGGCGCAAAAAGCCCTGCCGGGACGGGCCGGCACGGCTTTTTTGGCCTTGGTCCCGACATTTGCCGCCCGGTCGCCGGCCCACTCTACATTTCTGTCGTTGGATGCCGTACAAATTTGTTGCTGGCCAGACAATCAAACTGGTAACATCAATAAATTCAAGGCAGTCCATTCTGGCACGCTCCTTGTAGAGTCACGCTTGCCCAGTCGTTTGGCGACAGGGAAAGGAGCGTTCATGGAACAGGCGATTTTCGAAGAACGGCGGGATCAGATCCACCGCACGGGCGAGGGGCCTTTCGAGCTGGCCTGCAACCGCGACAGCCTGGCCGGGGCCGTGTCCCAGCGGGCCTGCGTCTTTTGCGGCTCACGTGTGGTGCTCTACCCCATTGCCGACGCCCTGCATCTGGTCCACGGTCCCATCGGCTGCGCCGTCTACACCTGGGACATCCGGGGCGCGCTGTCCTCGGGACCGGAACTGCATCGCCTGAGCTTTTCCACCGACCTCCAGGAAAAAGACGTCATTTTCGGCGGCGAAAAAAAACTCAAGGCCGCCCTGTTTGAACTCATCGAGCGCTATAAGCCCAAGGCCGCCTTTGTCTACGCCACCTGCATCGTCGGCATCATCGGCGACGACGTGGCTGCGGTGTGCCGCGACGTGGCCGCCAAGACCGGCATCCCGGTCATTCCGGTCCAGTCCGAAGGATTTAAAGGCAACAAGCGCGAAGGCTACACCGCTGCCTGCAAGGCCATGTTCACCCTGACCGGCACCGGCGACACAAGCGACATAAGCCCCATCTCCATCAACATCCTGGGCGACTTCAACCTGGCCGGGGAGATCTGGATCATCCGGGACTATTTCAAGCGCATGGGCGTTGAGACCGTGGCCAACATCACCGGCGACGGCCGGGTGGACGACATCCGCCGGGCCCACGGCGCGGCCTTAAACGTGGTGCAGTGCTCCGGGGCCACCATGGAACTGGCCAAAATGATGCAGGAAAAGTACGGCATCCCGTTTATCCGGGCCTCCTACCTCGGCATCGAGGACATGGCCGATTCGCTCTATGCCGTGGCCGACCATTTCAAGGACCGCGACCCGGGCATTGTAGAGCGCACCCAGCAGGTGGTGCGCGAGGAACTGGCCGCGCTGTTGCCCCAGCTGGGCCAGTACCGCAAAGACCTCGAAGGCAAGCGGGTGGCCATCTACGTCGGCGGCGCGTTCAAGGCCTTTTCACTGATAAAGGCCTTCCGCCACCTGGGCATGAAGGTGGTCCTGGTCGGGTCCCAGACCGGCACGACGGAAGACTACGAGGAGCTGGCCGCCATCTGCGACCCGGGAACGGTCATCGTGGACGACTCCAACCCGCTGGAACTGTCCAAGTACGTCCGGGAACTCGACGTCGACCTGTTCGTCGGCGGCGTCAAGGAACGCCCCATCGCCCACAAGCTCGGGGTCGGCTTTTGCGACCACAACCATGAGCGCAAGGAAGCCCTGGAAGGCTTTGTCGGGATGCTCAATTTCGCGCGCGAAGTCCACGCTTCGGCCACAAGCCCCATCTGGCAGTTCGTCCCCCGCCGGGAAGCCATGGCCAAGGCTGTCACGGGAGAAGGTATATGAGCGATTCACCGTACGTTTCCACCACCAACGCCTGCAAGCTGTGTACGCCGCTTGGCGCGGCCCTGGCCTTTAGGGGCGTTGAAGGCGCGATCCCGTTTCTGCACGGTTCCCAGGGCTGCGCCACCTACATGCGCCGTTACATCATAAGCCACTTCCGCGAGCCCATGGACATCGCCTCCTCGGCGCTCGGCGAAAAGCAGGCCGTTTTCGGCGGCGGCCCGAATCTCAAGAAGGGCATCTTAAACGTCATGTCCAAGTACGGGGCCTCGGTGGTCGGCGTGGCCACCACCTGCCTAACCGAGACCATCGGCGACGACGTGCCCCGGCTCCTGGCGGAATTTCGCAAGGAATTCGCCGATCTGCCCCTGCCCGAAATCGTCCACGTGTCAACGCCCAGCTACTCCGGCACACACATGGAAGGCTGGCACGCCGCCGTGGCCGCCCTGGCCGGACAGCTTGTCACGGAAAAGGCTCCGGAACACCGGCGCATAAACCTCATGCCGGGCCTGGTTTCGCCGTCCGATCTGCGCCATTTCAAAGAGATCCTGGCCGACTTCGGCGTGGCCGCCACCATCCTGCCCGACATCTCCGATTCCATGGACCGCCCGGCCCTGCTCGACTACGAAAAGCTGCCGGCCGGCGGCACCACCCTGGCCGACATCCGGGCCATGTCCGGAGCCCTTGGCTCCATCGAGTGCGGCCGGGCCGTGCATGTGGTTACCAGTGCCGGGGCCAATCTGGAAAACCGCTTCGGCGTGCCCAACCTGAGCCTTGGCATCCCCATCGGCATCCGTGAGACCGACGCCTTTTTCGCCGCCCTGGAGAAGCTGACCGGCACAACCACCCCGCCCAAATACCTCAACGAGCGAGGCCGGCTGGTGGACGCCTATGTGGACGGGCACAAGTACGTGGCCGGCAAGCGGGCCATTGTCTACGGCGAGGAAGACACGGTCATCGCCATGGTGGCCTTTCTGGCCGAGATCGGGGTCAAACCCATCCTGGCCGCCACCGGATCGACCTGCAAGAATTTCAAGGCCGCCCTGGCCGAGGTCACGGCCGGGCTTCTGCCCGAACCACCCGAAGCGCGCCTGGGCGTGGACTTCCACGACATCGCCGAGCAGGCCGCCGATCTGGCCCCGGACCTGCTGGTCGGGCACAGCAAGGGCTACAGCTACGCCAAGGACTGGGGCGTGCCGCTCCTGCGGGTGGGCTTCCCCATCCACGACCGCTTCGGCGGCCAGCGGATGCGCCATGTGGGCTACGGCGGCACCCAGGAACTTTTCGATCGTCTGGTCAACATCATTCTCGAACGCAAGCAGGAAGCCAGCACCGTTGGCTACGGCTATCTCTAAAGGAGCACGACATGACCACCACCAAGGACCTCTCCAAGCACCCCTGCTTCAATAGGGAATCCGCCGGTTCCTGCGGCCGTGTGCACCTGCCCGTGGCCCCCAAGTGCAATATCATGTGCAACTTCTGCAATCGCAAATACGATTGCGTCAGTGAATCGCGTCCGGGCGTGACCAGCGCCATCCTGTCTCCCGAACAGGCTCTGCTCTACATGGACAAGGTGCTGGAAAAAGAGCCCCGCATCACGGTCTGCGGCATCGCCGGACCAGGCGACCCCCTGGCCAATCCGGAGACGATGGAAGCCATCCGGCTGCTGCACGCCAAATATCCCCATCTTCTTTTCTGCCTGTCCACCAATGGTCTGGCCCTGCCGACCTACGCCGCCGCCCTGGCCGAACTGGGGGTCACCCACGTGACCGTCACGGTCAATGCCGTGGACCCGAAAATCGGGGCGCGCATCTACTCCTGGGCCCGCGACGGCAAAGTCATCCATCGGGGCGAGGCCGCAGCCTCCCTGCTCCTGTCCCGGCAGATCGAAGGCATCAAGATCCTCAAGGAACACGATCTCATCGTCAAATCGAACACCATTGTCATCCCGGGCGTCAACGACCACCATGTTGTGGAAGTCTCCAAGATGCTCTCCAGCCTTGGCGTGGACATCCAAAACATCATGCCCATCTTCCCGGTGGCCGACACCCCCTTTGCCGACGTTCCCGCCCCCACCCACGAATTGATTCACGGGCTGCGCGAACAGGCCAAGGATCTCGTCCCCCAGATGACCCATTGCAAGCGTTGCCGGGCCGACGCGGTTGGCCTGCTCGGCAAGGACCTGTCCGGCGAATTGGCCGGCATCCTCGGCGATTGCTCCCGCAGCCTTCCCGGGGTCGATCTGTCCAAGCGGCCCTATGTGGCCGTTGCCACCCGCGAGGGGATGCTCGTCAACATGCATCTGGGCGAGGCCCACAAGTTTCAGATCTGGAAACAGGACGGCGATGCGTTTGCCCTGGTCGAGGAACGCTACGCCCCGGAACCCGGCACCGGAACCAAGCGCTGGATCGATATGGCCAAGCTGCTCTTCGATTGCCGGGCCGTGCTCATCGCCGCCTGCGGCGAAACGCCGCGCAAGGTGTTGGCCGATGCCGGCGTTGTGGCCTACGAGTGCTCGGGGCTGGTGGAAACGCTTCTGGCCGAGGTCTACGGCACCGGGGATCTCACTGTTCTTAAAAGCCGGCGCAAAAGCCTGGGCAAGGCCTGTTGCGGCGGTGGCGGCGAAGGCTGCTAGAGCCTATACAGAAAATGGGATAGCGCTATTCCTGGCGACCACCTGTGCACAACAGGTGGTCGCCTTTATTTTTGACAAGATTGTGCCAGCGGTGTATCAGCCGGATTGTTGAAGTGGGGCCTTGCGGCTCAACCAGGCAACGGTGTGGTGGCTCCCCCCCCTGCATTGGCCTGGGACTAACCGGCATTGTCTTCGATTGACGCCAGTCTTCGTTGATCGAAACCGCCTTGAACCAATGGATACTATCGTGGTCACCAATAGTGTGGCGCATCAGGAACAAGAAACGGAAGCCGAAGGGCATCCGCTGGCGCAATGTCGTATTCTCGGCGTCTATTCCCTGGTCAAAACGGCAGGTACGGGCCATGGGGCCACAGCCAGGACCTACGAACAAAAGACGAGCTGGTTTGTGCGTCTGACCGACGACGACGAATATATTGTCCAGGCCCTTAATGCCAATTCCATACCGTCAGGCCCTCTGGCTTCTATCAGCAAGGGCGAATTCATCCGGAATTACAAGCCCGAGCCGGGTTATTATGAAAAACGCTGCCTGCCGTTTATTGAATCCCTGAAAAAGAAGCTGACCCAGGCCGACAAGCTTTTGGCCGAGGAAGATCTGGACGGCGCGGAAAAAGAATTCTGCAAGGCCCTGCTCCTGGACGAAAAAAACCCCAAGGCCAACATTGAGCTCGGCAAGATTCACCTGCAAAAGGGCGACGGCAAGAAGCTGGCTGCGGCCATGCGCCGTATTTTAAGCAACGACGCCCTGTTCCAGGAACACGAACGCCACCTGTTTAATGAATTCGGCATCAGCCTGCGCAAGGAAAAACACTTTGCCGAAGCCGTCAGCTTTTACGGCAAGGCCCTTGAGCACAACAACGCCGACGAGCATCTCCATTTCAACATCGCCCGGGCCCTGGCCGAATCCGGACACATTGACACGGCCTGCCACCACCTCGAAACCGCCCTGGCCCTGCAGCCCGGTTTTGAAGCGGCCCGGCGCTTCCTCGACTATCTCGGCAAAAACGGAAGTGTTCCGGCCGGCGCAGCCGCCAGTGAGGTCCAGCCCCAATGAGCGCCCCGGATCTGTCCCATTTCCATTGCCCACCCGGCACCCGGCTGATCCTGGAAGTCACGGGCTTGCCGGAGAAGTTCGCGTCGGCCTGCGTCGGCCATGCCCGCGGCCGGTTTGTCGTCACCCAGATGCCGGTTTTGCCCGAAACCACCCGCGAAGCCTTTTACCAGATGCTTTACCCCGACAATGCCGTCATCGTGCGCTATCTGCACGAGGGTACGGTGGTCGGGTTCACGGCCCAGGTCATAAAGTGCATCCAGATTCCTTTCCCGCTCATTTTCCTGACCTTCCCCAAAAGGCTTGAATCCCATGACCTGCGCCGCCACCCGCGCGTGTCCTGCTGTCTGCCCGGCCAGGCCGTCATCAACGGCGAGGGCGTGGCCGGCATGGTCCTGGACCTCAGCCATTCGGGCTGCCTCTTTTCCGCCACCGTCCCGGACACGCCCCCAAGCGTGGCTATCGACGATGCCATCCTCCTTCGCTGCGGCATCTTCGGCCAGGGCGAGGAAGCGGGGCTGGCCGGGGTGGTCAAGCGCGTGGCCCTGTCCGGCCGCCGCCTGGAGCTCGGCCTGAAGTTCCGCCAGATGCCGCCGCCCACCCAGGAAGCCATCAACACCTACCTCGATCAGGCTCTGTCCGTTCTCGCCTGACCGGCCTGGGCCGGGAAGGCATGGCTGTCTCCTGGCCTGTGGCCTCGCAACCCGGCCCGCCTGCTGCGCTGGCGCTAGGCACCGGACGTCTGGGCATGCCGGCCGGTTGCGGCCAACCGCCAACCGGTGGTGCACCCGTCCGGATCGCCCGGCCGTCAGGCCGTTGTGGGCAGCCGCCCGACAACGCTCCAAGGCGTCGGCTTGCGGTCCGGTTGCGGCCAGCCGGCCCTGGCCGGTGGCGCCCGTGCGCCGCTGTGGCTGTCCCGGCCCCCTGGTTCCCGGCCCCTTGGCTCCCCGCCATCCAACAAATTTGTCGTTTCCACCGCCGTTTTTGGCAGTGATCCTTCCTTTTGCGGCGATCGGTCTTAAATAGTACGTCATTGCAAGCTGTTGTCTTTGGCACCAGACTTGCTTGGTACGCTGCAACCAAGGAGGCCGCCATGCTCGTCCCACTCATCGAAGCCCTGCTGTCTCTGCTCACCCGCCCCCGTGCCGTCCCGGTGCCCTGCCCTGTGCCCACGGACGAGGGCAATAAAGGCCGCCGTCAATCACGACGAAAGGACTGACACGGCCTTCAAAATAATCGTGTCAGTTCTGTAGTGGCCCACTCCAGGATGGACTGACTCCAGTAACAATACAGAAGTGACACTCCTTCTCTATTTATCGTGACGCTCTATACAAAACGCGCACCTTTCATTTATGAAGCATTCCTTGTGGCCTGTCGCCAATGGACTTTCTTCATTCCGGTGGCGACACTTCGGCCAGTTGACACGAGAGACGCACCCCCATGTTTGATGCCAGCGCCCTGCCTCCCTTGCTCCTGACCTTCCGGGTCGCCACCCTGGCCACGGCCCTGGCTGCCGTGCCAGCGGTGTTTCTGGCCCGGCTGGCCCAGGTCCGCAACTTCCCCGGCCGGGATCTGGCCGATGCCGTGCTGACACTGCCCATGGTGCTGCCGCCAACCGTCCTTGGCTATTACATCATCGTGGTGATGGGCCGGCGCGGGATCATCGGCAGCTACCTCTGGGACAACTTCGGCATCTCCATCATGTTCACCTGGCAGGGCGCGGTGGTGGCTGCTGCGGTGGTGGCCTTTCCCCTGGTCTACCGCTCGGCCCGGGCCGCCTTCGAGGGCGTGGACGAAAATCTGGAAAACGCGGCCAGGACGCTTGGAGCCTCCGAGCTGGCTATCTTTTTCCGGGTGTCCTTCCCACTGGCCCTTCGCGGCATCGTGGCCGGCGTCATGCTGGCCCTGGCCCGGGCCATGGGGGAATTCGGCGCCACGCTCATGGTCGCCGGCAACCTGCCCGGCAAGACCCAGACCCTTTCGCTGGCCGTGTACAGCGCCACCCAGGCCGGCAACGACACCCTGGCCAACGAACTGGTGCTGCTCATTTCCCTGGCCTGCGTGGTGCTTCTCGTGGTCGTGGCCAAGATCGTCAAACCCAAAGCCTGACGAAAAGGATGGTGCGCATGAAAAAGCTCCTTCTAACCCTTGCCCTGATGATTTCCCTGGCCGCCCCGGCCATGGCCGGCGACATCACCATTTCCGCCGCCGCCAGCCTGACCGACGCCTTCGGCGCGATCAAGACCGCTTTTGCCAAGGACCATCCCGGCGTCAATCTGGTGTTCAATTTCGCCGCCTCGGGAGCCCTGCTCTCCCAGATGGCCCAGGGAGCGCCCGTGGACGTGTTCGCCTCGGCCGACCAGAAAACCATGGACCAGGCGGCGGAAAAGCAGCTCATCGACACCGCCACCCGGGTCAACTTCGTCCAAAACGCCCTGGTGCTGGCCACTCCGGCCGACAATCCGGCCAAGATCAAGGACCTGGCCACGCTGGCCACCCCGGCCGTCAAGCGCATCGCCATCGGCAACCCCGACTCCGTGCCGGTCGGCCGCTACACCAAGGCCGCCCTGACCAAGGCCGGCCTGTGGGACGCCCTGTCCCCCAAGTGCATCATGGCTGAATCCGTGCGCCAGGTTCTCGACTACCTGAGCCGCGGGGAAGTGGACGCCGGCTTCGTGTACGGCACCGACGCCAAGCAGGGCGGGGACAAGGTCAAGATCATCGCCGAAGTGCCGGTGGAAACCCCGGTCTCCTACCCCATTGCCGTGCTGTCCGGGTCCAAGGAGAAAAAGGACGCCGCCGCCTTCGTGGCCTTTGTGACCGGCCCCAAGGGCCAGGAAATCCTGGCCAAGTTCGGCTTTAAAAAGCCCTAGAAACTCGCTTGGGCCGTCCCCGGAGGCAGAAATGCCGCCGGGGACGGCCCACAGCCCCAGGCCGGAGTCGATCCCATGCGCATCAACGTGGACATTAAAAAAAGCTACTGCTGCGGCGGCCGGGAATTCCACCTCGATGCGGCCTTTGCCGTGTCCGGCAACCGGGTGGTGCTGTTTGGTCCGTCCGGCTCGGGCAAAACCCTCACCCTTCGCGCCCTGGCCGGCCTGCTGCGGCCCGACGCCGGCTCCATCAGCGTGGATGGCCGGGAATTTTTCAATGCCCCGGCCGGCGTTTTCGTGCCGCCCCGGGAACGGCGCATCGGCTACGTGTTTCAGGATTATGCCCTCTTTCCCCACCTCACCGTGCGCAACAACGTCGCCTTCGGCCTTTCCCCGCTGTGGGGCCGGCTTTCCAGGGACGCTGCCCTCCGGGTTCAGGAAATGATGGTGCTTTTTGGCGATCGAA
>NZ_MLBG01000074.1 GCF_001936595.1 Desulfovibrio sp. DV
ATTCCCTTTGGAATCCCACCTGGGGGAGTTTGATTTGGTTGTCCGGCGTGGCTGAGGCCGGTGAGCGGATTTTTTGGCGAGACACGAAAAATAATACACGTGGTCAGTATGTTCCGAAATCTGGAGAAACAGATTTCGCGGACGCGTCCCGGGCCAGACAGCATCCCCGCCCGGGGCGATCATCAGGAGGATCTGTGGAGTTGTTCGTTTACGGCGTCATGGCCGCACAACTGTGCGTGCTGGCCGCCCTCTATCTGCTTGGCCAAAAGCACGTGCGCGGCGGCGACGGTCCCGAGGCGCTGCCCGAACGCTGTCCCCGGGTGACGGCCATCGTGCCGGTCACCGGCGACACGCCCGGAATGCGCCAGGCCGTGGCCTCGCTCATTGACCAGGATTACCCCGATTATACGGTGATTTTCGTGACCGCCCAGGCCGATGACCCGGCTGCGGCCCTGGTCGCCGGCGTGGCCGGGAACGATCTGCGGGTCATGCAGGTCGTCTCCGGTCCGGCCACGACCTGCGGCCAGAAAAACCACAGCATCCTGGCCGGCGTCCGGGCCGCCCAGACCGCCGAGGTGTTCGTTTTCTGCGACTCCACCCATCTGGCCGACCGCCATTTCGTGTCCAATCTGGCCGCGCCCATCCTGCGCGGCGACGCGCCCATGACCAGCGGGTTTCACAAGATCGTGACCTGCGACGGGGCCACGGCCACCGTGGGCATGGCCAACACCTGTCTGGCCCTGCACCTGCTCCAGCCCATCCGGGCCATCACCCAGCCCTGGGGCGGGGCCATGGCCATCTCCCGGTCGGCATTTGACCGCTTCGGGCTGGTCCGGTTGTGGGGGCAAAACATTGTCGATGACTTTTCCATGGGGCCGCACCTGCACCGTTTCGGCGTAACCGCCTGGCCGGTTGCCGCCGCCTGCCTGCTAACACCCCTTGAGAAGGTGAGCCTTGCCCGCTGGGATGACTGGCTCACCCGCCAGCTCCTCTATCTCAAGTTCTGCATCCCGCCGGGCTGGCTGGTGTCCATCCTGGCCGTGCTGCTCCTGTCTGTCCCGCCAGTGGCGGCCTTCGGGCTGCTCGCGGCCTGGGTTGTCGGCTACGGCAGCGGCTTGTCCGCGGCCCTCTCGGCCCTCTATCTGGCTGGCTTTGCCGGTCTCGGACTGTTTTTCCGCAGCCTGACCCCCCGGCCGGTGGGCGTCCTCCCCTGGCTTCGGGGCTACGTATGCGACGTTTGTCATGCTGGCCTGGTGTTTTGGCCGCACCTTTGCCACCAACACCATGTCCTGGCGCGGCATCCGCTACAAGGTCGGCTGGGGCGGCGTGGTCAAGTCGGTGATTCGGGACTGAATCCAGGGCAGAGACGAGAAAAAGGGCCGCCGCTTCCGAGGGGAGCGGCGGCCCTTTTGCGTGGCGCATGCCCATTATTGTTGGTTGCGGTAGCCCCAGGCCGGGGCATGGTCGGGTGGGCCGTGCTTCTTGTGCTTCTTGGACTTCTTCTTGGACTGCTGCTGGTCCTGGTCCTGCTGTCCCAGTCCATGCTGCTGCCCCTGGCCCATCTGGCCCTGATTCTGTTGATTCTGTTGGTTCAGGCCCTGTTGGCCCTGTTGGCCCTGTCGCTGCCCCTGGCCCATCTGCCCCTGATTCATCATCTGGCCTTGGTTCATCATCTGGCCCTGATTCATCATCTGGCCTTGGCCCTGATTTTGCGGGTATTGCCCCTGTTGGCTCTGCCCCCCGCCCTGCCCCATCTGGCCCTGGTCGTTTTTGGCCAGCACGGATGTTGCCGGCAACAAGCCGACGAGACAAAGCGACACAACAAGATGACGCAATGATGTATTCATGGTTTTCGTCCTCGCTTCCCCTGGCTGTTACCACAGGCAAAGGACCGGGGACAGGAAAAACCGCACAATCAGTTGATGCCGGCTTGCACCTTCTGGGCCTTCAGTTCCCGCTGCCACTGGCGCACCAGGAAAATAAACGGCACCAGGGCCAGGATCTCGGGGATCTCGCGGATGCCGAAGCGATAGGTGGCCAGATACAGGACGGCCCCGGCCGCGCAGGCCGCAGCGATGCGCCACATGGACTTGATGTCGATGATGCGCATGGTCGCCTGGCAGTAGGCAGTGGTGGTCAGGGCCACGGCCGCCTTGGTGATGAGCATGGCCAAGCAGGTGCCAAGGAGCGGGTCCATGGGAATGAGCGTGGAGCACAGGGCCAGATTGATGCCCAGGCCGCCGATGTAGACAAAAAGCAGCAGACGCTGCTTGCCCTGGCTCATCATGAGGTAGGCGGCCAGATTGTGGACAAAGCCGCAGATGATGGTGCCGACCAGCCATTTCTGCATCCACATGGCGTCGTAGTAGGCACCGCCGTAAATGAGGCCGATGATGCGGTCGGACTCGATATACAGCACGAACATGATGGGAATCGACGCGCCAATGAGCCAGCGCACCGAGTTGTTGGCCAGCCGGGTGAACTCGGTCCTGTCGCTTTTCCACAACCGCACAAAGAGCGGGTAGAGGATGCTGCGCAGGAGCAGGTTGGACACCAGGATGGAAATGCCGTCCACCAGCTCCCAGGTGACGCTGTACTGGGCCACCTTGATTGGTCCGCCCTGGCTTTGCAGGAAATAGAGGTTGGCCTTGTTGTACAGGATGGCGGCCAGGGCCATGAGCACGAACACCGTGCCGTTTTTGGCCGTGGCCCAGGTCCGGGCCAGGGACTTGCGCTTGAGCGACAGGCCGGTGAATTCGGTGGTGCGCAGCGCCATCCACACGCCGCCGATGAGGTTGACCACGTTCTCGATGAGCTTGAAAAGCGCAATCCAGTGCGGCGCAGCCCCCAGGGTCAAAAGCGCTATGGCATAGCCGTAGCCCAGGATGCCGGCCACGACCCGGATGCGGCCTTCGAGGTCTTGCCGGCCTTCCACCCGGATGGCCACGAAAAACGAGCTGGCAATGGCTTCCAGCCCGACGCCGGCCGAGATGACCATGACCAGGTTTTTAAGCCCCGGCGTATAGCCCTGCCAGTAGACGAAAATCACCACGCCGACCCAGCCCGCCACCAGCAGCACGCCCTTGAGCAGGGTGTACTGGGCCAGGATGTCGCCCTTGTGGCTGTATTTCTTGCAAAGGGAGGCGACCAGCGGCTGGTTGAGGCCGAATTCGCCCAAAAACAGGATGATGGAGGCCAGACCGAAGGCCACCATGAATTCGCCGTAATCGCTGGTGGAAAGCCGGGCGAGGTAGATCAGGAAAAAGGTATGCAGGGCGTCGTGAATCCACTGGGCGCCGGCAAGTTGCAGGAATTTTGAGAAGATGCCGTAGGACGGCCGGGGTACGACTTTGGGAGCAGCAGGCGGTTTTTGGGGCATCGGGTTTTCCCCCTCCCGACCGCGCAAGGCGGCCGGGAGGGATGCTTCGGCGGTATGGCTAGCGAGCCTTGGATTTTTTCTTGGCGGTTTTGCCGGACTTCTTGGCCGGGGCAGCCTTGGCCGGCTTGTCGGCGGCGGGCTTGGCAGCCTTGGCCGGAGCCGGGGCCTTGGCCGGGGCAGGTTCCTCGGCCGGCTGCGGCGCGGCCTGGGGGGCCGGCTCGGGAGCCTTGGCCGGCTGCGGGGCCGGAGCCGGTTTCGGGATAACCACGGCCGGCGGCGTTTCCACCTTGATGGCCGGTTCGGTCATGCCCTTGGTGGCCGGGACGGTGTCCATGCGGGTCGCAGGCACGGCCTCGGTTTTTTTCACCGGTTCGGGTTCTTTCACCGGCTCGGGTGCGGGTTCCGGCGTCGGCGCGGGTGTCGGCTCTATGACCGGCTCGGGCGTCGGTTCCGGCTCTTTCACCGGTTCCGGCGTCGGTTCCGGCGCGGGTTCCGGCGTCGGCGCGGGCGCTGTTGCCGGTTCCGGGGTCGGCTCGGGCTGGGGCGTCGGGGCCGGTTCGGGAACGGCGGCCGGTTCGGGTTCTTTCACCGGTTCCGGCGTCGGCGCGGGAGCCGGTTCGGGGGCACAGGAGCCGCCGCCGCAGCAGCCGCGCGGGGCGCACTGGATAAACGCGCCGAACTTCTCGAGTTCGTCCACCCGGCAGCTCCAGACCAGCTTGTCCTTGTAGAAAATGGCGTCCGGACAGCCGTCGCACATGTTCTGGCGGCCGTCGTCAAAGAGGTCGCAGGGCTGGATGACCATGATCGACTGGATGTGGACCGGCTTGGTCCACATCCTGGGCCGCAGAAGCAGCTTGCCGAAGATCGTACGCAGGCTCTTGTTAAAGGGCGCGAGGAAAAAGAGCTTTTGCAGCCAGGCCGTCCAGCACGGGCGGGTGTAGGCCAGGTAGGTGCCGAAAAAGAGGTGGTGGAAAATCTGCATCCACTCGGCGAACTTGTCGTCGAGGTAGCCGACGATCTCGTCCTTGGTGCCGGCGCGCAGGGTGAGCAGCCACTTCATGGACCGGGAGTCCTCGGTGCCGTTTAAATAGGCGCAGGGCTCGTGCTCGGGATAGGCCAGCCGGATGGCGTCGGCGATTTCCTGGGAGTCCAGGTCTTCGTGGGTTTCCTGGTGGTCGAGCTGGTAGACGAGGTTGCCCACGTCAACCGGACGGCCATTGGCGAACACATCGAAATTGCTGCGTTTTCTGGCCGAGCGGAACAGGATGTAGACCATCGTCTGGACGATGTCGATATGCTCATGGGCCCAGCGGGTGAGCATGGGGATGTCGGAAACAGTGTCGCGGTAGATGGTGGCGTTAAAGGAGCACGACACCTTGCCTTCGCCGTGTTCGTGGATCATCTCGGCCAGTTTCAGGCGAAGGGCGCACAGGTCTTTTTCGCTGGCCCCCTTCCACCCCGGCCGGACCTGATGCGAGTCCACGTGCATGGTGAAGCCGACGAGGCCGGCAGCGGCCAGTTCGCGCACCAGTTCGGGGGTGAGCGCCTGTCCGTTGGAATTGATGATGGGCTTCCAGCCCTGGGCCGCGACGTAGCGCACCAGCGGCACGATGTCGGGATAAATGAGCGGCTCGCCGCCTGCAATGGAGATGCCGTCGGTGCGACGCATCTTTTTGACCCGCTCCAGATCGGCAATGACCTCGGAGAGCGGCTTGTGGCCGAAGGGATCGTTCTCGCGGTAGCACCCTTCGCAATAGAGATTGCATTTGGTGGTCGGTTCAAGCCAGGTAATGGCGTTGTCGGCCAGATTCCAGGGCAGCCGGTAGTACGTCTCCGGAGTCAGCGGGCGTTTTCTCATGGCAGTTGCATCCATTGGGCAGGGATTTTGCCGCTTTCGAGGCGACTTGGCGTTGCGTTACCGCAAATGGCCGATGCTGGCAACCGCAGTGCCGGCAAATCGGCCCGGGGCGCGGTTTAAAAGCCCTTGTCCAGCGCGCCGACAATGGCCCCGGGCGCGCCGCCGGCCGTGCGCGGCACAAGCCGCCCGAGGACCGGCACCCGCCTGGCCGCCTCGCGAAAGGCAGCCGAACGGCGCAGATTGACCACGAGCAGGGTGAGGATCATGACCGGAAAGGGCGCGATCTGGAAAAGCGTGCCGGAAAGGCCCGGCAAGACGTCCTGAAGGGCAATGCCGGCCACCTGGATGGCCGCGAAAAAGAGCGCCCCAAGGGCCACCCGCACCGGCTTCCAGCCGCCGAAGATGACGATGGCCAGGGCAATCCAGCCCGCCCCTTCACAGCCCTGGGGATGGCCCCAGCCGGGCTTGACCGAGAGCGAATAGAGCCCGCCGGCCAGACCGGCCAGGGCGCCGCCGGCCAGACAACACAGAAACTGCACCCGGGTGACGGCAATGCCCCGGGCGGTTGCGGCCAGGGGCGATTCGCCAACCGCCCGCACCACAAGGCCGGCCCGGGTGCGCATGAGAAACAGCCAGACCAACCCCACGGCCACGAGGCTTAAAAGGACCACCGGGCTTTGGCGAAAAAGCGCCGGCCCGATCAGCGGGATATCGGACAGGCCCGGCAAATTGAGGGCTCCAAGGTCGGGTCCGGGCTGGCGGGCCTGGGCATGGCCCATGAAATAAGCCAGCTCCCGGCAAAAAAGCGTCAGCACGAAACCCACGGCCAGTTCGGACGCGCCAAGGATCAGCCCGAAGAGGCCCAAAATGGCGGCGATCCCCGCCCCGGCCAGCCCGCCGGCAGCCAGCCCCAGCCAGGGATCGTTGGTGGCCCGGGCCGCGGCAAAGGCGGCCATGGCGGCAAAAAGGACCGTGCCGTCCAGGGACAGGTTGATGACCCCGGCCCGCTCGGAAATGGTCTCGCCCAAGGCGGCCAAAATGAGCGGGGCCGCGGCAAAGAGCACGGCGGCAATGAGCGCGGTCAGGTACTCAAAGCTCATGCCCCGCCTCCCCTGCTCCCGGTTGTGCCGGCCGGCCACAAGCGTCTGGCGGCGAAAAGGGTCAGCACCAGCACCCCCTGCACCACGCCGGCCAGGGAGGAGTCGAGCGAGAGGGCCAGGGGCAGCTGGATGGAACCGACGGTCAGGACGGCGAAAAACAGGCAGGCCAGGGGCAAAAAGCGCAGACTGCCCGAGGCCAGCAGCACGGCCATGATGGCGGTGTAGCCGTAGTTGCCGGAAATGGACGGAATGAGGCGATGGTACAGGCCGGCCACCAGAATGCCGCCGGCCAGTCCGGCCAGCGCCCCGCCAAGGGCCATGGCGGCCAGCATCCGGCGCTTGGGCCGAAGGCCCAGGCGCTCGGCAGCCACGACATTCTGGCGCACGGCCGACAGGGCCAGCCCGAAAAAGGTGCGATTGAGCACAAAGGCCACCAGCCCAAAGGCGGCCACGGCCAGGACAAGCCCGACAAGGCTCATGGGACGCCCGCCAAGGGCCGGCAGCCACAACTCGGCCGGCAACGGCTCGGTGCCGGACATCGAGGCCATGCCCGGACGCTTCCAGAAGCCCAGGATGAGCCACAACGACACGCCCATGGCCACGAAATTGAGCCCCAGGCCGGAAAAAATCTCATGCACCCGGCCATAGGTGCGAAGGACGCCGGACAAAAGCGCCCAGAGGAGGCCGCCGACCATGGCCGCGGCCAGCGACCCGGCCACGGCCAGGGGGGCGGGGAGCAGGCCGGACAGCCCGGCAACACGCAGAAACCACAGGCAGAAAACCGAGCCCATGGTGATCTGGCCTTCCACGCCGATGTTCCAGAGGTTGGCGGCAAAGGTCACGCACAGGGCCGCGCCGCAAAGGAGCAACGGGACCAGGGCGGACAGCGTGCGCAGCCAAGCCTGCCCGGAGCCAAGGCCGCCCTCGGCCATGACGGCCAGGGTATCGATGGGCGGCGCGCCGGCAGCGGCCACAATGGCCAGGGTGACGGCCACGGCCAGGGCCAGGGAAAATCCGGCCCGCACCAGCGGTGAGGCGCGACGGGTCACGGGCGCACCTCCCCGGCCGCCACCCGGCCGGTCATGAGATCGCCGACGCAGGCGGCGTCGTAGGTCCCACTGCGCAGATCGGCCACCAGGGCGCGGCTGTAAAAGACCAGCACCCGGCCGGCGTGGTCGAGCAGCTCGTCGAGGTCTTCGGAAAAAAAGACCACAGCCGCTCCGCCCGCGGCCCGTTCCCGGAAATGGTCCCAGATCTGGGCAATGGAGGCCGCGTCCAGGCCACGGGTGGGGTTGTCGGCCAAAAGGAGTCTGGTGTCGTCGGGCACCAGCGACAGGAGCAGGCGCTGCTGGTTGCCGCCGGAGAGCCGGGCCGCCCGGGAATCAGGCTGGTTGGTCAGGCGAAACCGGCCCACGCAGCGCTCGGTGAAAATGGTGCGGGCCGCATCCCGCTGTTCGGGAAAGGCCAGCCGGACGTGGTCGAGAAGCGAGAGTCCCGGGAAAAGCCCCTCTTCCATCCGCGACGCCGGCAGATAATGGACGGCGGCGTCAAGAAACCGGGTGAGCGGCCGGCCGGCCAGTTCCCGGCCGGCCACGCTGAGGCGGCCGGCGACCACCGGGGCAATGCCGGCCAGCCCGCGCAAAAAGACTTCCTGGCCGCCGCCGGAAATGCCGGCCACGCCCACGATCTCGCCCGGCCGGATGGCCACGGACAGCGGCTCCAAAACGACTTTTTCGTCGGCAATGACGGCATTTTCCACCACCACCAGGGCCTCGGCCTCGGTGACCGGATCGGGGCGCGGCGGTGGCGTTGCTGCGGCGCAGGCCGCCTGCGACCCGAACATGGAGGCCAGGATGGCCGGCGTGGAAAGGGGTGCGGCAAAGCTGCCGACCAGCCGGCCCTGGCGCAGGACCGAGACGGTGTCGCACAGTTCCCTGGCCTCGGCGAGCTTGTGGGTGACCAGGGCCACCACCCGCTCGCCGTCGGCCACAAAGGCCCGAAGGACGGCAAAAAGGGCTTCCTTCTGGGCCGGCGAGATGCCGGTGGTCGGTTCGTCGAGGATTAGCAGGCGCACATCGCGGTCAAAAAGCCGGGCCAGCTCCAGTTGTTGGCGTTCGGCCACGGTCAGGCGGGCCACCGGCCCGTCCGGCGGCAGGACAAAGCCCATGCGCGCACACACGGCGGCCAGCCGGGCCGTGGCCTGTCCCCGGGAGAGCACCGGGCCGCCGCCCAGGGCGAAGTTTTCCCAGACGCAAAGCGGCGGAAAATCCAGCGGGTCCTGGCTGAGCATCCCGATGCCAAGGCTCCCGGCCGCTTCCGGGTTCAGGCGGGCGTACGCGCTGCCGCCGACCGTGATCTCCCCGCCATCCGGGGCCAGGACGCCGCACAAGACGCGCATGAGGGTCGATTTCCCGGCCCCGTTTTCCCCCAGGATGCCGTGAATGGTCCCGGGAGCAAAGCGCACGGAAACATCGTCATTGGCGGCAAGCGGTCCGAACCGCTTGACAATATGGGATAAAACGACGTCCACGCGCGATACTCCCGGCCAGTCCCCCTACTTGGAGGCGCTGGCGCCCTCCATGCCGCGAAGGAGCTGCGGGCAAAACCAGATGTCCTTGTCCGTGGCCACGGAACCGGCCTGCACAAAGGTCGTGCCGTCCTGGTACTGAAGCGGCCCGGCATAGAGGTTGACCTTGCCGGTGCCGAGATCGGCGATGAACTGGTCCAGGGCCTTTTTGGCCTCAGGCGACAGGGCGTCGCCAACGGTAAAGCCGATGGGGCTTTTGTCGGGGTTGTTAAGGGCCGCGAAATCCGGGGCCAGCCACTCGAAACCGGGCTTGAACGTGCCGTCGGCCACGGTCCTGGCAATGGTCAGGAGCGGCGGTCCCCAGTTGAAATACGGCACGCCCAGGCAGACGTCGGGAGCGGCCTGACAGGCCAGCTTGTAGTCGTAGGGCAGGGCAAACACGGCCGCCCCGGCCTTTTTGCGCGCCCCGGCCACGGTCAGCGCCTCGGGGGTGTCGATGCCGGAAATGACCACGTCGTAGCCCTGGTCGAAAAACGAGCCGGCCACCTGATTGGGGTCGGAGGTGACGCCGGGGATGTTGAACCAGAAGCCGATCCAGCTGACCTTGAAGTTCAGGGCCTCGGGCTTTTCGCCGCGCACGGTTTCCCAGGCGTAGCGCGCACCGAGATAGGCGGCGTTGGCCAGCCGGCGGGTCTCGTCGTTGATGAGCGGTCCCAGGAAACCGATCTTGCCGGTCTTGGTGGTCATGGCCGCGGAAAAGCCGGCCATCATCTTGGCGTATTCCATCTTGGAAAACACGTTGCCCAGATTTTTCGGGGCCTTGCCGGTCAGGGCATCGTCGCCGGAAAGATGGACGAAGGTGAGATCGGGGTGGGCCTCGGCTGCCTCGCGGATGCCGTCTTTCATGTCGTCGGAGCCGGCCAGGATGAGCGTGGCCCCCTTGGCCACCAGATCATCCACCAGTTGGGGGATGGTCACGCCCGGACGGTCGGCCGGATTGACCTTGTCGAGATAGAGCATTTTGCTGCCGGGCTGGTGCTCTTCCACGTATTTGCCGCCCTCGTACTGGGCCTGGCTGTAGCCTTTGTCATTGTAGGGCCCAACCAGAAGCAGGCCGAAGGTGAGCGGCTTGTCGGCGGCCAAGGCCAGCGCGGCAAAGGCCAGGACAAAGACGGCGGCAAGCGCCAGGGACATGGGGCGACGCATAGGGCATCTCTCCTTGAAAGTGGATTGGCGTGGGGGCACCTTAAAAAAACCAGGGGCAATATGCCAGGACCGAACGCATCAGGAGCGCCCCGGCAGACGGCCGTGGCGTAAAAAACTGTCGAGCAGGCCGAAAACTTCGTCGTTGCCGCAAAACCGGCCGGTGGCGATGCGCTGGCGCATGGTGTCCAGGTTCTTCTCGAAATCCGGCAGCAGGCCCGGCTCCAGACGATCCATGGACGCGCCCCGGCCATAGCCCAGGCGCTCCAAATAGATGGCATTCAGCTGCTGCTCGAAGGCCCCGGCCACGGGAAAGGACAGGACGGGCTTGCCGTAGAAAAGGGCCTCGCTCATGAGATTGTGGCTGCCGCCGCACACCACGTAGGCGCAGGAAGCCAGATCGTCGAGGAAGCCGTCTTCGGAGTAGTTGCGAAAGGTCAGGTTGCCGTCCACCTTGTCCGTCTTGTAGCCATAAACCCGAAATTCCCGGTCGATGGTGCGCAGATACGGGGCAAAGGCGTCGCAAATGCCACAGCTTTGGTAGACCACGATGTGGCTGCCCCGGCTTGGCCGGCGGTCCATGACCGACTGGCGCAGGATCGGCGGGGCCACCAGGGCATGGGCCCCGGGCTTGGCCGGCGGCTGGAAAAAGGAGATGGCCAGATAATCCGAGCAGGCCGAAAAAAGAAAACGGATGGAGGCCCGGATGCCCCAGTAGTCCGGCACAAGCCGGGCCGGCACGGGATGGTCGCAACAGGAAATGACGTGCTGGTGGTCGATGGACAGACAGGGGATGCCGGCCTTTTTGGCGGCAATGGGCACAAAATATTCATAGTCGGAGATGGCGGCGTCGGGCCTGAATTCGGCGATGAGCCGGGCCAGCCGGGCCAGTTCCGAGGGGCGTTTGAGGAGCGTGCGGGCGGCCAATTTGAGGGTGGCCGGGGTATCCAGGCGCTGGTTCTTGTAGCGCGTGCCGGGATTTTCAAACCGCTCCACCCGAAATTCGCGCGCCAGGAGCCCTGCCCCTTCTTCGCTGGAGACGAAGAGGAATTCATGCCCAAGCGCGGCCAGATGCCGGGCCAGGATCAGGGCGCGTATGGCGTGGCCGTGCTGGGTGCCGTGGACGCCGTAGAGGATGCGGGCCATGGGTGCGGTGTGGCCTCCGGGGAAGTCTCGGGCGCTGCGGCCCGGATCGGACGGTGGATAGCCCGGGGAGCACTAAACGGCAAGGTCGCCGGCGTCAACCGCCGCCCCCCCTTTTCGCGCCGCTCGGCGCGTTGACGCCAGGACGGCGAGCAGTTACAGACGCCAAAAGGGGTAAAGGCCCCGGATGTTGTTCGGAGCCGTGCATGATTCAGGGTCTCCCCACTTCCCACCCGGCAGACACGGTCTTGCGCGTCGTGTCCATCACCAACGCCCTGCGCGGCCTCCAGAGCCTGGGGGCCATCCTCGACCGCCTGCTCTATGAAGCCCGCAAGCTGGTTCGGGCCGACGCCGGCACCATCTTTCTCGTCGACGGCGGCGATCTCGTCTTCAGCTACGTCCACAACGACAGCCTGTTTAACGCCGACGCCGTCACCCGCCACGTCTATCTGGCCTCGCGCCTGCCGGTGGACGGCACGTCCCTGGCCGGCTTCGTCGCCCGCAAGGCCGCACCCCTGGTCATCGACGACGTGTACGCCATGGACCCGGCCCTGCCCGTCCATTTCAACGATTCCTTCGACTGCCGCACCGGCTATCGCACCCGGGCCGTGGCCAGCCTGCCGCTGGTGTCCAGCCGGGGGCGGGTGGTCGGGGTCATGCAGCTTATAAACCCGGCCGATGACGACGGCCGCCCGACCCGCTTCAGCCCGGCCGACATCGTCCTTTTGACCCTGTTGGCCGATCAGGCCACAGCCATCGTCGAATCCGGGCTGGTGACCGAGGAATTCATCCTGCGCATGGCCAGGATGGCCGAACTGCGCGATCCGGCCGAGACCGGACCCCATGTGCGCCGGGTGGGAAATTATGCGGCCGAAATCTGCCATGTCCTGGCCATCCGGCAAGGGCTGAGCGTGCCTGAGGCCAAACGGCGCAAAGACATGATGCGTGTTGCGGCCATGCTCCACGACGTCGGCAAGGTGGGGATCAGCGACCGTATCCTGCGCAAACCCGGACCGCTTACCAGCGACGAATACGCCGTCATGAAGGGCCACACCCTGCTTGGCGCGACGCTTTTTGCCAACCCGGTCAGCGAGGTCGATGCCTGGAGCCGGGACGTGGCCCTGTACCATCACCAGCACTTCAACGGCGCGGGCTATCCCGGCCAGGCAGACACCCTCCCCGGCCACGCCAGGGACGTCGCGCCCCCGCTGTCCGGCGAGGACATCCCGCTGCCGGCGCGGATCACGGCCGTGGCCGACGTCTACGACGCCCTGGTGTCGCAACGGGTCTACAAGCCGCCCTTTGCCCCGACCGAAGCGGCCCGCATCATTGCCGAAGGTTCCGGCAGCCAGTTCGATCCGGCGGTGGTGGAGGCGTTTTTCTCCATCGAAGACGTCATCGCGGCCATCCGCTGCCGGTATCCGGAGTAAGGACGCCGGACAGCCCGGGCACGGCCCGCCTAGTCCATGAAACGAAAACAGGGACCACTCTTGCAGCCGGCCTCCCGGCCAAGGAGAAACTGCACTTCCTCGTTGGTCAGGAGACAGGGTTGCGGGCGATCATCGTTTTGAACCGGACAGACCCGACGCATGATTTCCCTGGACTGGACGAGGAACGATTCCACGCATATGGGCATCTGGCAGTATCCCTGGATACGGCCGCTCGCGGCAGCTTCGCACACCAGTTGCGGGCAGGGAGGCCGAAACAGGGCAACAACCTCCATACCGGCATTGCCAAGCCGGTGAATTCCCTCCCGCGCGGCCTCCGCGTCATCTCCCACCTCATAATACGCCAGACGGCACGAATTGGGACGATTGAGCAGGCGCATGGCCCCATCCAGGTTATGGGCAGTCACAACGACGTGATGCTCCGACAACATGCAGGATATGGCTGCCATCTCTACGAAGTCCGAGCAAACAATGAGAATACTTTCAGGCAACACGGCTCCCTCCCAATTCCATGAACCACTCCTGTCGGAAAACTACAGCGAACAGGGCGATTTCAACCAGACCTCGACAGCTTGCAATTCATATCCCAAAAGGCATAGCGTGCATCATACCTGGAAAACGCGTCCATACCCCGAGAATACACCATGCATGATACTTTTACACTGCATCCATCCCTTTATTATGCCTTTTGGCAGCCGAAATTCGCTGTAATTTTATTCTTTTCATGGTCGCTTGATTGAATACTTTGGTTACAAACCTTTCATTCAGGCAACTTTCAAGAACAATGTATCGTCTGTTATAGTTTCTTTGCAGCCCCAAAGACCACGCCGTTCTCTGACAGGCCCTTCGCACCGGAGAGGGCCTTGGCCTCTTTACGGCTCCTCCGGGCGTCGCCTGCTCCCGACAAAAAAAAGCGACCCGCCCCCCTTGGGACAGGTCGCCATGAAATGGATCGGCCGCGCCTTGCCCGGCGGCACACCCGGGGCTGCCCGAACCGGTCCGGCAACCGCGACCGGCAGCGGGGACGACCCAAGGATTGCTTGCTTTCAGGCGTAGCTCGATTGGCAGCCGCGAATTCCGGCTGTTTTCAGGTGTGGAGCATTCACGAAGCGCCGGCCACCAGTCTGTTCAAGGTTTGTACTCGCGGGCATTTTCCCACCCCATGGGAGAGATAAGGACAGCAACGCGAGGAATGCAGCGCAGAACGGAGGCCCGGGCTTTCTGTCGCGGCCATGGGGGGAGAATGCCACCCCCCATGGTCCAGCAAGCAAGCGTTATTGCATCTCGGGCTTGATTCGCGCGACCCACTGTTCCCGGATGAATGCTTCCAGGTCCATCCGCTTGGCGTCTTCGGGCGAATGGGGCCACAGCGCGTGTAGCCGGCCGGAATTGATGCTCTCGACCACCTCGACCATCAGGCCGGTAATACTTTCCGAACATCCCGCGCGTACCAACTTCTGCCGGAACGTTTCCAAAGACTCCATTGTGTAGGGCATCAGAGGGCGCCCAAGAGCTTTTCCAAGGATTGACGTCGTCTCAAGCATATCGCTTGCCCGCGGCCCCTTAACCTCCCGACACGCTTTTCCTGTAAAATCCAAGGACTGCAAGGCGTTGGCCGCCGCTTCTCCCACATCGCGCGTGGCCACGAACGGCAGCTTTATGTCGGGCTGAAACGGGCCTGCCAGTGCGCTTCCTTCGAGATGGAAGGAAAAGAGGTTCTCCATGAAATATCCCGCGCGCAGGGCCAGGAAATTGAGTCCGGCAATTTGCCCCAGGCGCTCTTCCAGTCGATGCAACCCAGCCACGGGACCGTTTCCTGTGGGCATCTCCGCGCCCCAACTGCTCAGAGCCACCGCATGGGATACGCCGGATCGCTCCAGGGCTATGCCGAGGTTGTCCACGAGTGTATTCTGGTATCCTCGGAAATCCAGATGATCAGCGATATAATTGGGTTGCAACATGACATAGGCTGCATCGGCCCCGGCAAAGGCCGCGTTGAGCGCCTCGGCGTCCAAGGGTTCGACGACACAAATTTCCGCTCCTGACCGGGCAAGCGGCTCCAGGCGCTCGGCGCTTCGGCCAAGCACGCGCACCCGGGCTCCCGTCTCCAGCAAGGCCTTCGACACAATGCTTCCCGTCCGGCTGGTAGCCCCTGTAACAACATACTTACGTTTCGCCATGATGCTCGCTCCGGGGGTGCCCGATGTTCGTGAAGTTCATGGCGCCGGCTCGGACTTTCACCAGCGCCTGATCTGGTTTCAGGGAAGGCGCCGGGCTGTCGCGCGCTTCCCGCTCCCTGCCAGGACGGAGAACCACTGCCGTCGGCAGGAAGCCGTTTTCGGATCGTGTTTTCATGTCCAATCAGATAAGGGCGCCTGGGGTGGCTGACGATGCCGGATTCCGGCAATCTCGTGCCTATTCCTCTCAGATCGACAAACTGCTATCGGATTGCATGGCAACACCACCGCGCAACGAGTTGACCAGGCCACAACAGAATATGGCAGAAGAATTGAAGAATATCATGGCGAGCCTGGCAGTCCGGGAATGTGAGTCCCCGAGCGCTCTGCCTCGGGTTACCTTTTCGCGTCACAGCCGGTCGCAACCCCGCGCCCCGGCCATCTACCAGCCCGGCGTGGTCATTTTGGGCCAGGGGCGCAAGCGCGGGTATTTCGGTCCGGAAGTCTACGAATACGATGCCGACAACTATCTGGTTTTGGCCGTGCCGCTTCCCGCCGAATGCGAGGTCATCGCCAGCCCGCAGGAGCCGATGATTTCCATGCGCTTGGATGTTGACGCCGCCATGGTCGCCGATCTGCTGTTGGCCATGGGCGACAACGAGCCTGGCATGTTCCCCTGGCCCAAAGGTGCCATCGCGCCGACCCCCCTGACCTCGGATGTTCGCGAAGCTGCAACCCGCCTCGTGCGTGCCCTGTCCTCGCCCATGGACAGCCGCGTTCTTGCCCCGGCCTTAGCCAGGGAGCTGTTGTACCGCGTCCTCCTTGGCGCGCAGGGTGGGCTGTTGCGAGCCCTGGCAGTCCGTCATGGTGATTTCGCCCGCATCGCCGATCTTCTCCACCGCATTCACGCGAATTACGCCATGCCTTTGGAAATCGACGACCTCGCCAGTCAGGCTGGCATGAGCCCGGCAACCTTGCATCGCCATTTCAAAGCTGTAACGGCCACATCCCCAATGCAGTACGTTAAAGCCATTCGGTTGCATAAGGCCCGCATGTTGATGATCGCCGACGGTATTGGCGTAGCCATGGCGGCTTCCCGTGTAGGCTATGAAAGCCCGTCGCAGTTCAGTCGGGAATACAAACGTTTTTTTAAGACATCCCCTGCTGCGGACGCCGCCGGATGGCGCGCAAGCAACACGCCCATCCCTTGACTGAAGACAGATGGGGGTGCTGATGCACAGATTGTTGCGATCGGGAGCTAGCGCAGGTCGTCTCCGGCAGGACCAGGAAAAAACGCCGAGACCGGAGCGTTTTCGAGTGGCAGTGGCAAGCCCGTCTGGAGCACGGACGGAGGGCTTTATTCTGAAGTTGGCGCCCAGACTTCCTGCATCAAGCGAAGCCAGGATACTTGTCCGAAATAGAAACGCAAAAAGGTGAACCTCCGCCTCCAGAGGTCCAGCGTCTTCGGGTTAAACGGGGATGTGGCCCGTAGCCCGATGGCTTTCAATGCGCTCGCCCAAGACGGTACTGCCGGCGCGACTTCGAGCCCGCAATTGTGCGCCGCCTATGGCGGCGAAGATGGCGCACGCACGCTGCTTGCCGGTGGCGATATCTTACCCGGAACGCCGACCAGACTGCCATCCGCCGGTGAGCCGGATGCCAAGGGACCACAACGAACAAAGCCGGACCAGCACGGCCCGACTTTAGGTTGTTTTATTGATTTTTTGGACGATATCGGACTTGGCTGGATCATCGTTTGGCGGAGGGAGAGGGATTCGAACCCCCGGACGGGTTACCCCGTCAATGGTTTTCAAGACCACCGCCTTAAACCGCTCGGCCATCCCTCCGCAGACAGGCTGTTTAAAGCCCTTTGCCCTCGCGCGCAATATCCATTTCATCCGGTTCATCCGGTTCATCCGGGATGCAGCCAAGCCGGCCCAATTCCGTGAACAGCGCCTCCGGCATCTCCAAAAAGGCCAGACCCACCCCGGGCATCGACCGACGCCGGCCCCAGACCTCGTGCCAGGCCACCCGCATAGGCACCGGCACTTCCAGCACATCCGGAAACACCACCCAGGCCTCGTCGCCAATGGCCCAGGAGGCGGTCGTAAACAGGAAGCAACCCATGTAGGAAACATTGAGCGTACAGGTCATTTCGCCACTTTGGCCCTGGTCCCCGCCGCCCGGAGGGGTGCGCCACAACACCACCGGCAGATTCGCATCCACCCGCTCCCCGCGACGCAGGCTGCGCGGCAGAAAATCCCGGCAGGCCGCCACAAACACCGACAGGCCGTTGGGAGACGGCGGCCCGGCGTCCGAACCCAGGGCGTAGACCAGATCCGTGCCCGGATCATGTTTGAGACGGGCTGAAGGATAGATTTCGGCCAGATGCTGCAACAGCCGCTTGTCGAGCTGCTTTTCCCGAACCAGGGTCGGCACGTCGAAGAGCACCCCGTTGTAGCGTCGGTGCCGGGCCGCCTGCACCAACTCATCCTGCGTCTCGGCCACATCGCACTGTGCGCCCAGACGATTGAGCTCCTCGACGAATCGGTCCCTGGCCCGTCCCTTGCGCACCACGAGCAGCATATGCATGGATTGCGACCGCCCAAACGTCAAAGGTCCCGGACAAACACCCCGTCCGCACCAGATCGGGTCCCCCGCGCTCCCTGCGCCGCCAGCCCGCCCATTCCAGGCAGCAGGCCCTCTCCCAGGCCACAGTCGGCCGCCGCTCCCGGCCATCGCAGGCTTGCGGCGCCCTGCCTGGCATAGGGGCAACCGGCACAGCCCTGGAGCGGCCCGACAGCCCGGGCCGCTCCGGGCCTGCTATCCCTTGGCCCGGCTGGCCTCGATGAGCTTTCGGGCCCGCTCGGCCAGGGTGCCGACCTCAGGCTTGGTCACCTGGTCATCGGCTCCGACCGACAGGCCCTTGTGGTAGAGCTGGTCGTTTATAAGCGAAGAGAAAAGCACCACCGGCAGGACCTTGAGCACCGGGTCGTCCTTGATTTTTTTGCACAACGTATGCCCGTCCATGGATGGCATTTCGATGTCGGTCACGACGAGACTGACGTTGGACGTCAGCGGCTTGCCGCCCTTGGTGGCTGCCTCGCGCCATTCCACCAGCCGGTCCCAGGCGTTTTGGCCGTTGATGTCCTGGATGACCTCGAACCCGTCTTTTTCCAGATACGAGGCGATCAGCCGGCGGATGGAATTGGAATCGTCAACCACCAGCGTCTTCAAGGGTGCGATACCGGGATCGGGGGCGACCACCTGCTCCCGGGCCCGCTCGGTCTTCATGGCCAGGGCCGGGTTCAGGTCCCAGATGATCTGTTCCATGTCGAGCAGCAACACGATGTGGTCCGGGAACTTGACCACGCCCGTGAAATTATTGGCAGCAAACTGGGCCACATAGCCCGAGGGCGGCTCCACTTCGGACCAGCTCAGGCGATGGATGCGGGTCACGCCCGACACCATGAAGGCGTTTATGACCTTGTTAAATTCCGAGACGATGACCTTGGTGTTCTCATCGCGGGCCATGGGCTTGCCCAGCCACAGACTCAGATCGATCAGCGGAATGACCCGGGAGCGCAGGTTAAACGTGCCAATCACGCAGGGATGCGGCGTCTGGGGCATCTCCGTGACCTTGGGCAGCCGGATGATCTCCAGCACCTTGGCCACATTGACCCCGTAATACGCCCGGTACGGCTTACCACCCGGCTCGGTATCCTCATCGATATAGAACTCGATGATCTCAAGCTCGTTGGTCCCCGTCTCCAGCAAAATATTGGTTTGCGCCATAGCCGCCCTCGAATGCCGTTGGCCCCTGCGGGCTATTTGTGATGTGTCCGTCCGCCTGCCCTTGCCCGAAGCCTCCGGATGCGGCAGGCCCCACCCTAGGCTTTAGCCGTTCGCCGCCGGACACGCAAGCCTTTGCGGTTCCAACCACGCCTTTACAGGCACGGCATCCCTGGACTACAACGCCGCCGGAGTCCCAAACGCCAAGCCCTGTCCGGCGAGCACATATTTTGAGCCTTCCCAAAACAGCCTATATCCTCTTGTGGTATCCACTGCCTTCGGAAACCTTCATTTTCCGCGAGGTGGAAAACGCCAAAGCCGCCGGAATGCCCTTTTCCGTCTATGCGCTGTATGGCGAGGCCCGCAAACACCTTTCGCCCCTAGATGGCCGCCGTGGCCCCGTCGGTCACCCGGCTCGGCGCCCGGGCCATTCCCGCCATCCTGGCCGACATGGCCTGGTGGCTGCTTAAAAAACCCATCGAATCGGCCCGCATCCTGGGCACCATCCCCTGGCGGCGCTGGAGCTGCCTGGAAGTGGCCGGCGAAAACATCTTCGCCATGTGCGCCGGGTTTTCCCTGGCCAGACGGTTTCTGGCCGACGGCATCGAACACATCCACGCCGGTTGGGCCAATGGTCCGGCCACGGCCGCCTGGGTGGCCTCGCGCCTCTCCGGCCTGCCCTTTTCCTTTTCCGCCCGGGCCGGCGACATCTACCCGCCTGACGGCGCTCTGGCCGAGAAACTGCGCGCCGCCGCCGCTGTCCACACCAACAACAAGGCCAATATCGCCTATCTGGCCGGGCAGGCCCCGGAGGCCGCCGGCAAGATCCGGCAGATCTACAACAGCCTGACCCTCACCGGCCGCGACACCTCGCCCGTGCACATGGAGCCGCCCTATCGCCTGCTGGCCGTGGGCCGGTTTTGCCGCACCAAGGGCTTTGAGGTCCTCATCGACGCCTGCGCCCTCCTGGCCCGGCGCAACTTTCCCTTCCAGCTCACCCTGGTCGGAGCCGGCCTGCCCCTGCCAACCGCCCTCATTCGCCGCCGCATCCGGGCCCATGGCCTGCGCGCCCGGGTCTTTTTGCCCGGCTTTGTCAGCCACGACCGCATGAGCGAACTCTACGCCGCAACCGACATCTTCATCATGCCAAGCGTCATCCACGCCTCCGGCGACCGCGACGGCATCCCCAACGTCATCATGGAAGCCCTGGCCCACTGCATTCCCGTGGTGGCCACCAACGTCAGCGGCATCCCGGAAGTGGTGGAAGACGGCGTCACCGGCAGGCTCGTCCCCCAGCGCAACCCGGAAGCCATTGCCGAGGCCATTATGGCCCTGGCCGGGGACCGCAACGCCGCCCTGGCTCTGGCCGAAGCCGGCAAGGCCCGCGTGGCCGCCCTGTTCGATCCCGAGGCCAACACCCGCTCCATCCTCGACTTTTTCGCCTCCATGCCGACCAGGAGGTCCCGCTAGCCATGTGCGGCATCGCCGGTTTCATTTGGCCCGGGGCGGCAACACCGCCCCCGGCGGACGAACGACGGGCGCTGTTGTCCGCCATGACCGGGGCCATGGCCCATCGCGGGCCGGACGGCGAAGGGCTTCTCATCGACGGCCCGGCCGCCCTGGGCCACCGCCGCCTGTCGATCATCGATCTGGCTGCCGGCTCCCAGCCCATGGAAGACCCGGACGGCCGGGCGGTCATCACGTTTAACGGCGAAATCTACAACTACCGTGAACTGAGAGCCCGCTACGCCACCCGCGGCTTTCGCTTCCGCACCAATTCCGACACCGAGGTCATCCTGGCCGCCTGGCTCCTCGACGGTCCCGAGGGCCTGGACGCCCTGGAAGGCATGTTCGCCTTTGCCCTGTGGGACCGCGCCAGCCGCACGCTTTTTGCCGCCCGGGACCGCTTCGGCAAAAAGCCGCTCTGCTACACCATCCAAAACGGCGTCTTCGCCTTTGCCTCGGAACTGACCGCCCTGGCCACGCTGCCCTTTTTACGCCTGGAAACGCCGGTCTCGGCCCTCATGCGCTTTGTGGCCTACGAATACGTTCCCACCCCGGAGACCATCTACAAGGACGTCTTCAAGCTGCGCCCGGGCCATTACCTCTTGTGGCGCGACGGCCAGCTCACCACCGCGCCCTACTGGGAAATGCCGCTGCCCGGCCCGGAGCCCAGGGAATCCGAAGAGGAACTCTGCGAGAAGCTGCGCCTGCTGCTGGCCCAGGCCGTCAAACGCCGGCTCGTTGCCGACGTGCCGCTTGGCGTCTTTCTCTCCGGCGGCCTCGATTCCTCCACCGTGGCGGCGCTGACCGCCGGCATGGTCAGCCGCATCAAGACGTTCAGCATCGGCTTCACCGAGGCCTCCTACGACGAATCGCGCTATGCCCGGCTGGTCGCCTCGCGCTTTGCCACCGACCACCACGAGCGCATCCTTTCGGCCGACGCCTGCGGCTCCATGCTGCCCGAAATCGTGGCCCGCTTCGACGAACCCATGGCCGACCCGTCCATCGTGCCCACCTACCTGCTCTCCCAGGTGACCCGCGAAAACGTCACCGTGGCCCTTGGCGGCGACGGGCCGGACGAGCTTTTTTACGGCTACGAATATTTCCCGGCCTTCCGCCTGGCCGCCGGCTACGACCGGCTGCCGCCCTTTGTGCGCCGCCGCCTGATCGAACCGCTGGCCAAGATGCTCCCCCACTCGGCCGGCTACATAAATCCCCGGTTTGTGGCCGACACCTTCCTGGCCGGCGCAACCGCGCCCCAGTGGCTGCGCGTCCAGACCTGGCTGTCCGCCTTCACCGCCGAGGCCCAGGCCGGCCTGTGGCGCAGCCCCACCCCGGGAATGCTCGCCCCGCAACAGCTCTTCGCCCCCACCCGGGACCTTTTCGAGAGCTACGCGGCCGACGACCCCCTGGCCCGGGTCGGCTACGTGTTCGCCCGCCAGTATATGCTCGACTACATCCTGGTCAAAGTGGACCGCTGCTCCATGATGCACTCCCTGGAAGCCCGCGCCCCCTTCCTCGACCGCGATCTGGCCGAATTCGTCTGCCGCCTGCCCGCGCACTACAAACTGCGCGGCACCAAACGCAAATATCTGCTCAAAAAGGCCGTGGCCGACCTGCTCCCCAAGGGCATCCTCGGACGCGGCAAGCGCGGTTTTCTCATCCCCACCGCCGACTGGCTGCGCAAACAACTGCGCCCGCAAGTCGATCACCTGCTCGGGGAACGCCATCTGGCCGAACAAGGCCTTTTCAACCCCAAGGAAATCACCCGCCTCGTGGCCGAACACGCCACCGGAGCTGCCGATCACCGCAAAAAACTCTGGACGCTCCTCGTCCTGCAACTCTGGCTCGCCAAGCACAAGCCGACCATCATCCCGTGAAAGCACACCTCGATCCGGCCCGTCCGGAACACGCGCTCACCCGGACCGCCCTGCGCGCCACGGGACGCCACGACATTCTCCTGTTCCTGCTCGTCTCCACCATCGCCTCCACAGCCGGCATCCAGGCCTGGCAGACGCTTATCAACAACTTCGCCGTGGAATCCGCCCACCTCGGGGCCGACGCCATCGGCTTTGTCCAGTCCATCCGCGAGGTGCCGGGCTTTCTCTCCATGCTCGTCATCTATGTCTTGCTCATTTTAAGCGAGCAGCGCGCCGCCTCGCTGTCCATCCTGGTGCTGGGCATCGGACTGGCCGCCACCGGCTATTTTCCAAGCTTCTGGGGCCTGACCGCCACCACCCTCATCATGTCCACGGGCTTCCATTACTACGAGCCCCTCAACCAGTCCCTGACACTGCAGCATTTCAACACCTTCGAGGCTCCGGTGGTGCTCTCGCGCATCCGGGCCGTGGGCGCTCTGGCCAACATCGCCGTAGGCATCCTCATCTATTTCATGGCCGACGCCATGGGCTACAAAGGCATGTTCGCCCTGGTCGGCGCAGCCGTGGCCATGGTCGGCCTGTGGGGGCTGTGCAAGAAACCCTGCGAAACCAACGTCGCGCCCCAGAAAAAGAAGATGTACCTGCGGCGCAAATACTGGCTCTACTACCTGCTCACCTTCCTGGAAGGCTCGCGCCGCCAGATTTTCATCGTCTTCGCCGTCTATCTGCTGGTCAAGAAATTCGACTACTCCATCCAGTCCATCACCATTTTGTTTGTCATCAACAACGCCATCAACTATTTCCTCAATCCCATGATCGGCCGGGCCATCAACCGGTTCGGCGAACGCCAGCTGCTGTCCATCGAATACGCCGGCATGATCGTCGTCTTCCTCGTCTACGCCTACACCGACTCCCACATCATAGCCGGGACGATGTTTGTCCTCGATTACCTGCTGTTTAATTTCAACGTGGGCGTGCGCACCTACTACCAGAAAATCGCCGCTCCCGAAGACATGGCCTCGGGCATGGCCATGGGCTTTACCATCAACCACATCGCCGCCGTGGTCGTGCCTGTCCTTGGCGGCATCCTCTGGATGGTCGATTACAAGATTCCCTTTTTCATCGGCGTGGGCCTGGGCATCGTCTCCCTGGCTTTCACCCAGCTCATCCGCACGCCGGCCAAGGCGCAGGCATAGGTGCAGGTGCAGGTGCAGGTGAGGGTGAGGGTGAGGGTGAGGGTGAGGGTGAGGGTGAGGGTGAGGGTGAGGGTGAGGGTGAGGGTGAGGGGAAAGGCAGAAGAGAATCGGGGCGTTGCCCCGAACCCCACCGGGGGGATGATCCCCCCGGACCCCTCGATGGGGGGAAGCGGGTTGGAAGCTGGTGTGCGTGCGTGAGCGCATGGGGGCAGGGATTTGCTGGCGGCCCCGGAACGGAAACCGTCCCGGGGCCGCCAGCAAATCCCTGCCCCCAACTCGCCAGCGTCCGGGACGGACGCATTTTTGAAAGAGGGGTGACGGGTTTTCAGGCCCAAAGCTGCCCCTTCTCCACCATGCCCCCCTTTCGAGGGGGGTCCGGGGGGG
>NZ_MLBG01000075.1 GCF_001936595.1 Desulfovibrio sp. DV
ACGGATTGAAATAGCCGAACTTGAGCCAGGGGCAGGCCTTGCGCAGGCGTTTGCGGAAATTGGCCAGCCCCATGGAGGCGTGGCGGGCCGGGTCATCGAGCGCGCCGCTGCCGGCGGCCACTTTCAGGTAGAGCTGGGGATCGAGATTGAGGTTGCGCAACTGGATGAAATCGACCGTGTAGGCAGTGACCAGTTCGGTCAGGGCGGCAAGTTCCGCCTCGGTGTCGGAGATGCCGGGGAAAAAGAGGAAATTGAGCGACACAAAAAGTCCGCCGGCCTTGGCCCGGGCAATGGACTCGCGCACGGCGGTAAAGCCGTAGCCGACCGGGCGGTAGTAGGCTTCGTACAGGGCCGCCTCGGCGCTCGACAGGCTCACCCGGATCGACGACCCGCCGGCGGCGGCAAAGGCCTCGACGCCGTCCGGCAGGCTGGCGTTGGTGTTGATGTTGACCGTGCCCTTCCCCCCGCTCTGGCGGAAGCGGGCCACCGCCTCGCAGATGACCTTGGCTTCGGTCAGTGGTTCGCCTTCGCAGCCCTGGCCGAAGGAATAGACCGGCCGTTTTTCCCGGCGGCCGTGTTCGCCCATGACCTCCACGATTTCCTGGGCTGTCGGCCGGAAGCGGATGCGCGTCTGGGTGGAGGGAAAGCCCGAGCCTTCCTCCTGGAGCGACAGGCAGCCGATGCACCGGGCGTTGCAGCTGCGCGAGGTGGGCAGGGGGGCCTCGAAGCGGCCCAGGGCCAGGTTGCGGGCGGCCGGGCAGCAGGAGGTCAGGGCGCAGCCGGTTAAGTGTTCGAGCAGCCGGTTTTTGGGGAACTTGGCCCGAAGCGCCTTGGCTCCCTTGATGATGCGGTCGCGGCTGATGCCGGTAAAGATCTGGCGTTTGTCCTCGTCCACCCGGGCGGCGGCCACGTAGAAGCGGTCGCCGGCAAAGCCCACTGCGCCGTAGGCGAAAAGGGGCAGGGTGGGGGCGTCTTCGCGGGCGGCGTAGGCGGCAGTGGCCGAGAGGGTGTAGCCGGGGCAGACAAAGGCGGCCACGGCCTGTTCGTCGAGTTGTTCGATCTCGCCGGATTCCGGGTCAAAGCCCAGGGCGTGGCGGCCGGGCAGCAGAAAGAGTTCGCTTTCCGGCGGCAGGGCGATGATCTCGTCCGGGCGCGGCGGCTCCAGGCGATCCCCCCGGCGCACCAGCATTTCGAGCTCGGGATGGTCGTAGATATTGCCGTCGTTGTCGGCGAAGACGAGCTTGGGGCGGGGTTTGTGTTCGGCCATGGAAGCCTCCTTGTAGCCAACGCCAAAAGGCGGAACCGCTTTCGCGGTTCCGCCCAGGGTGACTGTGTAATCGCCGCGCGGATTAACGCTTCGAGTACTGGAACCGGGCGCGGGCGCCGCGCTGGCCGTACTTTTTACGCTCTTTCTCGCGGGAGTCGCGGGTGAGCAGGCCGGCTTTCTTGAGCACGCCGCGCAGCTCGGGGTCGAGCGTGAGCAGGGCGCGGGAGATGCCGTGGCGCACAGCCTCGGCCTGGCCGGTCATGCCGCCGCCGGCGACATTGACCTTCACGTCCACGCGGCCTTCCAGCTTGGTCAGGGCCAGGGCCTGCCGCACGATGGCGTGCAGGGTGGGACGGGGAAAGTATTCTTCGAAGGGCCGATCGTTAATGAGGATGCGGCCGTTGCCTTTGTAGAGGCGGGTACGGGCCGTGGCGCGTTTGCGGCGGCCGGTGGCGTAGTAGAATTCGTCGCTCATTGTGGATTCTCCGGAGGCCGGGTTTAGACGTCCAGGGTTGCGGGCTTTTGGGCCTCGTGGGGATGGGCTTCGCCGGAGTAGACCTTGAGCTTTTTGAGCATGGCCCGACCGAGGCGGTTTTTGGGCAGCATGCCGCGCACAGCCTTGCGGATGACATCTTCCGGCTTTTTGACCAGCATGTCGCGCAGGGAGGTTTCCTTCAGGCCACCGATCCACCCGGAATGGCGGTAGTATTTCTTCTGGTCCAGCTTGCGGCCGGTGGTGCGCACCTTGCCGGCGTTGACCACGATGATGAAGTCGCCGGTATCCATATGCGGGGCGAATTCAACCTTGTGCTTGCCGCGCAGGCGAATGGCCACGGCGGAGGCAAGGCGGCCGAGGATCTTGTCCGAGGCGTCGACCACGAACCAGTTGTGGGAAATATCTTTGGGCGTCGGGCTAAACGTTTTCATGGCGGCTCCTCTGAGTTGCTCGAAAGACGAATCCTGTATTCCCGCGGGTCATGGTTGTCAACACCATTTTTCCCGGAAACCGCCCGGCGGGGACAGGAAGGTTGCCCTTTATCCCCGGCAGGGCTAGGCTTGCGTCCGATCGGGAAATTATAAGGAGTGTGCATGGTCAGCGTCCGCAAAAGCCTTTTGCAGTTCCTGTTTGCCGGGTCTTTTATGAAACGGTGGAACGACAAACACCGGAGCATGGAACTGGTGGAGGTCGACAAGCAGGCCCACAAGATGATGGTGGCCTGGATGCTCTACGAACTCAATTCCCGCCACCTGCCCGAGGCCGAACGTCTGGCTCTCGGCCTGGAAATCGTCGAGGGCGGCTTGTTCGAATACCTCTACCGGCTGGTCATCACCGACATCAAGCCACCGGTCTTTTACAAGATCAAGGCCAATCCGGCCCATTACCGCCAGCTCACCGACTGGGTGTTTGCCCAGCTTGAACCCCGGGTGCGCGAACTGGGCGAGGATTTCTGGGGCCGCCTTCGGGCCTACCTGTCGGTGCCGGAAAGCGACGCCCCGGCCCGGCGCATCCTGGACGCGGCCCATCTCTACGCCAGCGGCTGGGAATATTCCTTGATAAAGCGCGACAACCCCTGGGACGACGAACTGCTGGAGATCGAGTCGTCGTTTACCGGCGGTCTGGCCCGGTTTGCCGACCTGCGCGGCGTGCGCGATCTGGCGGACGGGCTTTTTGCCGGCAAGAAGACGCCTCTGGGCCATTTCGGCCGGCTGCTCGGGCAGTTGCGCTTCCAGACCCGCTGGTCCCAGACCCCGCGCATCCCGGAGACCTCGGTCCTTGGCCACATGTTTCTGGTGGCCGCCTATGGCTATTTCTTCAGTCTGGCTGTTGACGCCTGCCCGGCCAGACGGCTCAACAATTTTTTTGCCGGCCTTGTCCACGACGTGCCGGAACTGCTGACCCGCGACATCATCTCCCCGGTCAAGCAGTCGGTCGCGCCGCTTGGGGACATGATCAAGGAATATGAAAACAAGGAATTGGAGCGCCGGGTCTTTTCGGTCCTGACCGGCGGCGGCTTCGGCGATCTGGCCGACCGGCTGGCCTATTTTCTGGGCATCGAGGTGGGCTCGGAATTTTACGAATCCATCCGGGACGAGGCCGGGAACGCGGTGCGGGTGACGCCGGAAGATCTGGAGGAACGCTGCAACCTTGACAGCTTCGACCCCAAGGACGGACAACTGCTCAAGGTTTGCGATTCCCTGGCCGCATTCATCGAAGCCTATACCGCCCTGCGAAACGGCATCACCTCGGACCAGCTGCAGCAGGCGGTCTGGCGGCTTCGCACCCGCTATTCGCCGGTGGTTCTTTTCGGCAAGGTCCATATCGGAGCCCTTTTGGCGGATTTCGATTGACCAGCCCTTCACAATCCCGGGCAAACCGGGTTAGGCTGGCTTACCGCCACGCCACCGGAGAAATGACATGCTACGCAAACGCGCCTTCGACGCCTTGCGCACCGACGTGCTTGCCGTCGACGCCGGCGAACCCCTGGAAATTGTTGCCGGAAAATTGCAGCGACATCTGGAGAAATGCCCGGATCTCGACGCCGCCGTGGTCATGCGCCAGGGGCGCTACATCGGGATCGTGAGCCTTCGGACCCTGCTTGCGGACTTAAACGACTGCGCCCTGGAAGCGAGCCTGCGCACCAGCCTTGGCGATGATGATTTCGAGGATACCTATCGGGCCGCCTGCCGCCACTGCATGGCGCGCAAGGCAGCCGACGCCGCCCGGCGCGACATTCCCAGGGTGGCCCCGGCCGATTCCCTGCATCTGGTGCTCGACGCCATGATCAAGGCCGACAGCCGGTTTGCCGTGGTGCTGGAAGGCGAGCGGCTGCTTGGGCTGGTGCCTCTGGGCGAGATTTTCCGCGAGATGCGCCGGGAGTGCGCCCTGCCGTAATCCTGTCCGGTTTTGGCCGGCCAGGACAGTGCCGCAGGGCCGGGAGGCTGGCCAGGGACTGTTGGCCGCGTGGCCGGCCCGGCGGTCCGGGATGGCGGGTGCGGGCGGCAGCAGGCCTTGCGTCGGGCCGGGGGCGGCAGGGGTGGGAAACCGGCCCTGAGGCCGGGGAAGGCGTCGGTCTGGCCGGCCAGACTTCAGCCATGTGGCCGCCGGCAGGTGGGAAACCGTCCCTATTTCTGGTTGGCCACCATGGCGATCAGCCGCTTGACGATATCAGTGGGGTAGCGGCGGCTGTCGTCGAAGAGCTTCTTGGCCGCTGCCAGCGGCTCCATGGCCGGGGCATAGGCCCGCTTGGTCAGCATGGCGCAATACGAATCCACCACGCCGGCCAGAAGGCCCAGTTCCGAAATATTGCCGATGGTCAGTTTCTGCGGGTAGCCGGAGCCGTCGAGGCGCTCGTGGTGTTCCGACACGCAGCGTTCCATTTCCGTAAACTTGATGTCGATGCGCGTGAGCATCTCATAGCCGGCCATGGTATGGTTCCGGATTTTCTGCATTTCATCGGGCAGCAGGGTCTTGGTCTTGTCACGGATCATGGCCGGCACCCGGGTCATGCCCAGATCGTGCAGAAACAGGCCAAGCAGGCTGCGGTCCAGGATGTTGCGGGCGTTTTTGCTGTCGCGAAACGAGTCGGACTGGCCGGCCAGAAACAGATGCAGGCCGAGCAGGCCGCAGTTGACCGCGTGGTTGGGCAGGCTGTGGGTGGTGTGCAGCCGCTTGGCCAGGGCCTTGGTGCGGTTGAAATCCTCCCACACGTACTCGGTCAGCACCAAAACGTCCTCGCGCACCTTGTCGTAGACGATGCGCACCGGCTGGTCGAAAAAGGCCTCCATGCGCCGGGTGAGGGCTATCTGGAAAATGTCGGCGATTTCCGATTCGGTGAGGTGTTTGTCCAAAAGCACCAGATCGAGCTGGTAGCTGATGTGCTTGACGTAGACCGAATGATCGGCGCGGGAGACGAAGATCGTGCCCTGGGCCACCAGATCGGCCAGTTCCTGGGACTGCTCCTTGGAAAGCCGGTCCCCAACCTTATAATACGGCGTGATGCGGGAAACCGGCTCCAGGAACCGGTAGATATTGAGCGGCGGCCGGAACTTGCTGAAACTCTGGAGAATATCCGGATTGATCTGGTAATATTCTTCTTCAAGCCCTACCGGAACTTCCAGTGTCGACCTCTCGCTCATGATGCCCTTCCATGGGTCGTTTGACGTCGGGTGGTTTCCTCCCGGCCTGCGGAAGGGGGCGAGCATTCGCCATGACTTCCGTCCCTTAACGGGTTCTGCGACATTCTGGCAAGGCTTGGCTTCCAGGCGTCTGGTTCCCTGGGCTTTGCCACTTGTTTTCAGGTGGTTACCAATGCCATCTGAAAATGTCCTGAAATCCCACTCTGTTTGTTGAAACATCCCGATATATCGGATTATTTCCCACCTTGGCCCCGGAAAACCGGGAGAGGCTGCGGCATTTCCTTGTCAAGAGGTGGTTTGCCCTTGACACCAATAACCGATTGGTGGAGAGAATGTGGGAAATGGTGGTAAGAAGTGGTGAACCGCCGACGTGAGGGGCCGTGTTCAGAGGACATTCCAATCGCAGCCTCGATCCCAAGGGTCGCTTGATGCTGCCTCCTGAGTTTCGGGAGGAGATCTTTCGACTTGTCCCTGACGGCCGGATCATGCTCACCAACAATTTTGACGGAGCCATAAGCGGCTATCCCATGCCGGAATGGGAGCAGGTGGAAGCCAGTTTCCGGGCCGGCAACACGCTTATTCCGGGCTTCCGGGACATCGAACGCTTTTTCATTGCCGGGGCCACCGAGGTGACGCTGGACAAGCAGGGGCGGGTGCTCATTCCGCCGTATCTGCGCACCTACGCCGCCCTGGACAAGGATCTGGTCCTGGCCGGAGTGGGGTCGAAGTTCGAAATCTGGGACCAGGGCCGTTTCGAGGAACGCCTGCGCCAGACCGCTGCCAATTTCAACGCGCATATGGACACGCTGGCCGCGTCCGGCATCGCGCTGCGGTTTTAAGGACAGGCGTGGACAACCAACCCGTACACATACCGGTCCTTTTGCGGGAAGTGATCGAATACCTCGGCATCAAACCGGGGATGAAAATTCTGGACGCCACGGTCGGGCTTGGCGGGCATTCTAGGGGGATGCTCGATGCGGCCGGGGGAGAGGGGCAGGTGCTCGGTCTGGACAGGGATAGGGAAGCCCTGTCCGAGGCCGGGCGACGACTTGCCCCCTACGGTGAGCGGGTGCGCCTGGTGCGCTCGCGTTTAAGCCGGTTCCCGGCCATCCTGGCCGAGGCGGGGTGGGAGAAGGTCGATGCTGCACTCCTGGACGCAGGGATGTCCTCGTTGCAGCTCGACGACCCGGAGCGGGGCTTCGGGTTTCTAAACGACGGCCCCCTTGACATGCGCATGGGGGCTGAAGACGGCGGGGAGAGCGCCGAGGCACTGATCAATCTGGCTCCGTTTGCCAGATTGGCCGAGATCATCCGGGAGTACGGCGAGGATCCGCAGGCCGGGCGCATTGCCCGGGCCATCGTGGCTGCCAGGGAACAGGCGCCCATCACCACCACGGCCCGGTTGGCCGAGGTGGTCTGGCAGGCCTATCCGGCCAAATGGCGGGCCACGGCCCGGCTGCACCCGGCCACGCGGACCTTCCAGGCCCTGCGCATGGCCGTCAACGAGGAACTGGCCGAACTGGCCGCCTTTCTGGAGGCCATCCCCGACCATCTTGCCCCGGGAGGGCGGGTGGCCGTGATCTCGTTTCATTCCCTGGAGGACCGGCTGGTCAAGCGGGCGTTTCGCCACGAGGCCACCGATTGTCTGTGCCCCAGGGAGCAGATGGTGTGCATCTGCGGGCATCGGGCCAGGTTTCGCATCCTGACCAAAAAGCCCGTCATGGCAGGGGAAGAGGAAGTGCGGGACAACTCGCGTGCGCGCAGCGCCAAGCTGCGGGTGGCCGAGCGGTTGCCGGACGTCGGGGATGCGGCCGCAGGATAGGAGAGGAAATGGGCACGTTGTCGAAAGAATGGGCCATTTCCATGGCCTTTAGCCTCGCGTTGCTGCTGATTTTCGGCCTGGGGCTGGTGTGGGTCAACATCGAGCGGGTCGATCTGGCCTATGAGCTCAACAAGATCCAGCACCAGATCGACGAACGGGAAGTGCTTTCGGCCAAGCTCGAAGTGGAGCGCAATACCCTGATCACCCCGTCCCGGCTGCGTGAACTGGCCAAGGAGCGGGGCCTGGGACCGGCCCGGCCGGGCCAGATCCGTCGCGTGGCCGCCAGCGGCGAGATCGAGGCGTCGCCCATGGTGGCCGTCACTGTCGAAGCGCCCAAGAAACCGGCCAAGGCGGCTGCGGAACCGGCCAAGCCCGGGGCCAAGGTCACGGCCGAAGCCGGCGGCAAGCCCGGGCCAAAGGCCGGCCCCAAAGCCGTGCCGGACGCGGGCCGGGCCGTTGCCAAGCCCAAACCTTTTCAACCCGCCCCGGCGGGTGAGCAGTAGAGTGGTTATGGCCGTCGAGTCTTGCGACGTCATTTTTGCAGTCAGCCTGTCCCCGGGCGCGCCGCGGCGCGTCGCGGGGCTGTGGCGGTAACGGGTTTCGGGACCGGACATGCGCAAACCGTCCAAAGAACGCCAGCACACCACCGTGCGGGACTGGAGCCGGGTCAAGCTCACCTGTGTGGGTGTCCTGCTTGGTCTGGCCTGGCTCGCACTGTGGAGCCGGGCCGGCTATCTGCAGATCGTGGCCGGTCCGGAGTTGGCCCAGCAGGCCGTGCGCCAGCATGTGGCCTCGGAAGTGGACAAGGGCGCGCGGGGCGAGATCTATGACCGCTCCGGCCGGTTGCTGGCCAAAAGTGTCGAGATCGAAGGCCTGTTCGTGCGTCCCAAGGAAATTGTCGACCCGGACAAGACCGCCGCCTTTCTGGCCAAGGTGCTCCACATGAAGGAGCAGCGGGTCAAGAAGAAGCTGCAAAGCTCCTCGAACATGGTCTACCTGTCCTGGCGGGTCGGGGACCGCACGGCCGCGCGCATCCGGGAAGCGGCCTTGCCGGGCGTCCATTTCACCAAGGAATTCGGCCGTTTTTATCCCAACGGCCATCTGGCCAGCCAGCTGATCGGCTTTGTCGGCGTTGGCGATGTGGGGCTTGAGGGCCTGGAGAAATCCTTCGACGGCCAGCTGACCGGCCGCCAGGCCAAGTATGTGGTCCAGCGCGACGCCTCGGGCCGCCGCTTCTTTTTTGATTCCCAGGGCCGGGAACTGGCCGACATCAACGGCCACGACGTGCGCCTGACCATTGATGCCCAGATTCAGTTTTTCGCCGAAGAGGAGCTGGAAAAGGCCGTCACCACCAACAACGCCAAGGCCGGCACCTGTGTGGTGGTCCATGTGCCCACGGGCGAAATCCTGGCCATGGCCAACTATCCCTTTTTTAATCCCAACGTGGGACGCGGCATCAGCCCCCGGGTGGCCCGCAACCACGCCGCCCTGGACGTGTTTGAGCCCGGCTCCACCATGAAGCCCTTGCTGGTGGCCGCGGCCCTGCAGGAACGCACGGTGCGCCCGACCACGACGTTTAACTGCGAAAACGGCAAGTTCGGTCTGGCCGGCCGGGTCATCAAGGACACCCATTCCTACGGCGTCCTGCCGGTCAACATGATCGTGCGCGTCTCGAGCAACATCGGCGCGGCCAAGATCGGGATGCAGCTCGGCTCGGCCCGGCTGCACGGTTATTTTGAGAAACTGGGCTTTGGCCGCCAAAACGGCCTGCCCATCTCGGGCGAGGGCAAGGGCCTGCTGCGTCCGGTCAAAGCCTGGTCGATCCTGGATCTGGCCACCGCCTCCTTCGGCCAGGGCGTGGCCGTCACTCCGGTCCAGATGGCCCAGGCCTTTCTCATCCTGGCCAACGACGGCGTGTACAAGCCGCTGAAGATCGTGGCCGATCCAGACAACACCACGCCCCAGCGCCAGCCCTACCGCGTCTTTGACGCCGATGTGGCCCGCACGGTCCAGCGCATGATGCGCGAGGTGGTGCACGAGGAACACGGCACCGGCCGATCGGCCATGATTCCGGGCCTGGAGACCGGCGGCAAGACCGGCACCGCCCAGAAGGCCGGCTCCTCCGGCGGTTATGGCAACAAGTACCTCGGTTCCTATGTTTCCTTTGTTCCGGCCGTCGGACCGGAATACATCGTCATGGTTATGGTTGACGAACCCGAGCCGAGCCACTACGGCGGCGTGGTCGCGGCCCCGGCCGTGCGTGAACTGACTCTGCGGATGCTGTCCTACCTCGGCCGGATGCCCGAAACCGTGCAGGTGGCCAAGGCCGGGGCTCCCGGGGCTGCTCCCGGCTCGGCCGCTAGCGCCGAGATGCCGGCTGCGCCCATGGCCCCGTCCAAGGCGGACAAGGAGATTCTCGATATCGCCCAGTCCAAGCCAGCCGGAGCCAAGGCGATCGAGATTCATGCCGTGCCGGATTTCTCGGGGATGCCGTTGCGGCGGGTGGTGGAGATTCTGGCCGGCAAGGGCATTGTGCCGCGCCTGGAAGGCCAGGGGCTGGTGGTCTCCAAGCAAAGTCCCGGTCCGGGTGCGCCCTGGCCCGGGGAAAACAAATCCGAGTTCGTGCTCTGGCTGGCCAGGCCGTCCTAGCAGGCGAGGCAATAGCGATCATGACAGCAAACGCCGCAATAGATTTCCCACGCCTCCTTGACGCCGTGCGCCAGGGAGGCGTGGACGTGGCCGCCCATTCCGGCAAGACGATGCCGGGGGGCGTGTTTGTGGCTGTGCCCGGCTCCAGGGACGACGGCAGCCACTTCATTGCCGACGCCCTGGCCCGGGGTGCGGCCTTTGTCGTGGCCGGCCCCGGCGTCGTGCTGCCGGCCGGCGCAACGGCCCGTCTGGCCACGGTCGAGGATCCCAAAGCCGCCCTCGGGGCGCTGGCCGGGGCGCGCTACGGCACCGATGCCATGGCCATGCCGGTCGTTGCCGTCACCGGCACCAACGGCAAGACCACGGTCGCCTACCTGATCGAACGCCTGGGCGCGGCTGCCGGGCACAAGGTCGGGCTCCTTGGCACCGTCGCCTACCGCTGGCCCGGCTTTTCCCGCGATGCCGCCCTGACCACGCCCGACTGCCTGACCATTCACCGGTGCCTGGGCGAAATGGCTGCCGCCGGCTGCACCCTGGCCGTCATGGAAGCCTCTTCCCACGCCCTGGACCAGGATCGCCTGGCCGGCCTGCGTTTTGCCGCCGCCGCCTACACCAACCTGACCCAGGACCATCTGGACTACCATCACGACATGGCCACCTATTTCGAGGCCAAGGCCAAACTTTTCCGCCGCTACCTCGCACGCCCGGAAAATGCGGTGCTCAATTTCGACGATCCTTTCGGCCTGCGGCTTTTGCGCGAATTTCCCCAGGCCATCGGCTACGGCCTGACCGTGCCGCCGACCGGCTTTTCCCGGCTTCTCGTCGGCGGCATCCAGCACGCCGGCCGCGATGGGCTGACCATCGGGGCCGCCTTTGGCGAGGATTCCTACGCCATTGCCTCGCCCATGCCCGGCCGCCACAACGCCCAGAATATCCTGGCCGCCTTCGGCGTGGCCCTGGCCCTGGGCCTGCCCACCGACACCCTGGCCTCCCTGGCGGATTTTGGCGGCGCGCCCGGACGTCTGGAGCGCATTCCCAATCCGGCCGGGCTGACCATTCTCGTGGACTACGCCCACACCCCCGACGCCCTGGAAAACGTCCTGACCGCTGCCCGGGAATTTACCGCCGGCCGGCTCTTTGTCGTTTTCGGCTGCGGCGGCGACCGCGATCGCACCAAGCGACCGCTTATGGGCGCGGCCGTGGCCCGCTACGCCGATGTGGCTGTTTTGACCTCGGATAATCCCCGCCACGAAGATCCGCTGGCCATTATCGACGACGTCAAGCCGGGGCTTAAAAAGGCCCGCCGGGCCATTCTCGAGCCAGACCGCCGCCGGGCCATCGAACTGGCCCTGTCGGAGATGCGACACGAGGACGTGCTGGTCATCGCCGGCAAAGGACACGAAACCTATCAGCAGATCGGCGACGTGAAGCACCCGTTTTCCGACGCCGCCGTGGTCAGGGAGCTTACCGGATGCGCATGACCCTGTCTGATCTCCTTGTAGCCACCGGGGCTGTGGGCGACGTGGGCGAGCGGGGCAACCCCGTCATCGAGTCCGTGCGCATCGACAGCCGGGCGGCTGCGCCGGCCAGTCTCTTCGTGTGCATCCCCGGGGAGCGCCTGGACGGCCACAATTTCGCTGCCGAGGCCGTGGCCAAGGGAGCGGCCGCCGTTCTGGCCGACCGGCCGCTTTCCGGCCTGCCCGAAGGCACTCCGGTTCTCCTGGTGCGCGATACCGTGGCTGCCCTTGGCAAGCTGGCCCGGGCCTGGCGGGAGCGGGTCGGGGCCCGGCTCGTGGCTGTGTCCGGCTCGGCCGGCAAGACCACGGTCAAGGAACTGACCGCCTCGATTCTCTCCAAGGTGGGCCCGACCGCGAAAAATTACAAGAATTTCAACAATAAGATCGGCCTGCCTCTGTCCATGCTGGAAGCCGGCGAGGCTGACATGGCCTGGGTCATGGAGCTTGGCATCTCGGCTCCGGGCGAGATGGAGCCCCTGGCTGCCATTGCCGAACCCGATGTGGCCGTCATCCACAACGTCGGCCCGGCCCATCTGGAGGCCCTGGGTGATGTGGCCGGGGTGGCTGCCGAAAAGGTGAAGCTCTTTGCCGCCCTGCGTCCCGGCGGCACGGCCCTGGCCTCGATGGACTACCCGGAACTGTGGAACGCGGCCCAGGCCGTCTTCCCCGGGGTCGTGGCCCTGTCCACCAAGGGCGGTCCGGCTCCCTACCGGGCCAAGTACCTGGGGGCCATCTCCGAAGGCCGCGGCCGGTTCTTCCTGCGTCTTCGCGAGCTGGAGATGGACGTTGTGACTCCGCTGACCGGCGGGCATTTTGCCGAAAACATCCTGGCCGCCGCTGCCGCCGCCCATGTGCTCGGCGCAACCGAGGACCAGATCAGTTCCGGGCTGGCCACGGCCGTCATGCCCGAACAGCGCTTTTTCTGCCGCCGCCACGGCAACTACACGCTCATTGACGACACCTACAACGCCAATCCCCTGTCCATGCGCCGGGCCATTGCCGCTGCCGCCGAATCGGCCCAGGGCAAGCCGCTGGTGCTGGTCCTGGGTGAAATGCGCGAGATGGGCGTCCACGCCGAGGTCGAACACCGGCGTCTGGGCGAAGCTGCGGCCGAAAGCGGGGCCAAGGCCGTCTTTTACCACGGCGCCTACGCCGACATTGTGGGCGAGGGGCTCTCTCGCCGGGGCTACGGCGGCATCTTTGCCGTGGTCGACAGCCCGGATGCATTTCTGGAAACCCTGTCCGCCACCGATCTGGTCGGCGGCGTCTACCTCTTTAAAGGCTCCCGCTCCATGCGTATGGAACAATTCCTGGCGGCCCTGACCCAAAGCATCCAGAAGGACGCCAAGGCATGATTTATTATCTGCTTGTGCCGCTTGTGGCGCATTTCAGCGCCCTAAACGTCTTCCGCTACATCACCTTCCGGTCGATTGCGGCACTCCTTACGGCCTTGATCCTGTCCATCGTGTTTGGCCCCAGGTTTATCCAGGCCCTGCGCCGCCTGAAGTTTGGCCAGTACATCAACGAGGACGTGGCCGCCCACCAGCAAAAGGCCGGCACGCCGACCATGGGCGGCCTGCTTCTGGGCTTTTGCATCATCACAAGCGTTCTGTTGTGGGGCGATCTGGCCAACGAATATGTCTGGATGACGCTCTTTGTCTTTCTCGGCTTCGGAGCCCTGGGCTTTGTGGACGACTACGCCAAGGTGGTGAAAAAGCGCAACAAGGGCCTCACCGCCAAGCAGAAGCTCCTGGGCCAGGTCATTGTGGCCGGCGTGGCCGCTGCCGTGCTGTTGTCCGACCCGGAGTATTCCACCCGGCTGGCCGTGCCCTTTTTCAAGCACCTGACCCCAGACCTTGGCATGTGGTACCTGCCCTTTGCCATGATCGTCATGATCGGGGCCTCCAACGCCGTCAACCTGACCGACGGCCTGGACGGACTGGCCATCGGACCCATGATCGTCAACGCAGCCATGTTCGGACTGTTCGTCTACGTGGCCGGCCACGCCCAGATGGCCCGCTACCTGCAAGTCATGCCGGTGTCCGGCGTGGGCGAGGTCACGGTTTTTTGCGGGGCGCTGGTCGGGGCGGGACTGGGCTTTCTTTGGTTCAACGCCTATCCGGCCCAGATTTTCATGGGCGACGTGGGCTCGCTGTCCCTGGGCGGGGTGCTCGGCTTCCTGGCAGTTTTATGCAAGCAGGAGTTGCTGCTCATCGTTGTCGGCGGCCTGTACGTGGCCGAGACCGTCTCGGTCATCCTTCAGGTCGGCTACTTCAAGATGAGCGGCGGCAAGCGGATTTTCCGCATGGCCCCGTTGCACCATCATTTTGAGCTCATGGGCGTGCCGGAATCCAAGATCATCATCCGGTTCTGGATTCTCTCCATCCTGCTGGCCCTGGTCGGCCTTTCCACCCTCAAACTGCGGTAGGCTTTCTCATGCGCGATATGCTCCATCCCGATCAGCTGCGCGGCCACACGGCCGTGGTCGTGGGGGCCGGTGCGTCCGGCCGTTCGGCGGCCCGGCTCCTGGCCCGCCTTGGGGCGTCGGTGCGCTTTCTGGAGAAAAATGCCGCGGCCGTGTCTGACGCGTTTCGGGCCGAGGCTGTGGCTGCCGGCTATGACCTGCGCACCGGCGAGCACGGGCCGGCGGATTTCGCCGGGGCCGATTTGGTCGTCTTGTCCCCGGGCATCCGGGCCGCCGGTCTGGCCCCGGCCCTGGCCGCGTGTCCCGGTGTCCAGGTCGTCTCGGAACTGGAGCTGGCCTCCTGGTTCACCCCGGAACCGATCATCGCGGTGACCGGCTCCAACGGCAAGACCACCACTGTCATGCTTATAAGCGCCCTGCTGGAAGCAGCCGGCCGGCGCGTCTTTACCGGCGGCAACATCGGCACGCCGCTCTCTGAGCACGTTCTTTCCAACGAGCCGGCGGATGTGGTGGTGCTCGAGGTTTCAAGCTTCCAGCTCCAGTTGGTCAAGACCTTTCGCCCGCAGGTGGCCGTGCTGCTCAATTTCGCCGCCAACCACCTCGACTGGCACGCCGACATGGACGAGTACCTGACCGCCAAGCTCAACCTGTTTGCCGCCCAGCGCCCCGAGGATACGGCCATCGTGGCCGAGGAGCTGCGCCCGCTCCTGGCCGTCCGGACATTTACCCGGGCCGCTGTCACCTGGTATGCCGCGGCTTCCAATTTTCTGTGCCGCCGGCTGGCCGGGGTGCACAATCAGCACAACATGGAAGCGGCCTATCTGGCCTGCCGGTCCTACGGCGTGGACGAAGCCTTGGCCCGCGAGGTCTTTGCCGGCTTTGTGCCGGCCCCCCATCGCCTGCAGATCATCGGCGAGAAGGGCGGGGTGCTGTTTGTCGACGACTCCAAGGCCACCACCGTGACGGCCATGGAGGCGGCCATCAACAGCTTTGACCGGCCCGTGCGGCTTTTATGCGGCGGGGTGTTCAAGGGCGGCGATCTGGAGGCCCTGGCTCCGCTTTTGCGGGAAAAAGTTTCGGCCGTCGGCCTTTTTGGCGGCAGCCGCGAGGTGTTTGAGGCCGCCTTTACCGGGGTGGTGCCGGTCTTTTACGAACCCACCCTCAAGGCCGCCATGGCCCGGCTCTATGCCGATGCCCTGCCCGGCGACGCCATCCTGCTCTCGCCCGGCACCTCGAGCTTTGACCTCTATCCCAATTACAAGGCCAGGGGACGGGATTTCCAGGACATCTTCGCAGGACTGCCGGCTCGTGACGCCGGTGTGGCGGGGCAGGGCGCATGAGCAAACTGAGCGTGCAGACGGCCGAGTCCAAAAAGACCGGCACCTTCGATTTCTGGCTGCTCGGCGCGGCCCTGCTCCTGGCCGGCCTGGGTCTGGTCATGGTCTTTTCCTCCAGCGGAGTCATGGCCGAGCGCTTAAATGGCAACCGCTATTATTTCTTCGAGCGCCAGGCCCTTTTTGCCCTGATCAGCCTCGTGCTCATGACCATCTGTGCCTGGATGCCGCGCAAGGTGTTGCACGGCCCGGTCTACCTGTGGCTGTTTGCCATCATCGGCCTGCTGGTCCTCACCATGGTCCCGCCGTTCTCGGTCAAGGCCGGCGGCGCGCGGCGCTGGATGCATCTTGGCCCCATCTCGCTGCAGCCCATGGAACTGGCCAAGGTGGTCCTGGTCATGTATCTGGCCTATTTTTTCAGCCAGAAGCAGAAACTCGTGCGCTCGTTTTCCGTGGGGTTCATGCCGCCGGTCATCGTCACGGGCTTTCTGGGCGTCATTTTGCTGTTGCAGCCGGATTTCGGCGGCGCGGTCTTTCTGGGCATGCTCTTTTTTCTCATGAGCCTTGTCGGCGGCACCCGGCTCACCTATCTGGCCGTGTCCATGTTTTTCGGCGTCGGGGCCATGGGCCTGTTGATTGCCTCCTCGCCCTACCGGTTCAAACGCTGGTTCGCCTTTCTCGATCCCTTCAAGGACCCGCAAAACGTCGGCTATCAGCTGGTGCAGTCCTTTTACGCCTTTGGTTCCGGCGGCGTGGCCGGGGCCGGGTTCGGGGCCGGCAAGCAGAAGCTCTTTTATCTGCCCGAGGCCCATAACGACTTCATCATGGCCGTCCTTGGCGAGGAACTCGGTTTTATCGGCGTTTCCATTGTCTTTTTGTGCATCGGCATCCTCCTGTGGCGGGCCTTTAAAGTGGCCCTGGCCCAGGACGATCTGCGCGACCGGTTTACGGCTTACGGCATGGGGCTGGTCCTTGGCCTCGGCTTTTTGCTCAATCTGGCCGTGGTGCTCGGCTGCGTGCCGCCCAAGGGCGTGGCCATGCCTTTTTTGAGCTACGGCGGCTCCAACCTGCTGTCCTGTTTCCTGTGCGTCGGAATCCTGCTCAATCTTTCCAGGAGCGCCAGGGCATGACCCGCATTATTTTGACAACCGGCGGCACCGGCGGCCACATCTTCCCGGCTTTGGCCGTGGCCGAGGCCCTGCGTCGGCTCGAACCCGAGGCCGATCTCCTGTTTATGGGCGGGGCCGGACCGGAAGGGGAGCTGGCCACCAAGGCCGGGTTGCCCTTTATCGGCCTGCCGGCCAAGGGCGTCTTCGGACGCGGGCTGCGGGCTTTGGCCGCGCCGTTCTGGATGGCCCGGGCCTTTGGCCTGGCCGTGTCCCACATCCGCACCTTCACCCCGGACGTGGTGGCCGGCTTTGGCGGCTATGCCGGGTTTATCCCCGTGGCCGCAGCCAGACTCATGGGCGTCCCCACGGCCATCCACGAACAAAACAGCGTCCCCGGCGTGACCAACAAGGTGCTCGGCCGGGTGGTGGACCGCATCTACGTCACCTATCCCGACACCACCGGGGCCTTCCCGGCCAAGCGCACGGTGCGCCTGGGCAATCCCATCCGGGCCGGCATCGCGGCCCCGTCCCCGGCCCATCCCGGCTCGAAGCATCTGCTCGTCCTTGGCGGCAGCCAGGGGGCGCGGGCCATAAACGACGCCGTTATGGCCATCCTGCCGCAGCTTCTCGACGCCGGCGTCAAAGTGCGCCTGCAGGCCGGCCGGGCCGATTTCGACCGCATCGGCGCCCATGCCGCCGACATCCTGGCCGGGCGTCCCCATTTGGGCGGCGGACCGGATGTGGTCATTGAAAATTTCATCGACGATATGGCCGCCGCCTATGCTTGGGCCGATCTGGTCCTGGCCCGGGCCGGGGCCACCACCCTGGCCGAGGTCACGGCCGCCGGCAAACCGTCGTTTCTCATTCCGTTCCCGTTTGCCACCCACGACCACCAGTCGGTCAATGCCGCCTTCCTGGCCAAGGCCGGGGCGGCCGAGGTGGTGGCCCAGAGTGCGCTTCCCGGCTTCGATCTGGCCGGGGCCCTGGTAACGCTTCTGGCCGACCCGGACCGTCTGGCCGCCATGGGCCGGGCCGCCGCCAACGAGGCCCTGCCCGACGCAGCCGAACGTATTGCCGCCGCCCTGCTCGGGATGGCGGTGAAAAAGGGAGAACTTTCGTGATAACGCCGCATATTGGTACCGGCGCGCCTGTGGCCATGCGCACCAAGGTCCGTAAGATTCATATGATCGGCATTGGCGGCTCGGGCATGAGCGGCATTGCCGAAGTCCTGTTAAACCTCGGCTACGAGGTGTCGGGCTCCGATCTGGCCATGAGCCAGACCGTGCGCCGCCTGGGCAGCCTGGGCGCGGCCATTGCCATCGGCCATGGCCGGGAAAATCTCGGCGACGCCGACGTTGTGGTCAAATCCACTGCCGTGACGGCGGAGAATCCCGAAGTTGTCGTGGCCCGGGAACGCGGCATCCCGGTCATTCCCCGGGCGGAAATGCTGGCCGAGCTCATGCGCCTTCGCACCGGCATCGCCGTGGCCGGCACCCACGGCAAGACCACCACCACCTCGCTGCTGGCCACCATCTTCACCGAGGCCGGCTACGATCCGACGGTCATCATCGGCGGCCGGCTCAATGCCTATGGGGCCGGGGCGCGTCTGGGCCAGGGCGAATACCTCATTGCCGAGGCCGACGAATCCGATGGATCGTTTTTGTGCCTGGCGCCCATCGCCTCGGTCGTCACCAATGTCGACGCCGACCATCTCGACCACTACGACGGCCTGGCAGCCATCGACGAGGCCTTTGTCACCTTTTTAAACGGCATCCCTTTTTACGGGGTCAATGTGGTCTGCCTGGACGATCCGGGCGTGGCCCGGCTGCTTCCCCGCATCAACCGGCCGTTTCTCACCTATGGCTTTGGCGAGGCGGCCCGGTTGCGCGGCCGCATCATCGAGACCGGGGCGATCAGCCGCTTTGAGGTATTTTTCGACGGCAAGAGCCTTGGCGAGATGCGGCTCAACCATCCCGGCCGGCACAATGTCTTAAATGCGCTGGGAGCCATTGGCGTGTCCCTGGAAGCCGGCATCGAATTGCCTGTCATTGCCGAGGCCCTGGCCAAATTCGGCGGCGTGGGCCGGCGTTTTGAGCGCAAGGGCGAGGCCGGCGGCGTGGTCGTGGTCGATGATTACGGCCACCATCCGGCCGAGATCAAGGCCACCCTGGCCACGGCCAAATCCGTCTATCCCGACCGTCGGCTGGTGGTCGCTTTCCAGCCCCATCGGTTCTCGCGCACCAAGGCGCTTTTCGGTGATTTCTGCACCTGTTTCGAGGCCGCCGACCAGCTCCTTCTGACCGAAATCTATCCGGCCTCGGAAGCCCCCATCCCGGGGGTCAGCGGCGAAAGCCTGGCCCAGGGCATCCGGCAGGTGAGCCGGACCAAGGTGGCCTATTATCCCGATTTCGCCGCCATGGAAGCGGCCTTGCCGGACATTTTACAGCCCGGGGACCTGCTTTTGACCCTGGGAGCCGGCAGCATCTGGCAGGTCGGCACGCACTACCTTGAGGCAGGGCGTGGCGCTTGAGATTTTGCCGGGGCCGGCCCTGGCCGCGCGCACCACGTTAAAGCTTGGCGGGAAGGCCCTGGCCGAGGTGGTGCTGGCCAACCCGGAAGACGCCGAGGGCTTGGCCGGGGTGCTTGAAAAACTGGGCGGCCGGCCGCTGGTTCTGGGCGGGGGGCAGCAATCTGCTGGCCCGGGACGGCGAGGTGCCCCTGGTCCTTGTCCGCCCGCGCCTGACTGCCGAGCCGGTCATCCTGCGCGAACGCCCCGTCGAAAAGATCCGGGTGCGGGTCGGGGGCGGGGTCAAGCTCCAGCGTCTGGTGGCCTGGCTGGCCACCCAGGGGCTGTCGGGACTGGCCGGGCTGGTCGGGGTCCCGGGAACGGTGGGCGGGGCCGTGGCCGGCAATGCCGGGTCATATGGCGACGAGACCGGCCGGTGTCTTGCCCGGGTGCGCCTGTGGACGCCTGAAGGGGGTCTTGTCTGGGTCGGTCGTGAAGACCTGGACATCGGTTACCGCCGATTTGCCCTGCCCGGTGCGGCCGGGCTGCTGTTGGTGCTGGAGGCGGAATTTGACTGCGAGGTGCGCGAACCCATCGCCATCCGACAGGAGATGATCGCCAATTTGAAGAAAAAGCGGGCCAGCCAACCCATAACCGCGGCCACAGCCGGCTGCGTGTTTAAAAACCCGCCGGGGGGGGCTGCCTGGAAACTGCTGGCCGAGGCCGGGTTTGCCGGGAAACGGCTGGGCAACATGGAATTTTCCGGGCTGCACGCCAATTTTTTAGTGAATCTGGGCGGCGGCACGAGCGATGCGGCGCTGACGCTTATCGAGAGGGCGCAGGAGGCGGTACGGGAGTTGTGCGGACACGAACTCGAACTGGAAGTGAAGGTCGTGCCATGAATGTCAGGGCAGGAACATTATCGGGATTTGGGTCCATGGCGGCCAAGAAAAAACGCAACGGCTACGGCGGGCCGCGCATCACGGTCAAAAGCCGGGTCGTCAAATCCTCCCGCAACAACAAAAACCGCAATTCCCGTGGGGAAGGCCGGAGCATCAGCCTGCCAAGCGTCAGTTTTGGCGGAGTGGGGCGGCTTTTTACCCGGGCGGTGTCCATGGCCTTTCTCGGGGCCGGGGTCCTGGCGGTGAGCGTGGCTCTCCTGGCCGGCTACCGCTGGCTGACGACGGTCAATTATTTCGCCCTGCAAAACGCCGAGATCGTCGGCTGCTCGCGCCTGGCCACCGACCATATCCGCGAGGTGGCCGGGCTGACCAACGGAATCAACATCCTGTCGCTGTCCATGGACCGGATGCGGGGCGACCTGGCCCGGGAACCATGGGTGGAATCGGTGTCCGTGCGCCGGGTGCTGCCCGGGGCAATTCATATCGAAGTGAAGGAAAAGTCCCCTTCCTATCTTGTGCAGTACCAGGGAACACTCTATTACGCCGACGAGGTTGGACGTATTATCGATAAGGTCGAGTCCGGGCAGTTCGTCTCTCTGCCCCAGATCGAGGTCGAAGCGGGCATGGAAAAACACCTGCCGCTGCTGGCCGATCTCAGACGGGCCGTTTCCGAACATCAGGTTCCCTTTGATTTCGGCCAGATTGCCTGGCTGCGTCTGAGTTGGGGGCGCGGGCTGGAAATCAGGTTGATGGAGCCGGGTATCGTGTTATGCCTTGGGTCTCAGAACTGGCACCGGAACCTGGCCCGCATGAATATGGTTTGGACAGACTTGCGCCGGCGCGGCGAGCTTGACAAAGTGGGGCTCATTACCGCTGAAGGCGACAAGGTCTGGGTGGAGAAGCGCGGCGGCGGGGATTTGCCGCAGGGGTAGGGGAATTGTTTAAAAAGGCAATTTATATCAGATGATTGCCAGTATCGTTGACAGGAACGAATTTCAAGGCCGCGCCGCAAGGGCAGGGGAATCGGGGTGCCGCCAGGGGGCGCAGGCCGGAAAACCCGTGAGACTTGCTATTTTATCAATGAAATTCGCGCGGGTTTGACGTACAACCGCGCGAGGGCGCGGCCAACGCCACGAGAGGAAACGTTCAGGGAGCGGATTTGTATGGCCAGGTCGGAACTTATTGTCGGACTCGATATCGGCACCACCAAGATTTGCGTGGTCGTCGGCGAAATCTCGCCCGAGGGCGTGGATGTGGTGGGCATTGGCACCAGCCCTTCCACGGGCCTGCGCAAAGGCGTGGTGGTCAACATCGAGCAGACCGTCCAGTCGATCAAGAAGGCGCTTGAAGAGGCCGAACTCATGGCCGGGTGTGAAATACGCTCGGTCTACGCCGGCATTGCCGGCAGCCACATCAAGGGCTTCAACAGCCACGGGGTCATCGCCGTCAAGGGCGGCGAAGTCGGCCCCCGGGACATCGAGCGGGTTATCGACGCGGCCAAGGCCGTGGCCATTCCGCTGGACCGGGAGGTCATCCACATTCTGCCCCAGGAATTTATCGTCGACGATCAGCGCGGCATTGCCGATCCCCTTGGCATGGCCGGGGTGCGCCTGGAAGTGCGCGTGCACATCGTCACCGGAGCCGTCACCAGCGCCCAGAACATCATCCGCTCCTGTCACCGGGCCGGCCTTGACGTCTCCGACATCGTGCTGGAATCCCTGGCCTCGTCCAAGGCCGTGCTGACCGGCGAAGAACGCGAAATCGGCGTGGCCCTGGTGGATCTTGGCGGCGGCACCACCGATCTGGCCATTTTTGCCAACGATTCCATCAAGCACACCGCCGTCCTGGCTCTTGGCGGCACGAATCTGACCAACGACATCGCCTTTGGCCTGCGCACACCCATGGCCTCGGCCGAGAAGATCAAGATCAAGTACGGCTGCGCCCTGGCCGAGATGGTGCCCAAAGACGAGGTCATCGAGGTCATGAGCGTGGGCGGGCGCGAACCCCGTCGGCTTTCGCGCCAGGTGCTGGCCGAAATCTGCGAACCGCGCGTGGAAGAGATGCTGGCCCTGGTTGACCAGGAACTCATCCGGTCGGGCATGAAAAACCAGATCGGAGCGGGCGTGGTGCTCACAGGGGGAACCGCGCTCATCGAAGGTATCCAGGAGCTTGGCGAGCAGATTTTCAATTTGCCCACGCGCATTGGCTATCCCGACAAGGTCGGGGGGCTCAAGGACGTGGTCAACAGCCCCATGTACGCAACAGCCGTGGGGCTTCTCATGTACGGTGCGGAAAAGGAAGGCGTTGAACAACGTTTCCGCATCCGGGATGAGAACGTGTTCAACCGCATTCTGGGGAGGATGCGGAAATGGTTCGTGGACGTGAAATAGTCCGCGAGAGGCTTTTTTGGGGGATAACAGGGAGTTTATGCTAGGGGGAGATCAGATGGAATACTTGGAACTCGATCAAGGATCAAACGCACGCATCAAGGTCGTCGGATGCGGCGGCGGCGGCGGCAACGCTGTCGAGAACATGATCACATCGGCCATGTCCGGCGTAACCTTCATTACGGCCAACACCGATATTCAGGCCTTGCAGCGGTCCCAGGCCGAATACCGCATCCAGCTTGGCGACAAACTGACCAAGGGCCTTGGGGCCGGAGCCAATCCCGACGTCGGCCGTGACGCCGCGTTGGAGAGCATCGACACCATCCGCGCCGCCATCGGCGACTGCGACATGGTCTTCGTCACCGCCGGCATGGGCGGCGGCACCGGCACCGGAGCCGCCCCGGTCATCGCCCAGGTGGCCAAGGAAGCCGGCGCGCTCACCGTGGCCGTCGTCACCAAACCCTTCTATTTCGAGGGCAAAAACGTCTGCTCTCGGCCGAAAAAGGCGTGCAGGCCCTGCGGGACGTGGTGGACTCCATCATCACCATCCCAAACGACCGTCTCCTGTCGCTGGCCTCCAAAAAGGCCACCTTCATTGAGATGCTCAAAAAGGCCGATGAGGTCCTTTATTACGCCGTCAAAGGCATCTCCGACCTGATCATGGTTCCGGGCCTGATTAACCTCGACTTTGCCGACGTCAAGGCCGTCATGAGCGAGATGGGACTGGCCATGATGGGCTTTGGCACGGCCCGCGGCGAATCCCGCGCCCGCGAGGCGGCGCTCAAGGCCATCACCAGCCCGCTGCTTGAAGACGTGACCATCGACGGAGCCAAGGGCGTTCTCATGAACATCACCTGCGGCCCGGACCTGACCATCGAGGAAGTCGACGAGGCCGCCTCCACCGTGACCGAGGCCGTCCACGAAGACGCCAAGGTCTTCTTCGGCACGGTCTTTGACCCTGACGCCACCGACGAGATGCGCATCACCGTCATCGCCACCGGCATCGAATCGGCCATGCAGCGCGGGATGCCCGTGCAGCAAAAGCGCGAAGAGCAAAAGCCCATCGAGGTCCTCACCTCCATGCTGCCGCGCCAGAAGCCGGCCATGCAGGCCGCCCCGATCCAGCACCAGCACCAGCACAACCAGGGCGGCGGCACCGGCCACGTGCAAAGCCCCCGCAGCGTGCGCGTCCTAAGCGGCCAGGGCAACGACTATAATATCCCGGCCTATCTGCGCAAAGGCACCAAAAAAGGCGGCCCCGAAGCCGCCCTGTCCCAGCCGCCGATGAAGACCCAGCCGGTTGGCGAGGAAGAGTTTATCTTCGATGAGGAGGAGTTCGAAATTCCTTCCTTCATCCGGATGCAGGCCGACTAATCGCCCCGCACGCACGGTTGTTTCCCCGATCTCCCCGCCGGGGGGAGCCTNGGCTCCCCCCGGTCCCCCCAAACGGGGGGCAGGGATGTGATGTGAGTCAGACT
>NZ_MLBG01000076.1 GCF_001936595.1 Desulfovibrio sp. DV
AATCTTTATCTTTTTCTCTCTCCACCCTTACGGCGACGAGGACGTGCCGCGGTAGGTGGGCGACTTCTCGATCAGGTCGGCCAGCAGCAGCACCATGGACAGGTCGCGTTTGTTGTCCGGGGTGATGGCCGAGAGCACGTAATCCTTAAGCGATGCGCCGGTGGCCGGCAGATCCTGTCCGCCGCCTTGCTTGGTGGTGTGGACTGCCTCCATAAAGGACAGCAGCAGGTACGGCCAAACATCATCATAGTAGAGGTGGTAGTCCAGGATCTCCTTTATTTTCAAAATGGCGTAGAGGATGTTGTCAATTTCCCTGTAGTCCCTGGTCCATAAGTCCCGATCGCTGATGTGCGGGCGTCGCGGAGATAATTGCGTATCCAGAATCTCCCGGTGCGACCGTATACCTTGGCGACGGGGTGCGAATTGCAGTATTCGAGCCATACGCCTCCCTCCCTGGCGGCGATGTCATCCGGCGGTCCTGCCGAACTCTCGCGTGTACCCCCCTTTTCGGCTGCTTTCCGGATTCCTTTAGCACTTGGGCTGGATAGTTTGTAACGATCATATCTTCCCAAAGTTATTAGAAAAAACTATTTCACGCCGTGCCGCGCCAACGGTAAGGGTAAAAGGTTCACAACCTTATCCCGGAGGATGCCATGAGTGACGCGGCCCATAAGGCCATGTGGGAAGCCCTTGATCTGGACATCGAGGCCCATGATGCCCTGCTGGCGGTGTTGGGGAAATTTTACGGCGACATCTATATGGCCCAGGAGGGCCGGCTCAAAGGCGCTGAATATCTCGATTTCGTGCTCTCGGAAGTCCATGGGCTGCGCATCAGGGAACTGCAGGACGCCAAGGCGGCCGGCAAAAAGATCGTCGGCACCTTTTGCGTGTTCGTGCCCGAAGAGCTGACCCTGGCCGCCGGGGCGGTGCAGGTGGGGCTTTGCGCCGGGGCCAAGGCCGGCACGGAACTGGCCGAGACGCTCGTGCCGCGAAACACCTGCGACCTCATCAAATCCTTCATCGGCTTCAAGCTGGCCCGCATCTGCCCCTACACCGAATCCTGCGACCTCGTGGTCGGCGAGACCACCTGCGACGGCAAGAAGAAAGCCTATGAGGCCTTTGGCGAACTGGCCCCCATGCACATCATGGAAGTGCCCCAGTGCAAGGCCCCGGCCGACCGGGCGCTGTTTCGTTCCGAACTGGTGCGCTACAAGGAAGCCCTGGAAAAGCTCACCGGCAAGGCCATAACCGCCGAAGCCCTGGCCGAGGCGACCAGGACCGTCAATGCCAAACGCCGGGCCTTGCAGCGTCTTTCCGCCCTGCGTGCCGCTGATCCGGCCCCCATTTCCGGCCGCGACGCCCTGCTCGTCAACCAGATCAGTTTCTACGACGATCCCATCCGCTTTACCGCCAAATTAAACGAACTCTGTGACGAGATCGAAGGGCGCATCGCCAAGGGCGAAGGCGTGGCCCCGGCCAAAACCCCGCGCCTGCTGTTGGCCGGCTGTCCCATGGCCGTGCCCAACTGGAAACTGCCCTATCTGATCGAAAGCTCGGGCGCGGTCATTGTCGGCGAGGAATCCTGCATCGGCGAGCGCAACACCCGCGACCTGACCGACGAGTCGCCGGCCGGCCTTGAGGCCATGCTCGACGCCCTGTGCGACCGCTACCTGAAAATCGACTGCGCCTGCTTCACGCCCAATGACGAACGCCTGGAGAACATCGCGGCCATGGCCAAGCGCCTTGGGGCCGACGGTGTGATCCACTACGGCCTGCTTTTCTGCCAGCCCTACGCCCACGAGGCCATGAAGGTCGGCAAGGCCATGGCCGCCGCCGGGGTGCCTTATCTGGCCATCGAAACGGATTACGGCATGGAAGACGCCGGCCAGCTCAAGACCAGGGTGGAAGCCTTTGTGGAGACCCTGGCGTGACCGCCTATGCGGGCCTGGACATCGGCTCGCGCAGCATCAAGCTGGTGGTGTGGCAGGGAGGCGGGGTGGCCGCCTCCCGCCGCCTGCCCACCACCTTTGATGCCGTGGGGCAACTTCGAACACTGTTTGCCGCAGGCGTGCCCGAGCGTCTGGCCGTGACCGGCTACGGCCGGGAACTGGCCCGGGAGCTCTATCCCTTTGCCCGCAGCGTCACCGAAATAAAGGCCCATGCCCTGGGCGCAGGCAGCCTTTTTCCCCAGGCGGCCACGCTTCTTGATATCGGCGGCCAGGATACCAAGGCCGTGTCGCTTTTGCCCGGCGGCCGGGTCGGGCGCTTCGAGATGAACGACCGCTGTGCTGCCGGCACCGGCAAATTCCTCGAATACACGGCCACGGTCTTTGGCCTGTCGGTTGAGGATTTCGGCCGGCTGGCCCTGACCGGCGACAACCCGCCGCTCATAAGCTCCATGTGCACGGTCTTTGCCGAAACCGAGGCCACCACCCTGATCGCCCGGGGCGTATCCCCGGCCAATATCGCCCTTGGCCTGCACAAGGCGGTGGTGTCGCGCACCATGGCCATGCTTGGCCGGGTGGGACTGGCCGCACCGCTGGTCTTTGTCGGCGGCGTGGCCCGAAACCCGTGCATGATCCGCCTGCTGGCCGAGGCGGCAGATACGCCGCTGCTGCTCCCTGACGAGCCGGACATGACCGGAGCCTTGGGCGCGGCCCTGTGGCTCCAGTCAGTCGCGCCCTGAACAAACGTCCCTGTCCGGCCCGGCCCTTGCCCGAGGCCATGCCGCCAGGCGGCCCGGCCGTAAGCCGCCGTGGGCCGCCTGCTCCCTCTGTCGCGGCGGGCCACAGCGCCCGCCGGCCCGCGCCTGCTGCCCCCGGCCTGTCGCGTGGCCTCATGCGAACCTGTCTGCCCGATGCGGCCGGCTTCCGGCCCAGGCTGGCCGGCGCACCCGTCGGGGCCTGGCCATTTTTTTTCAAACCAACGACTATCAGACTGAATTTTATACATTTTACGAATCACAGCCGGTGTAACCCCTTTGCAGCGGCCGGCGACTGGACTCCTGTTGGTTGATTCTATTTCAATTAAAAATAATTTACATTTTGTAACTTGTTTTTCCGTTGCGCCAGGCGTAGCCCGGTTTCTGAACAATCTCCGGTACGCCGCCGGAGGTTGGCGATGCATCGATGGCAGTTCGCTTGAACCCGCCTGTTTTACGAGAGGAAGGATTATGAAAAAGCTTGGATGTCTCGCTTTGACCGCTTCGCTGCTTTTCGGAGTAGCCGCTGCGGCCGGGGCCGCCACTGAAGTCAAGATGACCGGCGACGCCCGCGTGTACGGCAACTTCTTTAGCGCCCGCAACTTCACCGGCTGGAACAAGGCCGGAACCAAGACCGAAGATTCCTTTGAAATCTGGGAACGCTTCCGTCTGCGGTCCGATTTTGTGGCCAACGAAGCCGTGAAGTTCCGTTTGGGCATCAAGGTGGAAGACACCTGGGGCCATGGCACCTTCACCGCCGCCAACCCGGAAACTGCTGTCCAGGTCGATCTGGCCTACCTGCAGTTCAAGGTTCCCGGTTGCCAGGACATCGAAGTGACCGCTGGTTTGCAGGATGTGAACCTGCCCCAGAGCGGCCTGTTCTTCGGAAGCCCGGTGTGGAGCGACAAGATGGCCGCCCTGACCATCAAAGCGCCGCTTATCGACAACACCCTGTCGGTTCTGACCGGCTTTGGCCGCCTGATTGACACCAACCGCACCTACGACAACACGACCACCCAGGTGGCTGACGAGCTGGATGCCTACTTCCTGGCTCTGCCTGTCACCCTGGAAGGCTTCAAGGCCACGCCTTGGGGCATGGTTGCTGTGGCCGGCCGCAACGCCAACTACAGCTACAAAGACACCACCGACACCACGGACAGCGGCAACAGCTTTGCCAACACCCTGGTTTCGGCCGGCAGCTCGGCCAACATGACCAAAGCCTACGGCACCGGTCGTTGGAAGAACGACCAGAACCCCTACTACTGGTTCGGCGGCGCGTTTGAAGTGACCGCCCTCGATCCCGTGCGTTTCTACGCCGATGTCATCTACGGAGCCGGCGCGTCCAATGACACCAAGGGCGCCAAGCGCGAGGGCTGGATGGTCGACGGCGGTGCGGAATACACCGGTTTCGACATGGTCACCCCGCAGATCTTCGCCTTCTGGTCCACGGGCGAGGACAAGTCCACGTCCAACGGTTCCGAGCGGATGCCCTACATGCGCTCCACCTGGGGACCGGGCAACAGCTTCCTGTTCGATGACAGCCAGGAACTCGGCAAGGGTTCCAACATGTATGTGTCGCCGGTCGGCAACTACGGTATCGGCGCGTCGCTGAACAAGATGTCGTTCATTGAGAATCTGACCCACCGTCTGACCTTTGTGTACCTGCGCGGCAACAACACGGCCCGAGCCATCCGGTATGCCCGCAACACCTTTGCCAACGACTACTTCACCATGGGTCACGACCTGACCACCAACGAGTACCTCATGGGCGCGAACTTCGACACGAAGTACATGATCTATGAAAACCTCGCTGCGGTCATGGAAACGGGCTGGGCCCACGGCCAGTTCCAGGAAAGCGTGTGGGGCCATCGTCTGGTGCATCAGGCCAGCGAGAACGGCAACAACGCCTGGAAGGTCGCTTTCGGCCTGACGTACAAGTTCTAGCAGACGCTTCGCCATCGGCGCATCGGAGGGGGGCCGCAAGGCCCCCCTTTTTTGCGTCCGACGCCATCGCGGTTACGCCGTCCCCCTTTCCCAGTTGGGGGGTCCGGGGGCCTCAGGCCCCCGGCCGCCGGAGGCTCTTCCGCTTCTCCCACGCTCCCCGGCCGCCGGCATCTTCACGGGCGAGACGATTAGCGTTATGCTGCCTGCGCGGGTGACGCCGCGCCCCGGGCAGCGCACCCTGTGTCCCGGCCGCAGCGCCGCCGGCTTCAATCCGTTTTGCCAAGGAGACTCCCATGCCCAAGCAAGTCGTTGTCGCGGAAGGTTCTTCGCCGCCTATCGGTCCCTATTCCATCGGCGTGTGGGCCGGGGATCTGCTGTTTGTCTCGGGCCAGACCCCGATTGATCCGGCAACCGGCGTCGTGGTCCCGGGCTCGGTGACGGAGCAGACCCACCAGAGCATCAAAAACGTGCGCACCATCCTGGAAGCCGCCGGACTGACCCTTGACAACGTGGTCAAGTCCACGCTTTTCATTAAAAATATGGACAACTTCACGGCCATCAACGAAGTCTACGCCAGCTATTTCGCCAAGCCCTACCCGGCCCGGTCCTGCGTCGAGGTGGCCCGGCTGCCCCGCGACGTCCTGGTCGAGCTTGAGGTGGTGGCTTCGCGCTAGGCTTGACTTTGCGGGCCTGCCCGTGAATTTTTGCTCTTGATGACGCCGACACGGGGAGGCTTAATGGACGAGTCGAAAAATAGTGCGCCCGAATCCGGGGGCAAGCGCTTTCGCGCCGCCCGGATTTTTTCCGTACCCGATGATGTGAAGTTTCTCGATACATTGGAACTGACCCGGCTCTCGGAAGCCTTCACCGCCTGGACCACCCGGGCCGGCCGGCCGGATGTGGCCGTGTCGCGCAACCGGGTGCGGCTTATCTATCTCATGCTGCGCCACACCGGGGCCAGGCTTGGCGAAGTGCTGGCCGTAAACGACCGCACCGACGTCAATCTGGAAACGCTTTCCGTGGTCCTTGGCGGCGGCGAGGAAGGGGTCGGGCGCGAGGTGCAGATTCCGGCTGAACTCGGCGAGGCCCTGGCCGCCGTGTTCGACGATCCGGCCTATGCCTCGCTTCGCGGCGGGCTTATGCGCCTGGACCAGGGCCATGTGCGGCGCAAGTTTTACGAGCGGGCCGAGGAATGCGGCTACACCAAGGAGCTCGTCAACCCGAGCACCATCCGCCGCTCCCGGGCCGTGGAACTGTTGCGCGACGACGTGCCCCTGCCCGTGGTCCAGCGCATCCTCGGCCACTCCACCGCCGACCTCACCGCCGCCTTTCTCCATCTGCCCGAAGACCAGAGGCGCAAGGTGGAACGGCAGGTGCTCACCCGGGAAACCCGGCGCACCAGCGCCCGAAACGCCTTTTTCGGCCGGGTGGCCCGGGTGCAGCGCGGCGACATCCAGTCCATCGTCACGGTGGAGAGCCTGGGCGGCCATGCCGTCAGCTCGATCATCACCAACGAGAGCCTCAAAAACCTCGGCGTAGCCGAAGGCAGCTTTGTCACCGCCGAGATCAAGGCCCCGTGGGTGGTGCTGGAGGCCGGGGAGGACATGCCCCGGGTGACCGCCGGCAACCGGTTCCTGGGCGAGGTGGAACTGATCCGCCTGGGCGAACTGACCAGCGAAGCCATCGTGGCCCTGGCCGACGGCACCCGGCTGTGCGCGGTCATCACCACCCAAAGCGCCCGGGAGCTGGCCCTGGCCGAGGGGCAGAAAATCTGGGCCATGTTCACCGCCTTTGCCGTGGTGCTCCACGTGGAATAGCGTCGCGCGGCCGGCGAAAACCGGGAGGGATGGGCCATGAAAAAATGCATCGTGTGCCTGGACGGTTCCCAGCCGTCATTTCGCGCCCTGGAACGGGCCCTGGACGAGGCGGGCTGCAGCGGGGCCGAACTGATCGCCGTCACCGTGGTCGAGGCGTTGACCTTTTTCGACTGCGACGTCAAAGACTGCGACACGGCCTTTGCCGCCATCCTGCGCGAGCCTAAAAAGATCCTGGCCGAGGCCGAGGAGATCGCCCGGTCCCGGGGGGTTGCCATCCGCACCCGCTACGAACCGGGCCGGCCGGCCGAGACCGTGGCCCGCATCGCCCGGGAGGAAGGGGCCGACGAGGTCTATATCGGCAGCCGGGGCAAGGACGACGTGGAAAGCCTGCTCATGGGCAGCGTGTCCATGCGTCTGGTCCAGATCGCGCCGTGCACCGTGGTGGTGGTGCGCTAGGCCGCCTCAAAAGGTCAGGCGCAGCCCGACCGACAGGGCCAGATCCGAGCGCGTGCCGCCGGCCGTGCCGTCAAAACGGGCGTTGACCGCCCGACCGGCCTCGCCCCGCAGGGTGATGCCGGCTCCGAACCGGGCCTGATCCCGGTCGGTGACGCCGCCGGAGGCGGCAAACTGCCGCTCGGGCGCGCCGCTAAACGCCGCCCGCACCAGCGGAGCCGTGTCGCCGTATTCATGCCGCCAGCCGCCCCAGACATCCGGCGTCAGCCGCCAGCCCCCTACCTCGAACGACTTTTCCAGACGCAACCCCAGCACCGAGGTCACGGACGTGCTGTCGGCGGCCGGGAAATCCAGATTGGCCGCGCCGGCCCCGGATTCGCCGTAGGCGGCGCGATCAAGACGCACATACTGCCCTTCCACGAACGGCTCGGCCACAACAGCCGCCCCGAGATCGACCGTGCGGGCGGCCCGCAGGTAGCCCAGCCACTCGCCCATGGTGGTCTTGCTCGTGGCCGTCGTGTTCCACACCGGCCGCTCGGTCGCCACCCGGTGCGCGCCATAAGCAACCATGGCGTCCACGGTGTAAGGGGCAAAATCCAGGGCCAGATACGGCCCAAGCCGCCAGATGTGGTCGTCGCTCGATCCCCGGCCGGCATAGAAATCGGCCCGCGACCAAGCGTAGCCGCCGACAAGGCCCAGGCGAAGGCCCGGAACCACACGCACCCCCACCCCCCCATGGCCCCGGTCAGGCTGCTGTCGTAGCCCGGAGCGTTGCCGCTGGACACCCCCAGCCCCTTGGCCCCGTAGACCGAGGCAAAGGCCTCGATGGAACCTTCCCCGGCCAGGGCCGGCAGCGCCGCCGGCGAGGCCGTGTCCGCTGCGGCTGCGGCCGGCAAAGCCGCCTGCACCGGCGTCGGGCTGAAGGCCGCCCGGCCTGAAGCGGCGGCTTGTCCCAGATCGGCCAGATCGGGCAGTCCCAGATCCTGCTGGAGAAATCCCGCCGGGGCCAACGCCCCGGCCGTTGTCCCGGCGCCGCGAAGGCCGCGCATCCGGGCGGCAAAGGCGCTGCCAAAGGCCGAGGCCCCGTCCACGGCCAGCACCATGGCCCGGGTCTGGGGTCCGGGCAGCAGGCGGGCGGTGTACCCGGCCGGGTCGCCGGATTGGTCCAGCAGGCCGATCAGCCCTTCCATGGCCGGATTGACCGTGGTGGTGATGCTATCCAGAGCCGCGCCAAGGGACGGATTGGCCGCCGACCGGGTGTACCAGCCCAGGTCGCGAAGCCCGGTCACGGTCAGTCCGGCCCCGTCCGAGGCCGCCACAAAGCGCACCATGGGCAGGTTGCTGGTCACGGCCAGCCCGCTCTCCGGGGCGGACAGGTTCCCGGCCCGGACAATGGTATAGCGCTGGCCGCTGGCCACATAGCCGCTGGCGTCAAAGGTCAGAGCCAGGGTGGTGTCGCCGCCCAGGCGCACGGACTCCACATTCTGCACCGGGTCCGGCGACAGGCCCAGGGGCGACAGGGCAAAGGCCAGGGTGGACGCCCCGGTGGCGGTCAGGCTGTCCAGACCGTCGCCCAGGTCCACCCGGCCCGAGACCGTGCCGCCGCGCACCTCCAGCCGGTCATTGCCGCCGGCAGTGCGGACCGCATAGGAACCGCCGGAGAGCGTCCCGGCGTTGAGGATGGCCGTATCCCCGGCATCGGCCTCTACGGCCGTGCCCGGCGAGGCAATGGTCCCGGTGTTGACCAGGGTGTTGCCGCTGCCAAAGGGCGCAGCCAGGGTTCCGGGTCCGGGAAGCTGGCCCAGAAACAGCACGGCCACGTCCTCGGTGCCGGACAGGCCGAACTTGGCCGCGGTCGAGCCGGTGATGGTGCCGTTATTGGTCACGGTATAGCCCGGCGAGGAAATGAGCAGGCCCTGGCCGCCGGAGACGGTCGCCCCGGCGTCGATGCGCACGGTGTCGCCGCGCGGCTGGAAATTGCGGCCGGCCCAGAGGGTGTCCAGGTTGCCGGTGACGGCAAAATCCCCGGACCCGTTGCCGGCGGTATAGAGGTAGGAGGTCAGGGAATAGACGGCATAGACCGTGTATTTCGAACTGCCGGGCAGGATGAATTCCGACAGGCCCCGGATGTCGGCCAGGGTGTCGCCATGGCCCCAGCGGTAGGTGTAACCGAGCTGGGTCCAGGGAAAATTGTCCGCCCCGTAGGCCGAGGCCTCCCAGGCGGTATAATAGGCGGTGAAATTGGCAAAGGCCGCATCGCTCATGCCGGCCGGTTGGACAAAGGCGGCAGCGCTGCCAAGGGAGGTCGGCTGGGTGGCGATGGAAGGGTCCTTGGTCGGCCGCTGGATGGACTCGAGGGTTGGCGCAACCAGCATTTCCACGATGGTGTCGTTGGAATTGCCGTCCGACATGCCAACCGCCTGGGAGGTTGCCAGTTTGACGTCGGCGGCAGTGACGCCAAGGCGCGACCAGGAGGACTTGAGTTCGCCGCCAATCGTCACCCAGGAGGCGCTGGAAGTCGGGGATCCGTAGACGCTCATGACTTTGCCGGGATAGGCGCTGGTGTAATACGACGACTTGGTAAAGGTGGCCGCCACCAGCTTGCCGTCCACGTAGGTGTTGCCGTCGCCGGACCCCGGTCCGGTTACGACCTTGAGATCGGTGACGATCCAGGGGCCGGGATTGGCGGCATTGGCCTTGGCCTCGGCCACGGCGGCATCGTAGACGGGGTTGTCCACGGCCCTGGCCGGGGTGAAGCCGCCGAGGGAGACAAGGAGACAGAAAAAGAACGCAACAAAGGGACGCCGCACTACTCTCGGGTCAGGCATGGGACACTCCGTGCAACCGGCCGGGGGATATTGATTCGGCGTAACGGCAATCGCCACCACCCGTCAAGACGACCCGGTTTTCCCGCCCGGAGAGCCGGGGCCGGTCGCCAGCCTGCATCTTCCTTGCTTCGAACCGAAAACACTCGCTCAAACGACGCGCGCCCGCCCCGAGGTCGTCGGAGCGGGCGCGCGTTTTTGTATGGCCTCAGACGGCTTAGAACCGGTCCTGCACGCCCATGGGATCCTTGAATTCCTGGTCGGGATGTCCGGGCAGCTTCTTGCTTCCCCGGCCTTCCAGATACTTGGACAGCTCCAGGTCAACCTTGATCGGCACGTCAATGCCGGCCTTGGTCAGGATCTGGCGCAGATAGGCCTCGGCCTTGACGGCAAAGGCGATGGAATCACCCAGGACGCGCAGGGCTTCGGTTGGGTTGTGGAAGCCCATGGAGTTTTCCGCGCCGATATAGAGCGAGCGGTAGAAGGCTTCCTCGTAATAATCCTTGGCCTGGTCATAAAGGGCCATATCCACGGGCTTGCCGGCGTCCTTGGCCTTATGCACGGCCTCAAAGAGCTTGGCCGTGGTGGCGGTGGCGTTGCCGGCCCGGATCTGCAGCGAGGCCGTGCGGTCCTGGATGGCGATGACCTGCTGCTTGAGCCAGTCCGGCGTCTCGGTGTGGCACTGGATGCAGGCCTTCATGTCGTTTTTAAGCGGGCTGGTCACCCGGTGGTCCGAAATCTTGCGCACGCCCACCTTGGTATAGGGCATGTGGCAGTCGGCGCAGGCGGCCCCGGCCTTCCAGTGGACGCTGTTGTTGGAGAAAAATTCGAATTCCGGATGGCGGATAAAGCCCAGCTTGAAGCCGGTGACGGTCTGCTTCCATTCCCGGTAGGAATCGTCGCTGCGGATCTTTTTGATGACGTCCTCGACGGCGATGGCGCCCCACTTGCCGTACTGCCAGGGGAAGAACAAGCCGACAGACTGCATGTCCTTGTCTTTCGGGATGTTGTAGGTGACGTGGCACTGAGCGCAGATCACCGAACGCATTTCCTGGCGGGTCAGCTTCTTCCAGTCGATGCCCATGCCTTCCAGGGCAGGGACGAGCGTGAAGCCCCGGGACACGGTCAGGCCCATGTCCTTGTTGTTGTGGCAGTCGATGCAGGCCACGCCGAGGGTCTGAAATTTCTCGGGAATCTTGTTGAGCACGTCCTTGAATGGCAGCTTGTAGTAGTCAACGCCCATTTCCTTGACCAGAAGCGGCGCATAGGGGCTTTTGCAGCTGAGGCACACGCCGCCGGCCTTCAGCCGCGTGGCGTCGACTTCCAACTGATCGCGCAGCATATAGGCATGGCCGCGCGGCTCATTGTATTCCACGCCAAAGCCCCAGCCGTTAAAGAGCAGGGCCATGTAGGGAAATTCAGCCAGCTTGTCGTAGGTGATGCGGTCGGCGTCAAAGCCGCGCTTGTATTTGCTCTTGCCGGCCGGGGTCGGCTCCTCGGTCATCTTCCAGGTCTCGTATTCTTCCGGATAAGCCTTGCCCCAGATGGCCGGATCGATCTCGCCGTCGGGAATGACGACCGTCTTGACCGGTTCGGGCTTGGGCGGCGAACAGGCATAGGGAACGAATAAGAAGGCGGCGAGCGCCACGCCAAGCGCCATTTTGTACAGCAGTTTGCCCCGCATGGTCATCCCTCTCTCGGCCGCAGCCGGTTGTCGTTACCGGGTGAAGGGCACGCCAACATTCCGGTGCATGACCCGGCGGTGGCAGTCCCAGCAATACCGTTTCTGATCGATCATCTCCACGGCCGTCTCATGGCACCGGATGCAGTTGGCCTGCACCACTGCCTTGCCGTGGTCGGTGATCCGGATGTCGTCGGGCACCCGGCCCGAGTTGAAGACCACCACGTCCTTCATGCCGTCGATGCTCTTCCAGACATAGTGGCTGGCCAGGTTGTCGTTTGGCAGATGGCAGTCCACGCAACGAATGCGTTTGTGCGCCCCCTGGTGGAACCAGGCCTCGTACTGCGACTCCATGACGTGACAGGAGGCACAAAAGTCGGGCGTCTCGGACTTGGCCAAAAGCCCCGGCGGTCCCAGGGCCAGAAACAGCCCCACGCCAACGACCACAAGCCCGACAACGACAAGGAGCCGCACGCCCCTTATGCCGGCATGTCCCATGGTCCCTCTCCTCGCTAAAAGGTTTTGGGAATATGCTACGATAGGTACGCCGACATGACAATGCGGCACAGGAAAATAAACGGTGTATATAAAAAGATAATCAGAGGCATCAGACAGGCTGGCGCATAGGCAAAAACGTCAGACCGGAATCGAGACAGGCTGTTTCTGTGGCGGTTGCCGCCTTCACCGGCCGCAGCCGGCAGTGCCTTTTAGACAAAAAGCGAAAGCAGCCGGCTTTGACTGGAACAGCGCAAGGGCCGGATGCGGCCGGGGGAGCGGGGAAAAACCGGGGAGGACGGCTTGCGGGAAGGGGTGGCTGCGCCCAGGCAACAGCCCGGCACGGCTGCGAGCCGGGCGCGACGGCTAGTCGCCAAGGCCCTCGCAGCCCCGGCAGCGGGCCAGAAGTGTCTCGACAATCCAGATGCCGATAAAAACGCCCACGGCATTGGCCACGGCGTCCATCATGCTCGCCGTGCGGCCCGGCACGAAGGACTGGCCCCATTCGAGCAGGCCGCCCAGGGGAATCATGCAATAGGCCACGTTGCGGGCCGTATCGCCCCCGGCAAAGGCCAAAAGCGGCAGGCCGCCAAGCCAGGCATAGCCCAGAAAATGCAGCAACTTGTCGGCGCTCCAGAACTTGACCGGCAGTTCCAGTCCGGGGAGCAGGGACAAATAGATGGTGGCGGCCACGGAACATATCCAGACAAGCAATGTAGCCCGGCGAAAGAGCAGGGAATTGAGCATGAGCGGTCTCCGGCAAGGGGCACGGCGCGTGGTGTGGGGACTCCGGCCCGGCAACCGGCGGACCCTACAGCGGGAGCGGGCAAATAGCCAGCCCGACACCCAACGCCGCTTTGGCCGCCGCCAGAGGCATTTTTACGTATAAGAGTGCCTCCGGCGGCCGGGGGGATGATCCCCCCGGACCCCTGCACTTGGAGAAATTTTCTGGGAGGGCGGCAGACGCACCCTCCCCCCATAAAACCTTGCCTTTCAGGAGGGATTCCAAAGGGCTCAGCCCTTTGGCCGCCGGAGGCACTCTTTCGTTTTCTATTAACGTCCCCCGGCCATGTCGCGCAGGCGGCGGATGCGTTCTTCGGTGGGCGGGTGGGTGGAAAACAGCGAGGCCATGGACACGCCGGCGAAGGGGTTGACGATGAACATGTTTTCCGTGGCCGGGTTGGCGTTCATGGGGATCTGCCGGGAGTAGGCGTCGAGTTTGCCAAGCGCCCCGGCCAGGGCCAGGGGGGTGCCGGACAGTTGCGCGCCGGTGGCGTCGGCCAGAAATTCCCGGGACCGGGAAATGGCCATCTGGATGAGCGAGGCGGCGATGGGGGCCAGGATGGCCATGAGCAGGCCGCCGAGCACGCCCGTGCCGCCGCCTTCCTCGTCGTTGCTGCGGGTGCCGCCGAAAATCGCGGCCCATTGCAACATGTTGGCCAGCATCATGACCACACCGCCAAGGACGGCGGCAATGGACTGGACCAGGATGTCGCGGTTTTTGATATGGCCGAGTTCGTGGGCGATGACGCCGCGCAGTTCTTCGGGGGAGAGCAGGCGCATGATGCCCTGGGTGACGGCCACCACGGCGTGTTCGGGATCGCGTCCGGTGGCAAAGGCGTTGGGGGCGTCCTGGGGGACGAGCATGACGCGGGGCTTGGGGATGTTGCCGTTTCTGGCCAGTTCCTCGACCATGGCGTGCAGGCCCGGGGCGTCGGCCGGGGACAGTTCGCGGGCGTTGTACATGGACAGCACGATCTTGTCGGAGAACCAGTAGCTGCCGACGTTCATGACCAGGGCCATGGCGAAGGCGATGAAAAGGCCGGTGCGGCCGCCCATGGCCTGGCCGACGATGCAGATAAGGACGGTGAGCAGTCCGAGTAGCAGGGCGGTCTTGATCTGGCTGGTCATGATGCGGTGATCCTCCGGGTATAGGAAAAGACCTCGCCCGGTCCGTTTGGGCCAGGCGAGGTCGCTTGAGAGACTTGTTCGTATATTGCCGAAACCAGGTTCCCATTGTCGCGGCGTCGGATGTATCCGGTCTTTGCGACCGGTCCGCGCCCGAAGCACCCGGCAGGAAGGTATTTCCCCCCGCCCGGCGGGTTCCGGAGAGAACCTCCGGTTCCCGACTTCGCGGCGAGTCATCTCGCCGGGAGTGGGTTCATGTATGGTTTGGGCGCGACGCTCGCGCAAACGTTCATTGCGGGTTTCCGAAATTCCAGGACCTTTCCCCTTGGCGACGCCTCCTCCCCTGAGGAGCTTTCGTGTCGCGCTGGTGGGGTGTGGGCGATCGGGCAAGTCCTTTCGCCGTTACGGCTTGCTATCAGCCGTGTCTGCGGGCGACTCAGTTCGCCGGATATGCACCTTGCTGACCCATCGGAATGTACCTCCACCTTGCGCCGTGGCGCGTTGTCTCGGTCCGGTCCTTTCCCGGGGAAGCCGGCGGGTCTCCGTGCGGCCCTTATCCGCCGCGACGCCGACAACCATTCGTGCGATAAGAATCTGTCCTCGCTTTCTGACGGGCCGGTTGTTACCGGCTAACGTCATCTGTTGGGGGCGACTCGGCTCGCCAGGTATGGGAAACGGCATTCGTGACGGCGCTTCCTCCTGCTCGGGTTCACCTCTTTCGAGGTTCCGTTGACTCTACACTTAAGCCTTCCTGTCCCGTTGTAAAGTGAATTTTGCAAGAAATCTTCACCCGACGGTCACAGGCAAAAAGGGTCACCGGCCGGCCATCGGTTCCGGCCAGATCGGCCGGTACGGCAACCCCGGCCACCCGTCGCAGCCAAGGCCCCGGAAGGTCGAGAAAAAGCCGCGTGCCCTCGGTTGGTCCGGCCACCGTAAGCGTCTCCCCCCGGCGGTCGGACACAATCGCCTCGGCCCGGCCAGGAAGAAGCGGCCGGGAAAAATGCACCACCAGCCGACCGGCGTCCCGGGACAGGGCCACCGGGCGCGGCGCCTCGTCGTAGCCCGGGGCCGGATTGGGCGGCGGGCAAAAAACAAAGGGCGGACAGGGCGTTGGCGCACCGCCGGGCTGGGCCGCTCCGGCCACGGCCCGGACCGGACTCATCCAGTCATAGTCCCCGGCCCAATCCAGCCCGGCCCGCAGCACCACCGGCACCGCCGGCAGGCCCGGCCCGGCCAGACGCAGATCTCCGGCAAAGGGATTTTTAAAGTGCAACTCCGGGTCCACCCGGCCCTGGGCCTCGAACCCGGCCGGGGCAAAGGCCGCCGGCCAGGGCCGGTTGGTCAGGTCGCCGTCAAAACTGATGGCGTCGGCCACCGGATCATCGAGAAAATGCGGCGCGGCCACAAGGGACGGACCGGGCTGATCCGGGGCGGCGCAGCCAAAGGTCTCGGGATCGGCTGTCTGCGGCGACGGGGCGCAACGATCGGGGCAGGTGGCCGGGAAGGGACAGGGCGGCTCGGGGTCATAGCGGCGCAGATCGGCCGGGGTGCAAAAAAGCACCACATTGTCGGCATGATGGAAATGGCGGCTGCGCCCTTCCTTGATGACGTTGGCCCGCAGGAAAAAGGTATTGAAGGCGGACAGGACGCAGCGGTCCGGCATTCTGCCCCCGTCGTCGAACTTGAAAACCGCCCCGCCGGTGTTGTCGCCTTCGGGCTGGCCCGGCTTGTCGTTGAAATAGCCGGTATTGCCGCAGAAGTACCAGAAGCCGCCGGCCACGCCGTCCAGGGAGAACCAGGCATGGGCGTTGACGATGCGGTTTTGCGTCACATACCAGTTGGTGGCCGTGCGCTCCGGCTCCACCGGGTTGTCGCGCAGGCGATGGAACCGGTTGCCGGTGATCTCCACGTTGTAGTTGAGCCGGTCGCCCCTGGCGGCATCGGCCTTGAGGCGAAGGCCGTTAAAGGCGGTGCACAGGGTGTTGTTGCGGAAGATGAGGCTGCCGGAGATGTTGACCGAGCCGAAAAAACCGCCATTGTAGTAGAAATAGCCGGTCAGATCCTCGCGTTTGACCGCTTCCCAGCTGATGTCGCGCCAAAGGGCACCGGTCGGGTCCTGTCGCCAGCGGTTGTCCTCGAGCAGGATATGGTGGCAGCCCTCGCCCCGGGCAAAGACCACGTAGCGGCCGTCAAAGGCCCGCACGCCGCGCATGGTCACGTAGCTGCTGTTTTCCATATAGCAAAACGTCGGCCAGCAGCCGGCCACGTCGAAATCCTCGAACACGATCCACTGGCAGTCAAACAACTTGAAAAAGGCGAACTGATCGGCTGTGGGCAGTCTGGTGTCCGCGATCTCGGCCTTGCCTTCGCCGAAAAGGGCCGTTGTCGGACCAAGGCCCCGGATGGTCACCGGGGCGTCCTCCCGGCCGGCCACGCCGCGCAGTTCCACGGAGATCGGCTCGGACCGGGCCGGGTTTTCGGCATCGATAATGGTGGGCGGAAAATAGCCGCCCGGCAGCAGTTGCACCGTGTCCCCGGGCCTGGCCGCCGCCGCGGCTGCGGCCAGGGTCAGGGTTTCCACAGCCTGGCCATCGACGAACCGCCGGTCCCCCTGGGGGGTGGCATAGAGCAGACGGGATTGCGGGTCCACAGGGCCTCCACTTTGGACTATATATAGGATATACTATTCCATTCTCCCGCTTCCTGCAACCCTCGGCCGGAACCATTGACAAAGCCCGATCCCCTGGGCACCTCCCGGGAAGGCTTTTACGCAAAACCCCAAGGCACACAGCCCATGCCCCAGCAGCGCGACCAAGCCATCACCATCGCCCGAGGCCTTGGCATCATTTTGGTGGTCCTTGGCCACTGCTACGATCCGTTTTCCTGGTATCCCATCTATTCCTACCACATGGCTTTTTTCTTCCTGCTGTCCGGCTTCGTGTTCAACCCGGCCCACCGGGCCGATGCCCGGGGCTATGCCCTACGCCGGGCCAGACGGCTGCTGGTGCCCTATTTCCTCTACAATCTGCTCTTTGCCGGACTGACCTGGGCCGCAGCCGCCGGCCTTGGCCTGTGGACCGACATCGCGCCCTTTTCCCTGCGCGCCCTGGTCTCCGAGCCTCTGACCACGGGGCATCAGTTTCCGCTGTATAACGGCGGCTGGTTCCTGGTGACGCTCTTTTTCGTCCAGCTCGCCGCCCTGCCCCTGCCCCGCCTGCTTGGCAGCGACGCCCCGGCCCGGCTGCTTGGGGCAACGGGCCTGCTGGCCCTGGCCTGTGTCCTGACCGCCCAGATTTTCGACCTGTCCCCGGTGGCCAGCCAGCTGGGTAAGGTCGGCTTCGGCCTTTTCTTCTACGTCTGTGGCAGCGCAGCCAGGAGCTGGCCCGGTTTCGACGCGCTTTTCACCGCCCGGGGCCTTGGCGCAAGCGTCCTTTGCGCCGTACTCCTGGCCTGCCTGGGGGCAACCGTCGACTACAACCTGTCCACGATGTCTTTCCACGGCAATGCCCTGCTGGTCTTTGTAACATCCTTAAACGGTTCCTATCTGGCCCTTTTCCTGGCCAGGCAGCTGGCCAAAAGCGTCAGGCCGGGGAGCCTGCTGCTGCTCCTTGGCGAAAACACCGTGCCCATCATGTGCCTGCACCTGCTTTGCTTTTTTATGCTAAACCTCGTGCTCATCCCGGCCAGCGGGACTGATCCGGCCCTGCTTGGCAACACGCTTTTTTGCGTCAACGCCCCGCGCCTGTTTCCGCTTTATGCCGCCGCCGGGCTGTTTGGACCCATCGGCCTGACCCGGGCCATAGCTGCCCTGCAGGCCAAAATCCGCCGGCGCCCGGACCGCTGCTCCGGGCCCCTGGCTGACCAAGGAGCACCCCAATGACCGCACAAGCCCACATTGTCGTCACCCGGGCCATTCCTGAAGCCGGACTCACCCTGTTGCGGGAAAAGGCCACCGTCTGGGTCAACCCCGAGGACCGGCCGCTGACCCGCGACGAGCTGCTGGCCCGGGCAGCCACGGCCCAGGGCGTCATCGGCCTTTTGACCGACCGCATCGACGCCGGTTTTTTCGACGCCGCCCCGCTCCTTCGCGGCTATGCCAACTACGCCGTGGGCTATGACAACATCGATGTGCCCGAGGCCACCCGCCGGGGGATGCCCGTGTCCAACACCCCGGACGTGCTGACCCAGGCCACGGCCGAACTGGCCTTTGGCCTGATCCTGGCCGTGGCCCGCCACATCGTGGCCGCCGATTCCACCATGCGCTCGGGCAACTGGCCGGGCTGGGGGCCCATGCAGTTTATCGGCACGGAACTGGCCGGCAAGACCCTTGGCATCTACGGCCCGGGACGCATCGGCGCCACCGTGGCCCGGCTCTCGCGCGGCTTTGCCATGCCCATCGTGGCCTGCGGCGGCAGAAAACCCAACGAAGCCCTGGTGCGGGAGTGCGGCGCGACCTACCTGCCCTTCGAGGACTTCCTGGCCGCCGCCGACGTCATCTGCATCACCGCCCCCCTGACCCCGCAGACCCGCCACGCCTTTAACGCCGCCACTTTCGCCCGGATGCGGCCGACAGCCATCCTGGTCAACACCGGCCGGGGCCCGATTATCGACGAGGCCGCCCTGGTGACGGCCCTGCGCGATGGCCGCATTGCCGGGGCAGGCCTGGATGTTTATGAATTTGAGCCACGCATGGCCGAGGGTCTGGCCGCTCTGCCAAACGTGGTCATAACGCCGCATATCGGCTCGGCCACCGACGCCGCCCGAAACGGCATGGCCACCCTGGCGGCGCGAAACCTGCTGGCCATGCTGGAGGGGACCACGCCCCCCACCTGCCTCAACCCCGAGGTTCTTGGCCGGCCTTGACATTTTCCGCAAACCGGGACCATCCCAGACCTGTCGTCCGGCCGCACCCCGGCGGCCACAGCCCAAGGAGCACCCCATGCGCATACGCGAGATGATGCGAACGACCCTGGCCACCGTCGGCCTGGACGCCACCTTTGCCGAACTGGTGGCTGCCCACCGTTGCCACAATTCCCGGCTGGTCTACGTCGTTGACGCCAAACAGCACCTCCTTGGCGTGGTGAGCTGCTACGACCTGCTGCGGTCCGCCATGCCCTTTTACGTCGACGCCAATCTGGCCAAGGCCCTGCCCGAGGATGACACCGTGATCCGGGACAGTTTTAACTCCTGCCAGGACAAGACCGCCGCCGACATCATGACCCGCGAAATCACGGCTGTGAGCCCTGAAGGCACCTTTTTCGCGGCCGAGGCGCTCTTCACCAAAGGCCGGTTCAATGTGTTGCCGGTGATCGAAGACGACGGGCGGCTCGTCGGCGAACTCACCCGCCGGCGCATCCTCGATTTTCTGGCCGGCCACTGCGGCCTGTAACCCGGAGACAGCCCCCATGTTCTGGATTGCCACGGCCATCTTTGTTGCGGCCTATGTCGTTATTGTCTCGGAGAAGATCAACAAGACCAAGGTGGCCCTTTTTGGCGCGGCCCTGACGCTGGCCACCAAGGTGCTCACCCAGCACGACGCCTTCCACGACGTCGATCTGGGCGTGGACTGGAACGTGATCTTCCTGCTCATCTCCATGATGATCATGGTCAACATCATGACCAAGACCGGCGTCTTCCAGTACGTGGCCGTCAAGTCGGCCAAGATCGGCCGGGGCGAACCCTTTGCCATCATGGCGATTTTCGCCGTGGTAACAGCCATTGCCTCGGCCTTTTTGGACAACGTCACCACGGTCCTGCTCCTGGCCCCGGTGACGCTGCTTGTGGCCAAGGAACTGGAAATCGACCCGGTGCCCTACCTCATCACCGAGGCCCTGGCCTCCAACATCGGCGGCACGGCCACGCTGATTGGCGACCCGCCAAACATCATGATCGCCTCCAAGGCCGGCCTGGATTTCATGGATTTCATCATCCATCTCACCCCGGCCATCATCGTGGTCATGGCGGCCTGGATGCTCGTCTGGAAGGTCATCTTCGGCAAACGCCTCACGGTCGGCGCAGCCCAGAAGGCCCGCATCCTGGCCATGGACGAACGCGTGCTCATCCGCGACCCGGCGCTTCTCAAAAAAAGCGGCGCGGTCCTTGGCCTCACCATCCTGGGCTTCACCCTGCACGGCTTTCTCGGCTTTGAACCGGCCACCATCGCCCTGCTCGGGGCCGCCACCTTGCTGCTCATTTCCGGCGAGGACCCGCAAAAAATATTCGATGGAAGTGGAATGGCCCATCCATCTTCTTTTTCATCGGCCATTTTGATCATCATCGGCGGCACGGTCAAAGCCGGGCTGATCGAAGTCCTGTCCCAGAAGGTCATTGCGCTTACCAACCCCACCAAGGACTCCATGTTCATGTTGTCCATGGTCATGGTCTGGTTTTCCGGCATTGCCTCGGCTATCGTGGACAACATCCCCTTTGTGGCCACCATGAACCCGCTCCTGGCCGAACTGGCCGAGAAGGTCCTGGGGCCGGCCACCGGGCTGACCGGGCCGGCCCTGTACACCCATCCGACCATGTTGCCGGTGTGGTGGTCTCTGGCGCTTGGGGCCTGTCTTGGCGGCAACGGCACGGCCATCGGGGCCTCGGCCAACGTCATTGTGGTCGGGCTGTCGGAAAAAGCCGGGCACAAGATCACCTTTGGCCGGTTTTTCAAGTACGGCGCGCCGGTGACCCTTGGCACCATCGCCATCTCCATGGGCTACATCTACTTGCGCTACTACGTGCTCGGCTGGTAGCCGCAAGGGGATGAATGCCCTGCCCCGGCCCGCCGGCCGGTTTCTGGCTGCGCTGTGTCTGGCGGCCCTGGCTGTGCTGGCCTTTTGGGGCTACCTGCGCACCGGCGCCACCACCAGCGACGACCTCGTCTACGAACAGGCCGTGACCACCGGCACCCTGGGCGCCCTTTGCACCGATCTGGCCACCCGCTCCGGGCGCTTCCACCACTATCTCCACGTGGGCCTGACCAGCCTGCCCTATTTCATCGACAGCCTGCCGGCCCGAAAGGCCCTGTCCCTGGCCGTGGCCCTGGCCGTCGTGGCCGGGCTTGCCGGGCTTGCCGCCCGCCTGGCGGCCAGCCCGGCCCTGGGCGTCCTTATCGCCGCGCTTTGCCTGTCGCTGTATCAGGACAACTGGCACCACAACATCCTGACCGCCTATCCGCTGGTATTCGATGCCGGGATGCTGTGGCTCCTGGGGGCCGGCTACGCCTTGCTGCGCCACGGCGAAACCTCCAGGCGGCGCTGGCTCGTCCTGGCCAATATCGCCATGTTCCTGGCTTTTTGCCATTTTGAGGCCTTTGTCGCCTATCTGCCCGTCCTGGCCGGCATCGTCCTTTTGACCGGACGCGGACGGCTGCGCCAACGCCTTGCCACCGGCTGCGCCGCCTTTGCCGTGGTCCCGGTTTATGCCGCCATCTACCTCGGTTACCGCTTCACCCACCCCTCGGCCTACGACGGCAACGCCCTGGACATCACCAATCCCCTGCGCGTCCTTAAAACCGCCCTGGCCTACAGCCAAAGCGCCCTGCCGCTCGGGGCTTTTGGCCTCAACCTCGACTCCATCAACCGCTTCCCCCAGGCCACCAGCCGCTACGTCCTGTCCTTTGGCCAGTATCTGGCCGATCTGGCCGGCAACTGGCCGCTTTTCGCCCCGGCCTGGATCGCCATGGCCCTCTTGGCCGGCGGGCTGGCCTTTGCCTGCCTGGGCCGGGCCGAGCGCCCCTTTCGGCCCCGCCTCCTGGCCCTGGCCCTGGCCGGCTACGCCGTCATCTGCCCCAATGTGCTGATCGCCCTGTCGCCCAAGTACCAGGAACCGGCGGCCGGGGGATTGGCCTGGTACGTCACCTCGAATTTTTCCTTCTATGCCCTGGCCGTGCTCCTGGCCCTTGGCGCGCTGGCCCTGGCCGATCGGCTGCCCAGGCGGCTGCGGCCGGCCGGGGCGGCGCTTTTCGGCCTGGGCCTCGCCCTGGTCGTCCTGGTCAACGCCTCGGTCAACGCCTCGGTGCGCGAAAGCAAAATCACCTCTGCCGGTCGCTGGCGCGTGGCCGAACTGGCGGCCCGCAGTCCGGCCCTGGAAGACGTGCCGGACGGGGCCATCCTGGTGGCCCCGGACCTCTTTGCCGCGGTCAGCGTGGAACTGACCTCCCCGGAATACTGGACCGCCTATTTCGCCCGCCGCACCGGGCGGAGCTTTCGGGTGCTGCCCGGCCCGGACCCGGCAGCCCCGGCCGACGCACCGGTCTATGTCCTGCGCCGCCTGTCCGCTCCGGCTGCACCCGTGACCGCTGTGGCCCTGGGCCGGGTTTCGCGCCTGGGTCCGCCGGCCGCCGATCCCTATGCCCCACATCCCGACGCGCCGCAGCTTCTGGCCGACCGGGTCCTGGTGGTGGTGGACGGGGCCAACCGGTTGCTCGACGTTTTCTACCGCGACAACACCGGCTGGCAGGTCGCACCGGCCCGGGTGGGCGGCCGGCTGGGCTCGTCCCAGACCCGTCTGGCCGGGGACGGCATCGCCCTGTCCTCCCTGGCCCTCCTGCCGGCCCGGACCGTGGAGACCGGGGCGGTCTCGCCCCTGACCCTGCGTTTTGGCCCGGGCTTTTCCTCCCCGGAACGGGCGGTCACGGGCGATGTGGTCTGGGCCGGCGAAACAGCCGAGGCCTCCCTGGACAACGCCGGGGACCAGCCGGCCAGGGTCCGGCTGGCCGGCGCAGTCGTGTCTGCCTCTCCGCTTCGCCTGCGGCTGGAGGGGCCGGGGCTGGCCATGGTGCTTGACTGCCCGACCCCGTCCACGCCCCTGGCCCTGGAACTGACCCTGCCCCCGGGGCGCAGCCGGCTGGCCTTTGCGGCCGAGGGCGGTGCGGCGGACAAACGCTTCGGCCTGCTCGGCCTGGCCCTGGTTCCCCTGCCCGCAGCCCCCTGAACGCCGGCTCCACAGTTGCTGGAACAGCGCCCTGCCACTCCACGCCGGTTGGACCGGAACCCTCCCCTTGAATAAATAAGTCCCGGAATTTCAGTGAATTAAAAATTTCTCCCACCCTGGCACAAGACCTGCTTATTGAAGGGCAAGAGACGCACAGGGAACCCACAACAACTTTACATACCGGGAGAGACACCATGCTGACCGCCATCACCACTTTCATCCGCGACGAAGAAGGGGCCACGGCAGTTGAATACGGGCTTATGGCCGCACTGATCGCCGCCGTCATCATCACCGCCGTCACCTCGGTCGGCACCAGCCTGTCCGGCCTCTTCGACAAGATCGCCACCTCCCTGACCACCGCTGCCGGCTCCTAACCAGCCCTTGGCTTCGCGAAGCAAAAAGGCCGTCCCCGGCACCGGGACGGCCTTTTTGCATGGGGCGCACGCCGGTTTCCCGCATTTTTCCCCCAGCCCCGAAAGCCGGCCCAGCCGACAACAATCAGCCGCGCCGTCACCTGCCGGCCCGGCGGCCACAGCCGCCGGTCTTCACCGGCCTGGTCTGGCCGAATATCCCGGCTGCCGGGTCCGGCGGACTGGTCCGGCGGGCTGGTCCGATCCGGGCCGTACCGGCCTTCTGCCGGTCGTCGCCGGCCGGCCCGGCTCCATTCCTCGGGGAACGCCCTGCGTCCGTTCCATCAATCCTGGAGCGAAAAGCCGG
>NZ_MLBG01000077.1 GCF_001936595.1 Desulfovibrio sp. DV
CCCCCCCGGTGGGGTTCGGGGCAACGCCCCGATTTTCTTCGCTTTTCTCCCCTCTCCGCATCCCTCTCCCTCTCCCTCTCCTTCGCCTTCCCCTGATTAGCGAAATCCCTCGGCTGCAATGCCAAGCCGTCGCAGTATCTTTTGCAACGACACCCGTTCCAGCCCCGACAGCCGGGCGGCTTCCGAGATATTGCCGCGGGTCTGGCCGAGCAGGCGCTCGACGTAGCGCCGGGTGAAGGCATCGACCACGTGCGCTTTGGCTTCGAGGTAGGGGGCGGCCGGGGCATCGTCGTCGCGCGGTTCGGTACCGTTGCCGGAATCGGAATCGGCAGCGGCCACGGCGGCCTGGCTGATGACGTCGCTGTGGGAGAAGACGGTCAGGCGGCGCACGAAGTTAAACAGTTCCCGGACGTTGCCCGGCCAGTCGCGGCCGGCCAGGGCGGCAAGCCCTTCGGGGGAGAATTCCTTGTCGCCGATGCCCATTTCCCGGCAGGCGCGTTCGAGAAAGGCGGTGGCGAGAAGCGGGATATCGTCGCGCCGGTCGCGCAGGGGCGGCAGGCGCAGGGTGAGGACGTTTAGGCGGTAGTAGAGGTCTTCGCGAAAGGTCTTGTCCAGGATGCGGGCTTCGAGGTCCTGGTTGGTGGAGGCCAGGATGCGCACGTCCACGGGGATGGATTTGCTGGAGCCCACGGGCCGCACCTCGCGTTCCTGGAGCACGCGCAGGAGCTTGGTCTGCACGCTCATGGGGATATCGCCGATTTCGTCGAGGACGAGGATGCCGCCGTTGGCGGCGACGAACAGGCCCCGGCGGTCGCGTTCGGCTCCGGTGAAGGCGCCGCGCACGTGGCCGAAGAGTTCGCTCTCCAGGATCTGGTCCGGGATGGCCGGGCAGTTGACGGACAAAAACGGGCCGCCGGCCCGGCGCGACTGGGCATGGATGGCCCGGGCGGCCAGTTCCTTGCCGGTGCCGGATTCGCCGCGAATGAGCACGGTGTAGTCTGACGCGGCCACGGCGGCGATGGTGTCCTTGATGTGCCGCACGGCCGGGGACTGGCCGAGCAGCCCGGATTCGGCTCCGCAGGCGGCCACGGCAGCGCGCAGCCGGCGGTTTTCCCGAAGCAGCGCGGCCCGTTCCAGGCCCTTGGCGATGACCCGGGCGAGGTGGTCGGAGTCCACCGGTTTGGTCAGGAAGTCGTAGGCGCCGGCTTTGAGGGCCAGGACGGCGGAATCGATGTCGCCGTGGGCGGTGACCAGCACGATGCCGAGGTTTGGGGCCAGGGCCAGGGCTTTGGGCAGGAGGTCGAGGCCGGTTAAGCCCGGCATACGCAGGTCGGTGACCATGACGTCGCAGGGGGCACCCGCCAGATCGGCCAGGGCGGCTTCGCCGGAGAGCACGCAGGACAGGCTGGCCTCGGGGAGTTTGGGGGCGAGCAGGCGCACGAGGCCTTTGGCGAAGTCGGGCTGGTCGTCGACGATGAGCACGCGGGGGGAGTCGGTCACGGGGTTTCCTCCTGGCAGGGGCCAACGCAGGCGGGCAGGGTCAGGGTGAAGATCGCGCCGCCGTCGGTGGCCACGTCGATGGCGCCGCCCATGTCGCGCATGAGGCCATAGGCCACGGCCAGTCCGAGGCCCGAGCCGCGGCCGGCGTCCTTGGTGGTGAAAAACGGATCAAAGATGTGGGGCCGGTCGGCCGGCGGGATGCCCGGGCCGTTGTCGGACACGGTGAGGCTGAGATGCTCCCCGTCAGCCGAGGCAGCGGCGGCCAGGGTGATGCGGCCCGTATCCGGGGCCACGGCGTCCAGGGCGTTTAAGAGCAGGTTGGAGAGCACCTGCTCCAGGGCGGTGGCGTCGGCCTTGGCCAGGGGAAGGTCGGCCGGGACGTTGACGCAAAGGCCCACGCGGCGGGACTGGCCCTGGACCTCGAAGATGCGGGCGAGGCTGGCCGCCAGGGCGGCGAGGTCGCAGGGGCCGGGCTTGGCCGGCCGGGGCCGGGCGAAGTCGAGCAGATCGCGCAGCACTTTCTTGGCCATGGTGGCGTGGCGTTCGATGACGGCGAGATCGTCGAGGGCCTGGGGATCGACAAGGCTTTGGCGCAGGAGTTCCGCGTAGCAGGCAATGACGCCAAGGGGGTTGTTGATTTCATGGGCCAGCCCGGCAGCCAGTTTGCCCACGGCCACGAGCTTTTCGGCCTGGCGCATCTGCTCCAGCATCCGGCGTTCTGTGGTGTTTTCCCGGGCGTAGACCACGAAGCGACGCGACTGGCCGGCGGGGGAGGCCAGAGGGTAGCGGGTGACGGCAAAGGAGCGGCCGTCGTCGAGGGCCACGGTGGCGAAGACGGGTTCGTCGCCAGTGGCGGCAGTGTCCGGGGTTGCCTCGGGGGGAGGATCGCCCAGCAGCCTGGCTGGCAGGCGCGGCATCTGGCCGGGCAGGGGAGGCTGGTCGCAAAGCGCCCGGACCAGTTCCCGGGCCGGTTCGTTGGCCAGGATGATGCCGCTGGTGCTGTCGATGAGGGCGAGCGGGTCGGAGATGCCGTCGAAGATGGAACCGAGCAGGGTGTTTTGGGCTAACAGCGAATTGATGGCGTCGAGATTTTCCAGTGCAATGCCGAGCTGTTGGCCGATGGCCCGGTAGAGATCGGCGGCCTCGGGATCGGGGCCGGGGCCGGCGACCGGGAAATACAGGCGCAGCAGTCCCCGGCTGACGTCGGTGGTGCGTACCGGAATGAGCGCCGCCTGCTTGGTCAGACGCAGTTCGCCTTCGGCCACGAGCCTGCGCCAATCGGCCGGGGGCGGCAGCGGGGCGGTCCCGGCCGGCCAGGCGATGGAGCCGCCATTGGAGAATTCGCACTCGTAGGCAGCGGTTTCGGCCCCGAACCGGCCGGCAATGCGGGGCAAGGCGGCCGCCAGCAGTTCGGACCGGGTCTGGGAGAGATTCAAGATGCTTAAAAGCTCGACGAACAGTGACACGTCCGAGCGGCGTTCGTCGGCCTCCCGGGCCAGATCCAGGGTTCGCTCGGCCACCTTGCGTTCAAGATTCTGGGCGTGGTCCTCGATGTTCTCCCGGGCTTCCTTGAGCCGTGAGGCCAGGACATCGATGCCGGTGTAAATCTCCTCGATCTCCCCTTCGTCGGTCGTCGTTTTGGGGGCCTCGCCGGCCTCTTTGGGGAAGTAGCGGCGCAGGACCTCCGTCACCCGCCGCAGGTTGACCACCACCAGCCGGTCGAAAAACACCTGCAGCGTCAGATAAAAAGCCCCCATGCCCAGGGCAAAAAGCGACAGGAAGCCGATCGTCTTCCCCTTGATCTGCCCGAGCGCCCCGGCCACGGGCATGGCCACCATATCCAGCCCCACCAATTCGCCGTCGTGCCGCCAGAATCCCCTTGTGTCGCCGTAGCGCGTGAGCAGTGCTTTCGGGGCCTCGGCCGGGTCGCCGTGGCAGTGCAGGCATGAGGCCTCAAAGCGCACCGGCCTGGCCGCCACGAACACCTCTTCATCGTCGCGCCGGGTGATTTCCTCCAGTCGGGTCAACTGCGGATCGGCGGCAAAGCGGGCCATGATCGTCTGCTCGAAGGGATCGGCCTCGTAATCGGGGTTGCGCGCTCCAACCGCCACCCGGCGGTAGCGGAACTGGTCGTCGCGGCCGTTTAAGTCGCTCATGACCTTGCGGGTGACAAACGAGGTGGACATGGCTTCGAGGACGAATTCGTCGGCCGGGAGGCGTTCGTACATGATCGGACGCAGCACCTCGCGCACATAGGCCTGCATGGCTTCGACCTGGGACAGGACCAGCGAGGCCTTGTGCTCGGTATCGGTGATGAGCTGGTCGCGCAGGTTCATGGAAATGAGCACGGCGAAAAAGACGCCGAGTACGGCCATGCTCACGGACAGCCCGACCAGGAAGCGGTGTTTGAGGGTTTTCATATCGGCTCCTTTGCGGAGTGTGGGGCGGCCGGGCGAAAAAGGCAATGCAACCGCGCGGCTTCAGGGCGCTAACCCGAGTTTGCAGATTGGACTGATCGAATTTTAAATAGTGTTATAATCAAGTATGATGGCATGGGTCGTTCCCATGGCCCCGACTTTGCAGAAAGGATGCTGCCCGCAACGGCACAGCAGGGGAAGTTCCCGGTTGCAGCCGGGAGACGGCCTGGGTCCGGGCTTGATCGACCGGGCCGGGAGGCGCTCCCGCCTGGGGGCCGGGAATGGACGGCGTTGCGGCGCGGCAGGAGGCGGATGGCAACTTGTCTTGCAAAGCGAGGGGGGCATGAAAGGAACCGGCGGCTACGGCGTGATTTGATGGTGTAACGCACACGGGGAGGAATCTGGCTGTTTGATCAGCGAAAGGAGCACAGGTGCATATTTTCGATGATTCCTTCATTATTAAAGAATAGAGAGGGTTGTAATGGCTGAAAAACGGTGGCTCACTGAGGACAAGCTCGCCCTGATTATCGGGTTGTTCTTGTTCCTGCTGTCCATGCTCACTTTCTCCGGCTACGACGTCCTTGGCTGGGGCGTTAAAACCAACGTCTGGACCTCATTCTCAAAAGCCTTTTCCACAGCGACGCCCGCCTACAAAGACATAAACGGCTGGGTTGCCCTGCTGGCGACCTATGCCTTCATTACGGCCGTCCTTGCTGTCGGCGTGCGGATGCTTGGCGGCAATGTCGGCAAATTCATCGGCAGTTTCACCCTGGTCTTTTTCATCAGCTACGGCTGTTACTCCCTGGGCAACTATGCGGTCATCGCGGCCACGCCGGATCAGACCGCCAAATTCGGTCTCACCTGGTCCATGGGGCTTACGGGCGAGGCCGGGTTTATCATCGCCCTGTTGGCCGGCGTTTTTATCGGCAACTTCATGCCCGGGGTGGCCCAGTCGCTCAAAGAAGCGCTTCGGCCCGAAATGTTCGTCAAGATTGCCATTGTGGTGCTTGGCGCGGAACTTGGCGTCAAGTCGGTGGATGCCCTGGGGCTGGCCTCTTCGGTGATCTTCCGGGGGCTTTGCGCCATTGTTGAAGCCTACCTCATCTATTGGGCGCTGGTCTATTACGTGGCCCGCAAGCACTTCAAATTCAGCCGGGAGTGGGCCGCCCCCCTGGCGTCCGGCATCTCCATCTGCGGCGTGTCCGCGGCCATCGCCACCGGCGGGGCCATCCGCGCCCGGCCCATCGTTCCCATCATGGTGTCCTCGCTGGTGGTGGTCTTCACCTGCGTGGAAATGCTCATTCTGCCGTTTGCCGCCCAGTGGGGCCTGGCTACCGAACCGCTCGTGGCCGGAGCCTGGATGGGTCTGGCGGTCAAATCCGACGGCGGGGCCATTGCCAGCGGCGTCATCACCGACGCCCTGATCCGGGCCAAGGCCCTGGCCGACTACGGCATCAATTATCAGGAAGGCTGGGTGACCATGACGGCCACCACGGTCAAGATCTTCATCGACGTGTTCATCGGCGTCTGGTCCTTTGTCCTGGCTGTTATCTGGTGCACCATGATCGAATGCAAGCCCGGTCAGCGGATGCGCTTTTCCGAAGTGCTGGACCGGTTCCCGCGCTTCGTCCTGGGCTACGTGGTCACCTTCCTTGTCATGCTCATTTTGTGCGCCAAGGGCGGCGACATGATCAAGTTCGGCAAGGCAGCCATTGCCGGAACAGGCACCTTCCGCGTCATCTTCTTCATCCTGACCTTCTTTACCATCGGCGTCGTCTCCAATTTCAAGAAACTCTGGGAGGAAGGCATAGGCAAGCTGGCGGCCGTGTATGTCGTGTGCCTGTTCGGATTTATCATCTGGATCGGCCTGTTCATCTCCTGGCTGTTCTTCCACGGCGTCAAGCCGCCCATCGTCTAGCCCGCAAGGAGCAATCGTATGCAGATACCTCAGGAAGTAAATGTTGCCGAAGAGATGAAAAAGATGGAGTACGAGCCGCTCCAGCCGATTGAAATGAAGCTGATCCGCTGGAGCCTCGGGCTTGGAACGTCCCTTCTGGTCGTCCTGTACTTCGTCAGCGCGATCTTCTTCCCCGGCGCCCACGGCTAGGGGAGGGCAGGAACCTGGTACGGAAAAGGCGGCCTGGAGCAAGTCCTTCCGCCTTTTCCGTCTCTCCTTCGGACTTGTTGCCGGGGGCCGCGCTGTTGGGGCGCTGCCCCGTTTGCGGCTCCAGGCATCAACGTGAGGCGGACATGAATACGTACAAAATCAGATATATTTCCGGTCCCCAGCACTCGCTGCGCATCTCCGATGTTGCCCAGGTGCAGGCGTCTTCGCTGGCCGCAGTCCTGGCCGGGAAGAGTCCCTGGCCCGTGGAAACGAACATGGAGCAGACCTGCGCCTGGGCCAAGAATCCCGGGACCAGCCTGTACCATGTCGAGGCCTGGGAGGCTGAACTGATGGGCGCTTCCTGACCAGCCGTCGGCCGGGGCCGATGCCGGGCGCGTTCCCGGCGGCCTGGGACGCAACCCTCTGCTGACGCCAACGGGCGGTCCTTTTGGGCCGCCCGTTTTTCGTGTGGCGGCACGGGAGGGCAATTGTCTTGGCGGGCCGCATGGCATACAGCTTTCTATGGCCTGGCCCTGGCACATCCTGGTGCGTTGGCAGCGGCCAGGCGATTCCCAAGGAGCGACCATGCAGGCGACACTCCGGCATCTTCTGGCCATTTTGGCCGTGGCCATGGTCCTGGCCCACGGTGCCTGTCCGGCCCGAGCCACCGGTTTTCCGGCCATGCCCAAGGCGGCGAAACAGGCCCCGGCGGCCAGTCCGCATGAGCCAACCGAGCCGGGGCAGGTCGACGCCTTCATGGCCGCCCTGACCGATGTCCAGGCCAGAAACCTGCTGCACGAAAAGCTCGCGGCCCAGACTGTCGCCGCCCAGGCTGCCGCAGCCGCCACCCAGACCGGCGGCCTTGTCCGCAGCCTTTTCGGGCGACTGGAATCGAACATACGGGCTGTCCAGGAGCGAAACGCCGCATTTCTCCATGAGGCCGGGCAGGAGCTGGCCGAGCACAGGATTCTGGCCAACATAAGCGACGGCGGCGGGGCGGCGGCCCTCCTGCGTTCCCTGGTCGTGCTGGCCGCCATCGGCGCAGGCGGACTCGGGGCCTTTGCCTGGACCGGCCGGCTGCGCCAGGGCCTCAAGCGGCGTCTGGACGCGGCCCCGCCCTCGCTGCAAACCAGTCGCGGTGTGGTGATCCTGGCTAATCTGGGCTTGCAGGCGCTGGAGGTGGCGGTCTTTTTCCTGGCCGCGTCGCTGCTTTTCCTGGTCCTGGCCCCGGACGCCGGTGCGCTGCGCGAGCTTGGCACCCTGCTTGTGGTGGGGCTGACCAATTACCTGCTCATCCAGGCCGCGGCCCGGATTCTGCTTGCGCCGGACTGGGAAGCGGCCCGGCCCATCCCCCTGGCCGACGCCGATGCCGCCACCCTCTATCGTTGCATGATCGCCGTTGCCCTGGTCTCCCTGGTGGTGGGGGTGGTCAGCGTCGCCCTGGAAGAGGTGGGCAAGGCCGAGGCCTTTGGCGACATTCTCTACGCCCAGGCCGGGCCGCTGGTGGGACTGATGCTGGCGGCCATGCTCTACGCCAACCGGGAGCGGGTGGCTGCCGCCATTTCGGGCGACGATGCCGGCGAAGCCGGCGGGGCGCGGTTTTGGGCTGCGCGCTATGGGCACGTTGTCGCCATGGCCTATGTTGTGGCCATCGGCCTCTATTGGAGCAGCCAGGCCCTTATCGGCAACGCCACCATCCTCCATCTGGTCATGGGCCTGTTTGCCATTCCCGCCTGTATCGGCGTGGACTTGTGGGTGCGAAAGCTCTTGCTGGCCGCCTCCGGGGAGGACCGGGAAATCATCCCCCTGGACGCGGACACGGCACGCCAAACCGAGGCTGCGGCCCCGGGCCGGGAGGGCGGCAAGGCCCCGGCTGACAAGCGCACGCTGCGCTATTACATCCCGCTCATTCGCAAGACCCTGCGCCTTGTCTTGGCGGCCTTTGCCACCTTTGCCATGCTCAAGATGTGGGGCGTGGAGATTGCGCTTGGCTGGCTGTTTGCCCGCAATGTGCTGAGTGTGCTGTTGGTGGTGGTGGGCGGTTTGCTCGCCTGGGAAGTGGTGCGCATCCGCATCGACCGCCGGCTTGGCGAGGAAACGTCCATGCCGGGCGAGGAGATGGAGGAGGGCGGCGGTGCGGGCGGGTCGCGAAGCGCCACGCTGCTCATGCTTTTGCGCAAGTTTTTACTCAGCGTCATCGTGGTCATGGGGACGCTTATTGCCCTGTCGGCTCTTGGCGTTGACATCGCCCCGCTCATTGCCGGCGCCGGCGTCGTTGGCCTGGCCATCGGGTTTGGGGCCCAGACGTTGGTCAAGGACATCATCTCCGGCGTCTTTTTCCTCATCGACGATGCCTTTCGGGTGGGCGACTACGTGGAGGCCGGCACGGCCAAGGGCACGGTGGAGCAGATCTCGCTGCGCTCCATGAAACTGCGCCACCCGCGCGGCATGGTCTTCACCATCCCCTACGGGGGCTTAAAAATCCTGCAAAACTTCAGCCGCGACTATATCATCTCCAAGCTCGACTTCCGGGTGCGCTACGACGCCGACATCGACAAGATCCGAAAGATCATCAAGCGCATCAACAAGGAAGTCATGGCCGACGAGGAGGTCAGCCAGGGGATGCTGAGCGACATCAAGTCCATGGGCGTGCGCAAGATGGAAGATTCCGCCATGATCCTGCGCATCAAGTTCAAGACCGTCCCCGGACGCCAGTTCGTGGTGCAAAAGGAACTGTACCGCCGGGTGCAGGAGGCCTTCAGGAATAACGGCATCGAGTTTGCCCACCGCAATGTGACGGTCTATTTCCCGCCGGAGATGCGCCCCCTGGCCGGCGGGGAGAAGCAGGCCGACCAGACGGCCGGCCTGCCGCCGCTGGCTGCCGCTGCTGCGGCTGCTGCGGCCGGAGCCGTGGCCCAGGAGGACGAACGGCTGGGCAAGGCGGAGAAACCATCCGAAGACGGTTGAGGCGCTTTTTTCAAGGGGCTTGCTGCGGGGGATGGTACCGGGCCATGGAAAACAAGACGGCCAGGGCACTGCCGGATCTCCGGCAGTGCCCTGGCGGTTAACAAACCGGGCAGCGTTGTCAGCGGGCGGTGTGCACTTCCTCGCTGGAAATGAGCTTGTCGAGATCGAGCAGAATAAGGAGCCGCTCGCCAAGCTTCCCCACGCCCTTGATGTATTCCGATTCAATGCCGGAGACGACCGGTGGCGGCGGCTCCACCGTGTTGGACTGTATGCGCAGCACTTCCGAGACGCCGTCGACGACAAAGCCGATGATCATGCCGTGTATGGCAATGACCACGATCCGGGTCTGGCTGTCATGGGGCCGGGGCTCCATTGAAAACCGTTTGCGCAGGTCAATGACCGGGATGACCTTGCCTCGCAGGTTGATGACGCCTTCCACGGCCGGGGGGGAGTTTGGCACCTTGGTGATGTCCATGGTGCGGATGATTTCCTGCACCCGGAGGATGTCGATGCCGTATTCCTCTTCGCCGATGGCAAAGGTAACGAGTTGCAGCAGTTCATTTTCCTGGGCTGCGGTCTGTTCTACATCCATGGGGTACTCCGTTCAGCGTTGGGCGATGGCGCGCCTTGGCGCGGTGGCAACGGCCTTGCGCGGCGCTGTGGACGATACTCCCCCGTCATGCTTCATTTGGTCAATGAGAGTTTTGAGCATCTGGGCCTGATGGGCCAGTTCCCCGACGGCCTGGGAGGATTGGCGCATGGCGTCGGACGTTTCGGCTGAGATGCGGCTCACGTCTTCAACGCCCCGATTGATCTCGTCGCTGGCGGCCGATTGTTGCTCGGAGGCCGTGGCAATGGAGCGGACCTGATCGGTGGCCAGATCGACCAGGGAAACGATTTCACCCAGTGCCTGGCCGGATTTGTTGGCCAGGTCGGTGGCCGTGTCGATTTTTGAAACGGCCTGCTCCACGTTGTGGATGTTTTTGCGCGCGCCGTCCTGGACGCCGCGAATGGCGTCCCCGACTTCCTTGGTGGCGGTCATGGTCTTTTCGGCCAGCTTTCGCACCTCGTCGGCCACCACGGCAAAGCCGCGTCCGGCCTCTCCGGCCCGGGCCGCCTCGATGGCGGCATTCAGGGCGAGCAGATTGGTCTGGTCGGCGATGTCGGAGATGACGTTGAGGATCTGGCCGATGCCCTCGGCCTGTTTGCCAAGGGAGGTCATGTCGGTCTTCATGCCAAGGGCCTGGGACTGCACCTCGCTGATGCTGGTCACGACCTGGGTCACGAGCTGGGAGCCGTCCTGGGCCTTGTGCCGGGCATTGCCCGAGGTCTCGGCCGCGTGGGCCGCATTCTTGGCCACTTCGAGGACCGTGGCGTTCATTTCTTCCATGGCCGTGGCCGTTTCGCCGGTCAGGCGGGCCTGTTCCTCGGCCCCGCGGCTGGATTGCTCGATCTGGGCCGAAAGTTCTTCCGAGGCCGAGGTGACGACTTCGACAATGCCTTCCAGTTCCATGGCGGCCTGCAACATGCCTTCCGCCTTGGCCGTTTCGGCCTTTTTGCGGGCCTCGTCCGCCTCTGCCATGGCGACCTTGGCCTTGTTCGATTCTTTCAAGGCCTCCTGGCTTTTCTGGTCTGCCTCGGCGATCTTGCTGACAAGGGCCTGGACCATTTTTTTCATGGCCCCGAAAACGCCGATCTCCGGACGATTGGGGTCAAATTTGACAGTCAGGTCGCCGTCGGCGATTTTTTGGGCCATGCCGGCGATGGAGCCCGGCTCGTCGCCCAGTTGCTTGAGAATGCCGTTGGTGATGATGATGCCAAGGGCCATGCCGATGAGTATGGCCGCCAGGGTGGCCACCAAGGCGGTCAGCTCGACGGAATGCCCTTCGGATTCGATGCTCTCGTATTGTTGCTTGGCGTTGTCGAGTTTAAATTTCACGATTTCATCAGCGAGGGCGAGAAGCGCGCCGGCTTTCTCGCGGCCGGTCGTCGAGGACAGGGCCTGGGCTTTCTTGCTCTGTGCAGTGTCCGTGGTGTTGCCCAGTCGGATGACCTCTTCGTGGATTTTCGACCACTCGGCCAGGGCGGTGTCCAATTTAGCGATCAGGGCTTTGCCACGTTCGGTGATGAAATATTTTTTTATTGCAGCAGCGTCTTTGTTAAGCTCCTGCCTGCCTTTGTCGAGTTGTTGCATGAATTTCTGGAGATCCGCATCCGTGTTGGAGAGGAGAATGTTTTTTTCGTCGCGGATGACATATAATATGTCTGTCTGGATTTGGTTGGCGTAGTTAGCACCCTGCATTTCCCGACCATACAGTTTTTCTGCCTGGGCAGTGATGTCGCTGAGGCCAGTGTAGCTGATAAAGGAGAGGATGGCGGTCATCAGCGAGAGGATGCCTGCGAGTCCAAGTAGCTTTGTTCTTGTTTTCATGCTGTGTCTCCAATGGCTGTGGTGTGGTTGGGAGCGAGTCATTGCCTTTGGAAAGAATTAATTACGGCACGGGTTGTATTGTTTCTGATTTCTCATTTTCTGTTAAAATCCGATTGAGACTCCATTCGTTGTTCTCATGGTTGTTGAAAGAGCGCAAGGGTAGTGTGGCATTTTTAGCTTTCTCCTCTTGCTGAAATGGAAATTTTGCTGTGATAGCGCCATGATTGTCTGTCACGTCAGGGAATTTGCCACTTGGCTGCAGATATTATGATTATAAGCAGAACTAGTTTGAGATCTTCAAGCTTTTGATGGGCGTGTGCATTGTCGAAAATTTATCATGAAACAAGTTTTAAGGTGCGAAATGGAGTTGCTGTCTGACGATAATAGAAGTGCGATGGAGATGGTCGGCCAAAGGCTGTTGGCGGGACAACACCCGGCAGGACGCCTCAATTGGCCGGTCGGGAGCCGTGGCGGCGCTGTGCCCAGGCCGCACAGTCAAAGTGGCCGGCACCGTTTGCCGTAGAGGTGGTTTTGCCGGACGACTGGCGCTCTTGGGTCTAATGGAAAGAGAGCACCGTCGATGTTTTTGATCCTGAGGCTGCTCTATGAGTCCCGGCCCCGGGCGGGTTGTATGGGGCCGGACCAGAGGAGCAGGGCCGCTACGACGCTTGCGCGCAATGGCAGCGGCGTGCAGCAAAAAGCATTTTGCGCTTTCCAGGCGGGTTTTGTATGCGAAAGGGGCGGCCCTTGCCTTTCCCTGGTAACGGCATTATCTGACTCCCTTCCTCATTTTAACCCTCGCCGGAAGCGCCCATCATGTCGGAGCGAACACCCCATATTTCCCTGTCCCTGGAACGTCTCGTGCCCCGGGTTCTCGACATCACTGCCGAGGAGCTCGACACCTGGCCCGAAGACGCCAAGAATCTGGCCGTGGCCGTGGCGGCCGAACTGTTTCTGGTACGGTCCAATCCCTTCATCAATGCCGACGACGTCAAGACGTCGGTGGAAAAGCGGCTGGCCGACGCCAATCCCAAGGCCTGGGGCACCTACCCCCGCACGATTAAAAAGGCCTACAAGGCCTTCTGGGACGTTTACGAGGCCGACAGCCGGTTTCGCGACAACTTGGTCGAGCGCCTGCGCCAGTTTTTGCCCGACGAGGCCGTGGTCACCGCGCCCAATTCGCTGATCGAATGTTCCACCGACGCCACGGACCTGCGCATGGAGCTGCCGCTGTGCATGCTCCTGCCTGAAACCGAGGCCCATATCCGCCACATCCTGCGGCTGGCCAATGAACTCGAATTCGCCATCATTCCGCGCGGCGGCGGCTCGGGGCTGACCGGCGGGGCCATCCCGGCCCATCGCCGTTCGGCCATCCTCAGTCTGGCCAAGTTCAAAAAGATCCTGGACATCGACACCGAAGCCAAGGTCCTGTGCGCCCAGACCGGCGTCATTACGCTCACCGCCATCAAGGCGGCGGCGGCCAAGGGTCTGCTTTTTACCGTGGACCCGGCCTCCAAGGCGGCCTCGTCCCTTGGCGGCAACATCGCCGAGAATGCCGGCGGCCCCTTTGCCTTTGAATACGGCACGACCCTCGACAACATCATAAGCTACCGCATGGTCGAGGCCACGGGCGAGATCATCGAGGTGCGCCGGGTCAACCACCCGCGCCACAAGATCCAGCCCGATGAAACGGCCGTCTTTGAGATCCTCGACGAGGACGGGGCCGTGCGCGACGTGGTGACGCTTCCGGGCAACCAGATTCGCGGCCTGAACCTCGGCAAGGACGTCTCCAACAAGTTCCTGGGGGGCCTCCCCGGGGTGCAGAAGGAGGGCGTGGACGGCATCATCACTGTTGCCTGCTTCGCGCTCTACGACATTCCCAAGTATTCGCGCACGCTGTGCCTGGAATTTTTCGGGCGCTCCATGAAAAACGCCATGTGCGTCATCCGCGACGTGGTGGGCCTGCGAAACCGCATCCGCGAGGAAGGGGACGCGGTCAAGATTTCGGCCCTGGAGGAATTCAACTCCAAGTACGTCAAGGCCATCAGCTACGCCAAGAAATCCGCGCTCTACGAGGGCGACCCCATTTCGGTCCTGCTCCTGCAGCTCGACTCCGACGACGAGGATGCCATGTTGCGGGCCGCCGCCGACATCGTGGACATCGTCGATCCCTACGACAATGTGGACGTCTTTGAGGCCAAGGACGCCAAGACTGCCGAGCTGTACTGGGAAGACCGGCACAAACTCTCGGCCATCTCCAAGCGCACCTCGGGCTTTAAAATCAACGAGGACGTGGTCATTCCGCTGTCTGTCGTGCCGGAATTTGCCGAGTTCCTTGAGGAATTAAACCTCAAGTGCATCGCCCGGGCCTATCGCACCGCCCTGCAAAACGCCGGCCGTCTGCCCGGCATCCCGGCTTCGGACGAATTTATCGCCATGGAGCTGGAATTTTGCGACCGGGTGCTTCGCAACAAGATTTCCGCCCGCGACCTGTCGGACTCCGAAGTCGAAGTCCAGACCCACTATTTCTTTACCGATCTGGCCTCCCGGTATCCGCGCCTCAAGGAAGGCCTGCAGACCATCCACACCGAGATGACCGCCACCCGCATCGAGGTGGCCAGCCACATGCACGCGGGCGATGGCAACTGCCACGTCAATATTCCGGTCAATTCCAATGATCCCGAGATGATGCGGCAAGCCTGGGAGGCTGCCGAAGAGGTCTTTGAAACCGTCACGCGCTTGGGTGGCGCAGTCTCTGGCGAGCACGGCATCGGCATCACCAAGATCGCCTTCCTGGCCCAGGACAAGATCGATGCGCTCAAAGCCTACAAAAAACGCGTGGACCCCAAAGACATCATCAATCCCGGCAAGCTGACCACCCGCATCCTGACGGTTGAGCCCTACACATTTTCCTTTAACCGGCTCATCCGCGACATCAAAAAGACGGCGCTGCCGGACAAGGACATCCTGATTTCGATTCTAAGCGGCGTCCAGTTCTGCAACCGCTGCGGCAAATGCAAGCAGGTCTGCCCGATGTTCGCGCCCGAGCGCGGGATGCTCTATCATCCGCGCAACAAGAACATCAGCTTCGGCGCTTTGGTCGAGGCCATCTACTATTCCCAGATCACCCACGGCGAGCCGGACAAGGCGCTTTTGGACAAGCTTCGCGGCATCACCGACCACTGCACCGCCTGCGGCAAGTGCACGGGCGTGTGTTCGGTGAAAATCCAGTCCGGTCAGGTGGCCCTGGGGCTTCGCAGCTTCCTTGACCAGCAGGACTGCGGCGGCCATCCCATCAAGCACAAAATCCTCAATTATCTGGCCGAAGATCCGGCCAAGCGCGTGCCCCAGGCCGGCAAGCTCATGGCCTACGGCCAGCAGTTCCACGGCAAGGCCATGACCCTTGTGCCGAAATTCTGGCGCAACCGCATCGAGAACCCCGGCCTGCGGGGCCCCAATCCGTCCCTTGGCCTGCGCAATCTGGCCGAGCGCCTGGACCTGGACAAAGGCTCCATCTTCATTCCCCAGCAAGGGCGCGAAGCGCCGGAGACCGTGCTCTATTTTCCGGGCTGCGGGGCCTCGGTCTTCTCCAGCATCATCGGCATGGCTGCCGTCCATCTGCTGCTTCGGGCCGAGGTGGCGGTGCTCATGCCGCACACCCACCTGTGCTGCGGCTATCCGCTGCTGGCCGCCGGCATGGGCGAGGCCTACCGCCAAAACCGCGAGCGCAACCGGGCCGCGTTGGCGGCGCTTTTGGAAGAGGCCGAACACCTGGGGCTGAGCCCGGCCTTCAGCCTGACCAGTTGCGGCACCTGCCGCGAGTCCATCGAAGAGCATGAGCTCAAAACCCTGCGGCCAAACCTCGTCCACATGGACGTCACCCAGTTCCTCCTCGGCCGTCTGGAGTTCCCGAAGAGTGAGGACGCCTCGCCCATCCTCTACCACGCCGCCTGCCACAGCGAATGGTCCGATGTGCCCAAGATCAAGGCCGCCGACATGTACCGCGCCGCCCTGGCCGAGACCACCGGCCGGCCGGTGGTCATCTCGCCCAACTGTTGCGGCGAATCCGGCACCGGGGCCATGACCACTCCGGCCATCTACAACCGGCTGCGCGACCGCAAGCGCGAGACCCTGGCCGAGAATCTGGCCGACGCCGCCGAGACCATGCCCATCCTGGTCGGCTGCCCGTCGTGCAAGATGGGCATCTCGCGCATCCTGGCCGAGATGCGCGACAAGCACACGGTCATGCACACCCTTGAATATCTGGCCGAGGCCCTGGATGGCCCGAAGTGGAAAAAGCTTCTGTCCAAGAACGCCAAGGCCGCCCGGGTTCGCGGGTAGTGTTCAGTCCTGGAAACGCGGCAGGGGGGCGGGGACGCTTGAACCGTGCAGTTTGAGGCCTGAACATACACCTGGGTGGAATTTGATGCCCTGATTTGTGCGTACTGCAGGATGTTCTTGCGGCATCGTGGCGGATTTGCTGACAAAAAGCGGCCGGAACACTCTGTTCCGGCCGCTTTTTGTTTGGCTCCTGCGGAATCGGTGTGTGCTGCAGGCCTTTTACAACGCTGATGCAGCATATCCGACTGCCGTCTGCGGGTGCAGGTGATTCCGGTCTCAGGGCCCCCCGGGAATGGTCCGGCAGAAACAGTCGCGTCGCTTGGGATGCCGTTGCTGTGCAGTGTATTTTCAATGGTATATGTAACTATTAATATTAAATGTTAAATTATTTATTGTTTGCTTTTTTTAGCTGCAAACAGATTGCTATTCCAAGCGGGATGCCGGATATCCTCGCCAAGGTGCCTTCTTCGCTGCAATCCCCAACCTCGGAGGTGGATCGTGCTGGAAAAGGTTATTGTTCTTCGAGACTTGGCGAAAGCATCCTTGGCTGGGGCTTTTGCCTCGCGGACCGTTTCCCGGGGACTTGATATGGCCGGCAGAATAGCCGTTCTGGCCCGGGAATTTCGTGAGACAGTGCCGCCTGAAGTGAAAATGGATGTTGCGGAGTTAAACCGCAGGGAGGTCCGGGATCTGGGACGTGACCCCGATGTCATGGCCGTGACCCTCCCCATGCCTACAAAACTGGTGGAGCCGGTGGGGGTGCCTGCCGCCGCCGGTGCGGCATGGGGCATCGCGGCCGTGGGCGCGGATAAGTCGACGTTTACGGGAAAGGGCGTTGTGGTGGCCGTGTTGGATACCGGCATTGATGCCAGCCATCCTGCCTTTGCCGGGGTCAACCTTATCGAACAGGATTTTTCCGGCAGCGGCAACGGCGACCGGCAGGGGCACGGCACCCATTGCGCCGGGACAATTTTTGGCCGCGATGTCGAGGGCAAGCGCATCGGCGTGGCCCGGGGGGTCAGCCAGGCCCTGATCGGCAAGGTTCTGGCCGATGAAGGCGGCTCGTCGGAAATGCTCTTTTCAGGCCTTCTCTGGGCTCTGCAAAACAAGGCCAACGTCATTTCCATGTCCCTGGGATTCGATTTCCCGGGGATGGTCGACTATTTGGTGAAGAAACGGGGCTACGACATCAGGCCGGCCACTTCCCAGGCCCTTGAGGCCTACCGGGCCAATCTGCGCATGTTCGACAGCATCATGGAAATCCGGCAGTCCTACGAGGCTTTTGCTCCTGGTTCCGTCGTGGTGGCCGCAGCCGGAAACGAAAGCAAGAGGCCGCAATACGAAATCAGCGTGGGTTTGCCGGCCGCCGCCGAAGACGTCATCAGCGTCGGTGCGCTCAACCCCTCCGAAACGTCGCCCGGAACCTATGTCATGGGCTCTTTCTCCAACACCCTGCCCGATGTGGTGGCACCGGGCGTCAATGTGACCTCGGCCAGGGCCGGCGGTGGCCTGACCTCTCTGACCGGCACCAGCATGGCCTGTCCCCATGTTGCCGGCGTGGCTGCCTTGTGGTGGGAGGCGGCGCGTACTGAAGGTACGGTGACCCGGGCAGGGTCCATCATTGGCAAGGTGACGGCCATGGCCCGCTCAAACGTGTTCGAGCCGGGGATCGATATGGGGGGTGTCGGGCGCGGACTGGTGGCCGCTCCATAACGAACCCTGAGCCGGCGGTCCCGGCTGCCGTTGCCGCCGGCTCCTCTTTTCCTGCCTGGGTAATTGGCAGGACACTATTCCGTTCGCGCGCGCAATGCCCAAGGAGGCATCATGGCCAACGATACCAACAAATATGCCGCTCTCGACACGATGTCCGAGGAGGCGCTGCAGGCTTTCAAGGTCGAAACAGCCAGCATCCTTTTACCCGAAGACATGCAGGACCGGTCTGGCTACTACACCAGCCTGGGGCTGGTCAGGCCCTTTGCCGTCGGAGAACCGGTGCTTGTGGCCGAGGGGGATTCCTGGTTCGATTACCTGCCGGGAACGGACATCATCGATTGTCTGAAAAAATTCCATAATTTCAGGATAAAGTCCTTTGCCGACGCCGGAGACACCCTGGAAAACATGATCTACGGCACCGAATACGGTTCCGGCTTCTCACCCAAACCCTGCCAGTTTCAGCTCGTGCTTGAGGCGGTCGCCCGGCTTGAGCCCAAAGCCTTTCTCTTCTCCGGCGGCGGCAACGACATCGCCGGCTCGGAATTCGAAGCCTATCTCGACCATGCCGGAACGCAACGGCCTGATTGCTTGCGCCAAACCTATGTCACTCATATGTTCCAGTATTTTGAAGCAATGCTCCAGGACATGATCAATCAGGTTCTGGCTGCCTCGCCAAAGACCACCATCATCATGCATGGCTATGCACCGCCGCTTCCGTCAGGTCGGGGCGTCCAGTTCTTTGGATTCAAGTTTGCCGGGCCATGGCTGCGCCCGGCCCTGGCCAAGAAACGGATCACCGACTTTGCCAAGGGGGCGGCCATCGTGGCCCGGCTCATCAATCTCTATAACGATATGCTCAGCCGGCTGGCCGCCGGGAACAGCCGTTTCCTTTACGTTGACCTGCGCCCTCTGGTCGATCCGCAAGAGGACTGGGTCAACGAGCTCCATCTGCGAAACAGCGCCTATGCCCGGGTTGCCGACAAGATCGCCGGCGTAATCAATTCGCTTCCCTGACGCCCGGGACGGTTTTCCGGCAGCCGGCAGCAGTCGGCTCGGGGAACCGGCCCGGACTTGCCAGGACCGGGCGAGTCGGCTATCTGCAACACGAGGCGGCATGGGCAACCAGCGGGAATCTTCGGTCCGCAGCCGTGCCGGCATCGCACCATGCACAAAATCCTCGCCATAGACTACGGCCAGGCCCGGGTGGGTCTGGCCGTTTCCGATCCTGACGCCCGGTTTGCCCTACCCCATTCCACCATCGCCTGGGACACCCGTGACGCCTTGTTTTGCCGCCTGCTTGCGGTTATCGAGGAGCAAAAGCCGGTGCGCATCGTCATCGGGTACCCGGCTCGGGCTGGCGGCGATGAAGGCCTGACCGGCCGGCAGGTGCGCAAGTTCGCCGCCCGGCTCGGCCGGCGCACCTCGTTGCCCCTCTGCTTCGCCAATGAGGCCCATTCCACCGAAGAGGCGGCCGAACGGTTGCGCGAGGCCGGCCACACCGGCCGGGAACTCCTCGCCCGGGTGGACGCCATGTCGGCGGCAGTCATTTTGGAACGCTACCTCCGCGGTGGGGAAATATGCTTCGATCCATCCTCTTCGGCTTCCTGATCGTCCTTTGCCTGCTCGGCGGCCTCGTCGGCTACCGCGCCTACGAATTCCTGTCCGTGCCGCCGCAAACCCCGGGCGAAACCAAGACCGTCTTCATCGAACCCGGCCAGTCCTTCGACGCCATGGCCTCCATGCTGGTGGCCGAAGGCGTGCTGCGCGACGCCGACGGCTTCAAGCTCCTGGCCAAGGTCATGGACAAAAGCTCCCGCGTAAAGGCCGGCGAGTTCGAGGTTTCAACCGGCTGGACGCCTATGCGCCTGCTCGATTACCTGACCACGGCCAAGGGCGTGCAGCACAAGCTCTCCGCCCCCGAAGGCCGGACCATGCGCCAGATCGCCAGACTGGCCGAGGACGCCGGCCTGTGCTCGGCCCAGGCCTTCCTCAAAGCCGCCAGCGACCCGGAACTGCTCAAGAAATACAACATCCCGGCCGAAAACGCCGAAGGGTTCCTGTTCCCCAATACCTACCTCTTCACCCGCAAACGGGCCGACGACGGAACCTACGTGGTCGAAGCCATGCTCAAGGAATTCTGGAAACAGGCCGAAGCCATATGGCCCGGCGACAAGCCCGGCGGCAAGGCGCTCTTGGCCTTCGTCACCATGGCCTCGATCGTGGAAAAGGAAACCGGCGTCGATGCCGAACGCCCGCGCGTGGCCGGCGTGTTCGCCAACCGCGTGGCCAAAGGGATGCTGCTCCAGACCGACCCCACCATCATCTACGGCCTGGGCGACAAATTCACCGGCAACCTCACCCGCGCCCACCTCGACGATCCCAGCAATCCCTACAATACCTACGCCCGCCCGGGCCTGCCCCCAGGCCCCATCTGCTCGCCAGGACTCAAATCCATGCAGGCCGTGGCCAATCCCGAAGTCCACGAATTCTACTACTTCGTGGCCACCGGCGAAGGCGAACACAAGTTCAGCAAGACCCTCGACGAGCATATAAACGCAGTGAACAAGTACCAGCGAAACAGAGGGAAAAAGACGAAAGACCAGGGGAAAGAGTAAGTGAAAGAGTGAGAGTGAGAGGGAGAGAAGAGGAAGAATGCCTCCGGCGGCCAAAGGGCTGAGCCCTTTGGAATCCCACCTGGGGGGGGACCATGTGCGTTGCCGGGGCGGCGGGCGGAAGTTGCGGAGGGGGGAGTGCCTCCGGCGGCCGGGGGCCTGAAGCTCCCCAAAAATGGGTGAAGGGGGCGAAGAGAGCGGGAGCAAGAAATTTCGTCGGCCAGGCACTGCCGCTACAGTCTCAGCCTGACGGGAACCACCGTTGTCACGGTCTCAGGCCGACATGATCTCGCTCCAGGGCAAACAACGGTTTCACCCTTTTTCCCGTTGCAGAGTCCGGGGGATCACCGCCCGGCCAACTTGATCGTCAGCCAGCGCCAAGCCCCCTTTTAAAAAACTTCTTCCGGTGCAGGGGTCCGGGGGGATCATCCCCCGGCCGCCGGAGGCATTCTTCCTCTTCATCTCTTCATCTCCTCATCTCCTCATCTTCCCTCTCCTTCTACTCCAGTTTGTTCTGAATGAAGGCGATAGTCTTTTCGGGTAGGGCTTTGGGACCGCCGTCGCGGCCGAGTTCCGTGAGGTCTTCGGTGATGGTGAGCATGAGGCTGGTAAAGCGCGTCTGTTTTTGCAGGCGTTCCCTGGCGTCGGGATTGTGCCAGGCTTCTTTGAGCAGTTCGGCGGCGTGGTGGTGGATCATAAGCGCGATGGGCTTGGGCATGGTGCCGTAATATTCAAGCATGTTGGCCTTCATCTCGTCGATGCTGGCCAGGAATTCGCTGAAATTCTCGGTCTGGCGTTCTTCTTCCAGCCGCGTCCGCTTGCACTCCTCGGAAAAACGAATCTCCATCAACTCCAGGCGTTGCCTGAGTTCCAGTTCGGCCACGCGCTTTTCTTCCTTGAGCCGGTCGAGGTCGGGCTGGTGCGCCTTCTGCCAGTCGGCAGATTCGCTTTTGACGGTATTGATCAGCCGGGAAACGAATTTCCCGATATTTTCAGGCAGGGACATGCTTACCTCGTGTGCTCGAAGAATGTTTCCACGGCCGGGGAAACCTGCGTTGCGTCGCTTGCGGCAAGAAGGCTGTGCAGGGCGTAGAGCCGGTCGAAGTCCACGGTGATGACGCTCCGTTCGACAAAGGCCGAGGTGCGCTGGTTCTGGTAGGGGGTCAGCGCCCGCTCGTGCTGCTTGAGCTGGCCGTGCACGAGCTTGGCCAATTCCCGGATGTTGCGGCGCTGGGCGGCCAGGGCCATGCGTTTGCGCTTGTCCAGGCCTTTATCGGTGATAGCGTGGCGGATGCGTTGATGTTTTTGCTGGCGACGTTCAAGCCTTGTGTGGCGGCGATACAGGAAAAAAGCCAGCCCCAGGGCGCACAGCACGGCCGGGGCATAGAGGGCGAGCATGGAGAAAGAGACATAGATAAGTGATAGTTCAGAGAAGCTGTGCGGCATAATGGGCTTGCGGATCAGTGCGGCCGGCCGGCGGCTCGCGGTGCGTACTCAAGTGATATGGTGGCAGCCGGTCCAGGCACAAAGAACGTGAGCTAGTCCAAAGCCAGGGCTTCGTCAAGCTGGGCTGTGTCCTGACAACGTACTGGAATAGAAGGGCTATTTCTGGCGATTGACTGTTTTCGTCGGTTTTCCAGAGCCTTGCGATCCGGCTTGACCGACCTGGCTCCGGGCGGGGGGGCTGGTGTCGCAGCGACGGGCTATGTGGGCAAATCACGATGAAAATGGATTTGTTACGAGCCTTGGCGCGAGGGAGGCGCGTGGGCCCGTCCGACGCCTTGGAGGCGCACAAGGCCCAGTCGTGGACTAGAACTTGCGCAATTCAAAGAGCTTTTTGCTTTGGGTCGAGACGATGTGAAAATACTTGTCCTGGGGGATGAAGATATAGGGCACGTCTTCGGCCCGGCGAAAGAGGAAGTCGGACAGGATCATGCGATTGACGGCCTGATGGCCGATAATCATGATGTATTCGGAGTTGCCGCTGAGGTAGATGGCTTTTTTCACACCCCGGTAGACCCGGCCGGCCATGGTGGCATAGCCTTCGCCGCCGGGATAGACGAAATTGTATTTGTTGCGGCCCCGGGCCGCAAAAAGCTCCGGCCGCGCCCCTTCCATTTCGGCGTAGCTCAGGCCGTCGCATTCGCCGACGTTGATTTCGTCGAATTCGGAAAAGGCGTGGTGGACGGTCTGGCCTTTGCGGGTTTCGAGCAGCGGTTCGGCCATTTCCCGGGTGCGGGTCAGCGTGCTGGTAAACACGTAGGGGAGCGGGGTGCCGATGAAGTGGCGCGACAGGGCCCAGGCCATCTTGCGGCCTTTCTCGGTCAGCCCGGAATCGCCGCCCACGCGGTTTTCCAGATTGTATTCGCTTTCGGCGTGGCGCACGAGGAAGAGATTTTTGATCCAGTCGGACATGAGCAGGTCGCGGATGCGGCCGTAGTAGGGCACATCGCCCCGGACGCGTTCGGCAATGATCCGGTTGTTGAGGCTGTCGAGGCGCACGAAATTGGGCTCGGCGTCCAGGGGATCGGTGATGTGGCGGTAATAGCCGATGCGGCTGAAAAAGCTTTTCTTGGCTTCGGCTTCGGGCAGGTGGGCGAATTCGGGCAGCCGGGCCTTGCGGGCCACGGACAGGGCCAGGATTTCCGGGTCGTCGTTGACGCATTCGACGAACAGGATGGGGTAGTTGCTCAAATTTTCCACCAACGTCTCCCGCCGTTTGCGGGAGACGTTGGTGGCGTCGAGAATGGCAATGTGGCCTTCGGCCGAGAGAAAGGCCTTGGCTTCGGCAATGTTGACGGCGGCGATGCGTTCGCGCAGCCCCACCGCCTGGGCATTGTCCGGATCATAGAACCCGGCATGGGAGGTGTTGCCGGGAATCATGCGCCGGCGCACGTCGCCATTGTTGAAAATGCCGACCTTGATGTCGTCTTTTTCCAGATTCTCTTTTATTTTCGAGGCAATAGTGGACTTGCCCATGGCCGGTAACCCTACCATGGCGATGCAGAGTTTGGCCGGCCGTCCCATTACAGCAACCCGACGTCCCAGTTGAAGTGGCTGGTGCGTTCGCGCCGGGGCAGGTCCTTGGGCAGGGGTTCGCGCAGATCGGCAAACACCACATACCCGGCCCGGGCCAGGGCGTCGCGGTACTTGTAGAGGTCCACTTCCCAGTTGGCGTACAGCCAGTAGGTGCGGTCGTATTTGACGGCCCACAACGACTCGTCCTTGGGGCTGACCACCGGCAGGCAGGTTTTCACCTCGCCGGAGAGCACCCGGGAAAGTCCGAGGGGCCAGGCGCCCTTGTGGACGATGCCAAGGGGCAGGGGCGAGAGCCGGGGCAGATTGACGAGGTCTTCGCCGGACAGTTCCGGC
>NZ_MLBG01000078.1 GCF_001936595.1 Desulfovibrio sp. DV
TATCCCTGTGTGCCTTGATTGGTTGCAGGGCTTGCTCGCTCAAGAAGGACACGGGTGTTTGCCGGCCGCCTGGGCTGTCGCGCCTGGGCCGGCCCGCCGGCCCCGGGCAAACTCCCCGGGTGTGCTCCCGAAGGCCTCCCGAAAAGCGGCCACGAAGGCCGAGGCCGATTCGTAGCCGCTTTCCAATCCCGCCGACGTGACGCTGGCTCCCGCCTCCAGGTGGGCCAAAGCAGCCAGCAGCCGCTGCCGGCGTCGCCATTTCCCGAACGACAGCCCGGTTTCACTTTGAAACCGACGCGCCAGGGTGCGCCCGGTCATGCCGGCGCCTTTGGCGATGGTTTCCATGGGCCGCGCGTCGTCCGGGGCAGCGGCCAGGGCCCGGCAGACCGCGGCGAGTTGCGGATCCGCCGGCCAGGGCAGGCTGAAGCCGGCGACGGGCAGGGTGGCCAGTTGGTCGAGCAATACCGCGACCAACCGTCCGTCCGGCCCCTCTTCGTCATACTCCGGGGGCAGGGCGGCTGCGGCCAGGATCAGCTCCCGGGCCAGCGGCCCAACCGTCAGCACCAGACAGCGGGGTGGACAGAAAATATCCTGGTCGGCCCGGATATACAGGCTTCGCATCTCGGCCGGTTGCGATGTGGTCACTTCGTGCACAAGGCCCGGCGGCAGCCAGACGGCGCGCCTTGGCGGGGCCACATGGCTGCCGGTTGGCGTGGCGACGGTGAGCACGCCTTCGCCGGCAAAGGAGAGCTGGCCAAAGGCATGGCTGTGGGCTGGGGCCAGGGAGCCGGCCGGCAGCGATTCGCTGCGGGCGTAGACCGTGCGCGGCAGGCTGTCGAGCTGTGGCAGACGGCGTTGTTGCGGCATGTCCATTTCTCGCTATAAAATGTCATTTTGGCGCAAGACGGACCGGATGTCTAGGCCTAGAAGGAGTCCATCACATTCAAGGAGACGGACATGATCGGCAGGCTTTTGCGCAAGATGGCATCGGATTGGTTTTTGGGAGGCATGATTTCGGCCGTGCTGCTGGCGGCGGCCTTCCCGGCCTTCGGGGCGGCCGGCGGGGCCATGCACGCCGACGTGGTCAGCGACGCCGGCATTTTCGCGGTCTTTTTTCCTGCACGGGCTGGCCCTGTCCACCCGCAGTCTGGTGGCGGGCCTTGGCAAGGTGAAGCTCCATCTGCTCGTCCAGACCCTCACCTTTGTCATCTTCCCGCTGCTCTATATTCCTTTCAAGCTGGCTTTTGGCGGCATCATCCCCGAAGGGCTCATGCTCGGGTTTCTCTATCTGTGCGCCCTGCCCTCCACCATATCCTCGTCCGTGGCCATGACGGCCATCGCCAAGGGCAACGTGCCGGCAGCCATTTTCAACGCCACCCTGTCGAGCCTGCTTGGCATCGTGCTGACCCCGGCCATCATCGGGCTGGCCATGGAAGGCGGGACCACCGGCGGCTTGTCCCTGGGCGGGGCCATGCTCAATATCGCCACGCTGCTGTTTCTGCCCTTTGTCCTCGGGCAGCTGGCCCGGCCGGTCCTGGGCAACCTGGCCTCGCGCTACAAGAAATACATCAACACCTTTGACAAGCTGGTGATCCTGCTTCTGGTCTACAGTTCCTTTTGCGACTCCACGGCCTCGGGCCTGTGGCGCGACAACGGCCTGTCGGTCATCGCCATGACCCTGGCCGGGGCGGCCCTTTTCCTGGCTGCGGCACTGTTCGTGTCCTCAAAGGTGTCGTCCTGGATGGGTTTCTCCGAGGAGGACCGGATCACGGCGATTTTCTGCGGCTCCAAAAAGACCCTGGCCTCGGGCGTGCCCATGGCCCGGCTGCTCTTTGGAACCCATCCGGCCCTGGGCCTCATTGTCTTGCCCATCATGTTCTACCACCAGCTCCAGCTCTTCGTCTGCTCCATCATGGCCGGCCGCTTCGCCGACCGTTTTACCAAGGTCCGGGAGGATGAAACGGTGGCTGACGGGCTGGTGCAGGTCCGCAGCTAGGACCGGGGGGATGGAGCGTGAAGTGAGGGAAGAGCGAGAAGAAGGGGGGAGTGCCTCCGGCGGCCGGGGGGATGATCCCCCCGGACCCCTGCAAAGGGAAAAAAGTTGAAAAAGGGGGTTTTTTAGGCGTGGGCGACCAGTCCGGCCGCCGCGATTTCTTGTTCCCGTCCCCCGTCGCGGCAACGCCGTCCCCCCTTTACCCCTTTGGGGGGTCCGGGGGCCTCAGGCCCCGGCCGCCGGAGGCTTCTTCCTCTTCCTCTTCCTCTTCTCATCCCTTCCCATCCCTTCTCCTGCCTCCACCTCGTTCTCGTCCCCCTAACGCGCCAAGCCGTTTCGGAAAATCCAGTCGTTTATGAGATACAGCCCGTCCTTGCCGACGGCTGCGAGGCGCACGAACCGTTCGTTTCGGATCTCGCCTGCCTCGGTGAACTGAAATCCCACGTATTTTTTGCGCAGCGGCGGAAAATCCCGGATGCGTTTGGCTTCCAGCCGGATGCCCAGGCGCAGCGGCGGCGTGTTGGGCCGGCCGGACAACTGGATATGGGCCAGGAGTGGATGTTCCCGGCTGGTCTCGGTGAAATAGGCGTAGGCCGGGGCATCCTCGTGGATTTCCAGCATCAGGCCGCCGGCCGAGAGGTCCTTGATGCGGCAGTGGGCGGCGCGGTCGGGGATGATGCAAAACGGGGCCGGCCATTTGTCGATGGTGCCGAGCGCATTCCAATCGGCATCCGGGGCCGGGGCCGAGAGTTCGAAGAGTTCCACCACGGTAGGGTCGATGGGCAGGCGTTTGTGGTTGCGCCGGGTGAGTTCGAACGCGGCCGGGATGCTCAGTTCGATCAGGCAATGGGAGGGGTCGGGGCTGACCACGGACAGGATGGTGGTGCGAAAATCGCAGTAGGTGCTTTTTTTGTTGGCACCGACCACCGCGAAATAGCCGTGGACTTCCTGGTCGGGCACGGCATCGTTTAAGCGGTTGCCGCGCGGCGACTGCACCACCATGGAGTCGTCTGTCACGGCCCGGATGTGGCAGGGGTTGATGGCCGTGTCGTTGGGATCGGTAAAGAGGTTGAAATAGAGGATGCTTTTCTGGTCCAGGGCCGAGAGCAGCACGGTGCGTTCGGCCACTTGCAGGCCCCGGGTCGGGGTGTTTTTTTTCTGCTGCAGGGTTTTGACCCGGGCCAGGGTGCGGCGCAGCCAGACCATGGCCGCCACCCGGTTGGCCAGGGACTGGGGCGGCTCGCTGCCCAGGCGGAAGCGCGCTTCGGGATACTGGCGGGTGGTGCGGCTGTCGAACTCGTTTAAAAGGCTGCGCAACAGTTCCAGGGGGCCGGGCTCGGCGGCGGCCTTGCCGGCCGGCTGGGTGGCCTTTCGGGCTTCCTGGTAGTCGGCCAGGGCCATCACCTTGGGAATCTCGCCGATGACCAGGGCGGCAAAGCGGTCGTTGCCGGTTGGCCGGGCGGCATTTTGGAACAGCGTCTTAAACGTCTCCAGGATAAACGTGGTCTTGTACTTGGCTTCCAGCAGCCGGGCGGTGAACTCGAAGACCGGTTTGGCCGTAAGATCGATCAGGGTGATGGTGCCGATGGAGCGCAGGTACCAATGGTAGGCGTCGTCCTGTTTTCCTGGCCGCACAATGACGTTGTCGCCGAGCTTTATGACATAGTCGAGGGTGTTGAGTTCCAGGCAATAGCTGTTTTCGCGGAGTTCCGTGATCCAGCGGACGGCGAAATGGCGTTTTTCGTCTTCATGGGTCCACTTCCAACAGTGATAGAGCAGCTCATTGCTCAGAAAATCCAGGAACCGCCTGCGGTTGAAGCTGTTCGCCAGAAGCGTGCAGACCGTCGGTTCCAGTTTCTGCAGGTCATTGTCGCATACGACTAGCCCCCGGTTGATAAGCCAGGCCGGCAGGGCCGCGTCTTTGGCAAAGACGTGGCGCTGCACCGTGGTGTCCGCGACTTCGCCCTCGGTTGCGGTCAGAAGGCCTTCGGTGATGGCCCGCATGAGGGCCGAGGCGGCGCTTATGAGCTGGGGCTGGTTGTCGGGAGTGGCGGTCAGAGGGGAAACGCGGCCGAAGTGCAGGTCGAGACTGGTCTGGATGACGGGTGCCAGGAAATCGTTCATGCGATGAGACCTTGCAGTGTAGATTTTTGGCGGTGAATTATGTTCGAACTGATAGCAGACTGCCACCTTTTAGCAAGGAGGGGCCCGCCGCCCGGACTGGATTCTACGGGAGCCGTGTGACGGCAGTGTCGCGGGCCACCCAGCCCAGGGCATCGTTGCCGGCATCCACCCGCACAAACCCGCCGCGCCGGGGGCCAAGCCTGACCAGGGCGGCCGGGGGCAGGGTGAAAAGCACTTCGGCTTCGGCCTCAGGCGCGGACAGGGCCGCTGTTGCGGCCGTGACCACCGCCCGGGGGGCCAGTATCGGGGCCAGGGCCAGCCAGCCGGCTTCCAGGGCCAGCCAGCCGGCCAGGATGCCGGCCATGAGCCAGGCTCCCCGGGGGAGCGTGTGCCGCCAGCGCCGCACGGCCAGGAGCAGCAGCACCAGGATGGCCGCAGCCAGGGCTCCGCTGGCCAGCATGGTGCGCCTGGGCAGCAGGTTGCCAAGCAGCAGGCTCGGCGACAGCGGCGGCAACCCGGCTGCATTCCGGGCCTTGGCCACCGCATCGTCGCCGGGCTGGGCCAGTTCGGCCCGGTACAGCCACAGGGCCGCCCGGCCGGTATCGCCGGCCAGCCGCCAGGAGGCGGCCGTATCCAGGCACACGGCCAGGGCGGTCCCGTTGCAGCTATTTTGGAGTGCGGCCTCGAAGCCCTGGGCTGCTTCGGCGAAGCGGCCCGAGGCATAGGCGGTCCGGGGCGCTGCCAGGGACAAAGCGTTCCCGGCCGGGGCGAGCAGGGGCGGGGCCAGGGCGGCATCCGGTGCCGGCGCGGCCGTGACCGACAAGACCGTCTCCGGGCCGGACAGGACGCGCCAGACCTCGCGGTCTGGGTCGAAAACCGCCAGACGGGGTCCGGGAAGCGTGTAGCGTCCGGGGCTTTCGGCCCGCAGGGCAAAACGGACCGTGCGCCGGCCGGTAAATCCGTCCGGGCCGCCGCCGCCTGTATCCTGGGTGGAAAGCCGCCGGGCCGAAAGGCCCTGGGGCAGCATCGGAGCCGGCAGCACCGCTTCGGCCAGATTGCCCCGGCCGGACAGGACGACTTCCAGCCCGGCCTCCTGGCCGGCGGCCACCGGGGCAGCGGGCACCCTGGCGTCAAGTTCCATCTGGCCGACCAGCTCCGAGGCCGGCAGCCCGGCCGGGACCGGGGGCAGAGGGCGCACGGCGATTTCCAGGGCCGGACCGTCGATGACACTGGGGCCGGGCGCGCCGGGGATGCCCGAGAGTCTGGCCCGGGCCGGGGCCAGGGCCAGACGGCCGGTGCGCAGCGGGGTCAGGGCGTAGTCCACCTGGCTTACGGCGTAGCGCTTGCCGCCGGCGGTCAGCTCGGTGTCGGTCTGGCCGGGCAGGGCGACGGCGGTAAAGCCGTCGAAAGCCGGTGGGGTGATGGCGATGCCCGAGGCGGGAACCGACCGGAACAGGCGCAGGGTATAGACCACGGTCTGGCCGCGGTAGGGATTTGGCCGGGACAGGGCGGCGTCGAGCAGGATGGCTTTCCCGGCCAGGGTCGGCGGGGGGCCGGGGTCCGGCCGCACGACAACGGTGGCCGGGCTTGTGGTCAGGCGCGTGCCGCCGGTTGCGACCGACAGGGCCGGGATCAGGCCGTTGCCGCTGCGCCTGGGGGTCAGTTCGAAGCGGTAGGCGGTAACGACTCCCGGCCGTCCGTCCGGGCCGGTGCGCGAGCCCACGACCCGGCCGCGCGGGGTCACGGTGAAATCGACAATGGGCGCGATGTCGATGACGGCCGAAGCATCGCCCGGCACCAGCACCCGCAGTACCACCGGCCGGCCGACAACCGTCTCTCGGGGATCGACCTCCACCGCAATGGCCGTCTCGGCCAGGGCTGTCCCGCCCCCCCAACACCACCATCCCATGACCAGGACACAAACAACCAGCCACACCCCTTTCCCCGGGAGGGTTTCCAAAGGGCACTGCCCCTTGGCCGCCCCAGCTGCGGTGTTCCGCGCCAATTCCAGGCTTTGGCTGCTTCGATCCGCAGCCGACCGGATTGCCAGCCAGCGCCAGGAGCCCCTTCCGAGACTTCTCCCTGGGCAGGTGGCCGGGGGGATCATCCCCTCGGCCACCGGAGGCATCTTCCTGCCTTCGCTTTTCATCTCTTCCCCCGCATAGGCCTCACCAGTCCTTCTCCACCGTCGGTCTGCCGTAGACCGGGGCGACCGGCAGTCCGGGCAGATCGGGGATGCGGTCGAGGATGGGATCGTCGGCCGCTCCGGGCGAGTCGGCCCGGCGGGGGCCGCCTTTTTCGCCGTCCGGGCCGGCGACCGGCACGCGCGCTTCCTGGGCCTTGGCCGGGTCGGCCGTGTCGGGCGGGGGGCCGGGCTGGGGCGGCTGGTCCGGGGCGCTTTCCCGGCCGCTGCCGTCATCGCTTCCCTGTGGCGAGGGGGCCTTCCCGGTCTGGGCCTGGGCTGCGGCGTTCTGGCCGGTCGGGGACTGGCCGGGCCGGTGCTCGTCGGGGTTTTCCCCGGATTGCGGCTGGGGCGGGGGGGGAGTCGGGTTGGCGCGCAGCCAGTCGAGGTTGGCCCGGGCGTCGGCATCGTCGGGATCAAGAGCCAGGGCGGCCTCGTAGGCGGCCATGGCTCCGGGGACGTCGCCCAGGCGATAGGCGGCGTTGCCCTGGTTGTAGCGGGCCTTGGTGGCCAGCGGGGCAGGGCCGAGGCTGGCCGCCCGGTCAAAGGCGGCGCGGGCGGCCTCGAAGCGGCCCAGGCGGTATGAGGCTGTGCCGATGTCGTAGAGGATGGCCGGATCGTCGGGATCCCTGGCCCGGGCGGCCAGGAAGGCGGCCAGGGCGGCCGGGTAGTCGCCGCGGGCATAGGCGTCAAGGCCCTGTCCGGTTTTTTCGGCGGCCGAGGATGCGGCCAGGGCCGGGCCGGCGGTGAGGACAATGAAGGCCAGGACAGGGAGCAGCCGGCCGGATGCCGGGGCCAGGAGCATGTCCAGAAAGAGCAGGGCGATGCCGGCGGCCAGGAACAGCCAGCCGTCGTCTCCGTCGCTGGCGTCCGCGGCGTCCGGTCCGGTGGCGGCGGCAGACGCTTCCTGTTCCCCTCGGGCGGCCAGAGCCTCGGCCAGGGGTTTGGCTGGGGACGGCCCGTCCGGGACAGGCGAAAGGCTGCGCCGCCGCTTTGCCGGGCCAGTTCGGCCAGCCCGGCCACATCCACCCCGGCCGCAACCGGCGCGCCGGCCGCCGTGCGAAGGGGAACGCCGTCGGCTCCGGGCACGGGGGCGGGCAGGGCCGAGCCCACGGCCACGGTATAGATCGGTACATCGCCGGCCGGGCTGTCGGCCACGGGGCTGGTGGTGGCTTCGCCGTCGCTTAGAAGAAGCACGGCCCCGGGTCGCACGCCGCCAAGGGCCAGCCGGGCAGCCTCCAGGGCGGTGGTCAGGTTGGTGCCGCCCAGGGGGGCTGCCTCGGGTGTGAGGGCGTCGAGAAAAAGGGCCAGGGCCGAGCGGTCCGGGGTGATGGGGCAGGCCAGCCAGGCCCGGCCGGCAAAGCCGACCAGCCCGGCCTCCACGGCCGGCAGCCGGGCCAGGGTGTCGAGAACAAGGGCCTTGGCCGCGCCGAGCCGGTCAGGGGCGAGGTCGCGGGCCAACATGCTGCGCGAGCAGTCCAGGGCGATGGCCAGGCGCAGCCGGGGGGGCTGGCCGATGGCCGCCGGCCGCTCCCCGGAACCGAACCGGGGGCCGGCGGCGGCCAGGGCGATGGCGGCCAGTCCCAGGAGAAAGCACAGGCTTTTGACCGCCCGGTGGCCCGGTGATGCGGCCAGAGTCGGATAGGCTGCGGCAATGGACCGGCGACGGGCGCGGGCCAGGAGGGCAAAGGCGAGGCAGACGGCCACGGCGGCCAGGAGCCACAACCATTGGGGGCGGATCAGGGTCATGGCAGCCTCAGGGCGCGGGTGGCGGCCAGGGCGGCCCACAGGGTCAGCAGGCACACCGACGCCCCGGCCAGGAGCGGGGCCAGGGGGATGGCGTCCCGCGGCACGGCCAGGATGTCGCTCGGCTCCAGGGCGGCAATGGCGGCCGAGGCCCGGGCCAGCCCGGCGGCGTCCTCGGCCCGGAAAAATTCCCCGCCGCCGTCCCGGGCCATGGCGGCCAGGGCCTCGGCATCGACCGGGGCCTTTTCGTGGACGATCTGCCGGCCAAGCAGCGGATGGCTGACCAGGAAGGCGGCCGGCTCGTCCCCGCCAACCCCCACGGTAAAGACCCGCACACCCCTGGCCGCCGCTGTCCTGGCCGCGGTCTGGGGGTCGAGTTCGCCGGTATTGGAGCGGCCGTCGCCGAAAATGACGGCCACCCGGGACAGCCCCGGGCTTTCGGCCAGCCGCTTGACGGCCAGTCCCAGGGCGTCGCCCATGGCAGTCTTGCGTCCGGCCGCGCCCACTTCCAGGCTGGACAGGGCCTTTGTGAGCACGGTGCGGTCGGTGGTTGGCGGGATGACGGTGTAGGCCCGGGAGCCAAAGGCGACCAGGCCGATGCGGTCGCCCGGCCGGATGGCGGCAAAACGGGCGGCCGCCTCGGCTACGGCCTCCAGGCGGGTCACGGTGCGGTCTTGCTGGCGCATGTCCATGGCGGCCATGGATTCGGACAGGTCAATGGCCAGCATGATGTCCACGCCCCGGCCAAGGAGCACCGGTTCGGTCGGGGCAAGGCTCGGCCCGGCCAGGGCGCAGATGGCCAGGGCCGCGCCAAGGGGCCGCAGCAGGCCCGGCAGGCGCATGGCCAGGGACGGCCGGCCGGCGGCCCGGACGGCCCCTGGATCGGGCAGGCCAAGCGCCCCCCGGCCGGCCGCGCGGCGGCGAAGGGCCAGGACCAGGGGAAGGGCCAGCAGCAACAGCAGGGCCAGGGGCCGGGCCAGGGCCATCAGGGCCTCCTGCCGGGCAAGAGCGTCCGGGCTGTCTGCCAGTCCCGCTTGCGGTCCGGCCGGACGGCCGTGTCGGCCGTGCCGGGGCTGTCGGTGGCAAAGCAGATCGCCTCGGCCCGTGCAAAAAGCGCGGCCAGACCGGCCGTGCGGGCCGGGTCCGCCCCGGTCTGCCCCAGGCGGTCGAGGATTTCGGCTGCGGTCATGGCGGTGGCGGGAAAGCCGTCGTCGGCTTCGAGCATGGCCCGCACCAGTCCGGTCAGGCGGAAATAATAGTCGCGGTCGCCCAGTCCGCCGCCATCCGGGCCAAGGGCGGCCAGGGCGGCGGCCAGACGGCGTCCCGGCGCAATCCTGGCCTGGCGCATCCGCCACACGCGCCACAGCGCCAGCCCGGCCAACAGAAGGCCGCCCGCCCCGGCGGCCAGCACCAGCCAGTCGGCCGGCCCGGCCAAGGGTAGGGGGCCCTTGATGTCGTGGATGTCGGTCATGGCGGCCAGAGTACTCATAGCGGTCGGCCGTTTTGGAGGCGCAAGCGCGTCGGGCCGGCCCGGCGGCGGAAAAAGGCGGCCAGGGCCGGGGCGGGCGGGGCGGCTGCCGGCAATGTCAGGACATCGACGCCGACAGCGGCCAGGGCGGCCAGGGTCTGGCTGCGGCCCTGGGTCCGGGCGGCGGCGTAGCGGGCCCGGGCGGCCGGGTTGCCGCAGTCGAGCAGGGTCGCTCCGCCGGTTTCCAGGTCGGTGACGGTCACGAGCCCGGCCGGGGGCAGGGAACCCTGGTCATTGGCGGCCAGACAGGCGGCGGCCACATTGTGCCGGCTGGCCAGGCGTCCCAGGGGCAGGGTGAAATCGCCGGCCAGGAAATCGGACAGGACAAAGACCACGGCCCGGTGGGCCAGGGCGGTGGCGGCCAGGGCAAAGGCCGGGGCGGGATCGGTCCTGCGCCCGGCCGGCACGGTCTCGGCCAGGGTGCGGGCCACGGCATAGGGCATGGCCGGGCCGGCGGTCGGCGGCACAAAGGCCTCCACCCGGTCGGTAAAAAGCACCAGCCCCACCCGGTCGCGGCTGGCAGCGGCGCTGACTGCCAGGGTGACGGCGGCGATGGCGGCGGTTTCGTACAGGGATGGTCCGGCGGCGGCAAAGGCCATGGAGGGGCTTGCGTCCACGGCCAGCATGAGCGTGCGGCTGCGTTCCTCGCGGTAGCGTTTGACAAAGGGCCGGCCCAGGCGGGCTGTGGCCTTCCAGTCCATGGCCGCCACATCGTCGCCCGGTGTGTATTCCCGGGATTCCTCATATTCCATGCCGGCGCCGCGGTAGGCGCAGCGGTAGACGCCGGCCAGCGGGGCGTCGGCCGCGCCGTTTTGGAAAAGGCGCACCCGGCGCGCCCTGGCGAGAAGTTGCGATGCCTGCATGGTTGATTGGCCGCCTGTCCCGGCCGGGGTGTTCCAGCTTGGGGGCGAAATTCCTGGCTCCGGGGTATCAAGGCCGGGCCGGCCGGGCAAGGGGCGGGCTAGGCCATTTCCATGGAGCGGATGCGGGCGACGGTTTCCCGGGCATCGGCGGCGCAGGCCAACATGCCGTGGACGAAGCTGAAAAAGTGCATGACTTCGCTTAAGTCGTAGGCGGCCGGGGCGCGGTCGCGGCGCATGGCGGCGAGTTTTTCCCGGGCGGCGGCCACGGCGGCGTCCAGGGCGGCGACCTCGGGCAGGGGGCCGCTGCCGCGCAGATGGGCGGCCAGACCGGTCAGCACCTCGGCCCCGGTGTGTTCCAGGGCGGCCAGTTCCTCGGGAAGATGGCGGTGCAGGCCCTTGCCGCGCCATTCAACGGCCACGTGGTCCATGCCGAGCACATGTTCAAACAGCCGTTCGCCCCGGAAAAGGAGCATGGCCCGCAGGGCGCTTTCGCCCTTGTCGCGGCTTTCGGTGTCGGCCTCCAGGCGCAGCTCCCGGCAGCGGGCCAGGGTGCGCAGGATGCGGTCTTTCAAGGCAAAAATGTGGCGTTCGGGATAGTCTTCCCGAAGCCGCCCTTCCACCACCACGGCAAAAAGCGATGCCACGTCCTCAAAGAGTCGGGCCAGACCGTGGGCCAGGGCCCGGCTGGCCCGGGACGGCAGCACCACGGCCGAGACGACCAGGGCGGTGACGATGCCCACGGCGATTTCCAGAAAACGGTCGAAGCCGAGCACCACGGCCGGGATGTCGGGATGGCCGCCGAGAATGACGATGACGGTCGTGATGCCGGCCACCCGGGAGCTCTCCCGCAGTCGGGGGATGGCCGTGCACACGGCCAGGGTGGCAAAGACGGCCAGACCGGCCGCGACGACCGACTGCCCGCCGAAATGGGCGGCCACCGCCCCGAAAACGGCCCCCACGGCCGTGCCGGCCAGCCGGGTCCAGGCCGCGCGGATCGAGCCGCCAAGGTTGGCCTGCATGACGATGACGGCTGTGACCACGGCCCAGTAGCCCTGAGGCAGGTTCAGGGCCGTGACCAAAAGCTGGGTGGCCACGGCGGCCAGGGCCGTGCGCAGGGCATGGCGCAGGCCGAACCTTCGGGCTGCGGCCCCGAGCCGGGACCAGAGGGTGGATAAAGCGGGCATGGGCTGCGTACTCCTTGCGACAAAGAGGCGCTGTGTACTCGCGCGGCGTCCGGATGGGAAGCCCCTGCCGGGTCGGCCTGCGCGGGCGAGTTGTGCTTGTCTGTATGCTATGCTACGTATTCGGCCGTTGCGAAAGACGCTTTGTCGCACCAACCTGCCCCTACTCGGAGTCGATGGCTGTGACGCAATTGCCACGCTTCGGATTGCCGCCTGCCGACGGCCAAACCCCAACCTCCTGGACGTTCCCTGTGGTCGGGGCGCGCTTGTGACCGGCGGACGGCTGCTCATTCCCGGCGGCCCGGACCGGGATCCCGCCCTTCTGGCTGCCGGACTGGCCCGCTGTGGCCGATCCTGCGCCCCTGTGGACTTCCAGCGCCTCCTGTCTGCCGAACCCCTGGCCCTGCCCGACAGCCTCATCATTTCCCTTTTCGGCCGGCCCGGCCCGGAACCTTTGCCCGAACTGCTGGCCGCCCTGGACGGGCTGGCGGTGCATGCCGTGTTTCTGGCCGACGCCGGCTTTGCCGCGTCCGGGGACGGGGTGCGGGTGCTGCGCGGCCTGGACGCGGACGGACTTGGCGCGGTGCTCGACATGCTGGCCGAACGCGATGCCCTGGCCCGGCAGAGCGCCGGGCATCTGGCCTGGAAACAGGCGCTGTTAAACGGTTTTTCCGGGATCGTCGCCGTGTGCGATGCCAACCGGCGGGTGGTCTACGGCAATGCCGCCCTTGGCCATCGGGCCGGGACCGATCCGGCCACAATGCCGTGCTACACGGCCCTGCATGGCCGGGGAGAGCCCTGTCCCTGGTGCCCGGCCAACGATGTCCTGGCCGGGCGCACCGTGACCATGGAAATCCAAAGCCCGCTGGACGGCCGCTATTTCTCCATGGCCAGCGCCCCGTTGCGCCTTCCGGGCGAAGCGCCGCTCATGCTGTCGCTTTTTGCCGACGTCACCGACCGCAACATGGCCCTGTCCCGATTAAAGACGCTCAACCGCGATCTGGAGCGCCGGGTCGGCGAGCGCACCGACAGCCTGTCCCGCCAGACCGCCGAACTGGCCGAGGCCAACAGCCGCCTGCTCGAACTCGATGCCCTCAAATCCGGATTCCTGGCTACCGTCACCCACGATCTGCGCACGCCGCTGACCTCGGTGATGGGCTTTGCCAAGCTGACACGCCGGGAATTTCTCAAAGAATTCATGCCGTTTTCCGAGGTGAGCGATACGCTTCGCCGCAAAGGGGCGCGCATTGCCGACAACCTGCGCATCATTGAAAACGAGGGGCTGCGCCTGACCCGGCTGGTCAACGATTTTCTGGACCTCTCCAAAATCGAGGCCGGCCGGCTCGACTGGAACGACCGCAGCGTGGACCCGGCCGAGGTGGTGCGCATGGCTGTGGAGGCGGTTGGCGGCGAATATGAGCAAAACGAACGCCTGGCCCTGGTGGTGGACATTTCCGGGCCGCTGCCGCCGCTTCGCCTGGACCCGGACCGGCTGGTGCAGGTGCTGGTCAATCTGCTCACCAACGCCGCCCGCCACACCTTCGAGGGCGAGGTGACCCTGGTCGCCCGGCAACTGCCGGGCGGGGGGGTGCAACTGCGGGTGGACGACACCGGACCCGGCATTGAAGAAAAAGAGCGCGAGCGCATTTTCGACAAATTCTATCAGGCCCGCCAGGGGGACACCCAGCCTGAACAGCGCCGGGGCACGGGCCTGGGGCTGGCCATCTGCAAGCATATCATCGAGCGTTACGGCGGGGCCATCCGGGCCGAGGCCCGGCTTCCCCACGGCACAAGCTTTGTGGTGGAGCTGCCGACCGGGGCAAGCCGTCCCCGGGGCGGCCCGGTCCCGGCCAGCGAGCGCACGGAGTCCGAATCCCTGCCGTCCTAAGGTCGTGTCCACCAAGCCCGTGTCTGTTCAGAGAAAGGCAACAGGCTTACACCCAAAGATATTTCTTAAAAATACGAACGTATTTTTAAAGGACGCGCCCTGAAGCGCGGGCCAGGATCCTGACCGGAGGCGTCCGGGAAAACCGCTGTGGCATCGTTGCGCGCCTGCCCGGCAGCCGCTTTCCCGTCTTAAGCCCGGCATCATTATGGCCAGGACGCCTCCCGGTCCGTCCGGGTGCAGACTAGATATCGTTGAGGTCGATGGTCTTGGTGGCCGGCTTGGCCGGTTTGCCGGGTTCCTTGGGGCTGGCCGGAGCCGCCGGCTGGGACGCGCCCGGGGAGATGGTCGAGCCGGTGTAGCCGGCGCCCGTTGCCGGGGCGGCCGAGCCGGCGGCCGTCGGCCGTTTGGTGCCGCACAGCATCCGGGCGGCGTCCAGGCGGGCCTTGGCCTGGGCATTGCCGGCCTCGCGGCGAAGGGCCTCCTGGTAGGCGGCCTGGGCCTTGTCGCACTGGCCGGTGACAAGCAGCGCGTCGCCAAGGGCCACGGCGGCCCGGGCGTCCTTGCCGCCGGCCTTGGCCGCCGCTTCGAGCATGTCCCTGGCCCGGGCCGCGTCGCCGTTGCCAAAGGCGGTCAGGCCCATGCCCTCCATGGCCGGAGCATACGACGGATTGGCGGCCAGGGCGGCCCGGAAGGCCTGTTCGGCCTTGTCCTGGCCGTCCTTGCCGCAGGCGATACCGGCCCGGGTGAGGGTTTCGGCCCCGCCGGCAGCTCCGGCCTGGGACAGTTCCCGGCAGGCCCGGGCGAAATCTTTCTGGTCAAAGGCGGCATTGCCGGCGGCCACGGCATCTTTGCCGGTCGGTTCATCAGAAGATGAGAATTTCATGGAACCGCAGCCGGGCAGGCAGGCCAGCAAGGCAGCCAGAGCCACGGGCGCGGCGAGGTTGCGAAGCGACATCAGGGGCACCTCCCGATCAAGCGCGTTAGGATGCCCTGGCTATCCCAAAGCCCGGCCTGATTGTCAAATTGTGTCCCGACTGGTAGAGGCCAAGCTATCCATGCCCGCAACCCGGAGGCCTGCCATGCCCTGGTGCGCGTTGTTGTTCGCTCTCGCCATGCTGGCGCTGCCCGGGCCGGGCGTTGCCGGCGACACCGCCCACATTGCCCGGCCCGGCGACACGCCGGCCGTCCTGGCCAAATCCTACCGCGTGTCCGTGGCTGCCATCCTTGCCCGCAATCCGGGGCTTGATCCCTGTCGCATCAAGGTCGGCGACACCATTGTCATTCCGGATGGGCCGGCCGCACCGGCTGCTCCTTTCGCGTCCCTGCCGCCGGCCGCGCCCCCCACGCCCGCTGCCGCCCGGCCTGCCGGGCCGCCCCAAAACGCCGCCCTGCCCGATGAGGAGGCTCCCGGCCGGCGCTATGTGGTCGCTCCGGGGGATTCCCCGGCCGCCATTGCCGAGCGCTTCGGCATCCCGCTGGCGGTGCTCTCCCGGGCCAATCCGGGCCTGGACCCGAAAAAGCTGCCGGTCGGCGGCGTGCTGACGGTGCCTGAGGGCAGTGCCTGCGCCCCGCCGCCCGTGGCCGTGACCCGCCCTGGCGAGCCGGGTTCCACCGCCCCCCTGGTCATGGACTTCCAATAACCCTCCCCTGCGCTGCGGCCCTTGCGGCCGGCTTCGGCGCAAGGCATACCGGAGCCCGGAGGGGACCCATCTATGATTGATGCAACGGAACTGGCGGCAGCGGCCGGCCAGGTGGCGGCGCTTCGGGCCGAGATGGCCAAGGTGCTGGTTGGGCGGGACGTTTTCACCGACCGTCTGCTGATCGGCCTCTTGTGCCGGGGGCATGTGCTCATCGAGGGGGTGCCGGGACTGGCCAAGACCCTGGCTGTTTCGACCCTGGCCCGGGCGCTTCGGGCCGAGTTTCGGCGGGTGCAGTTCACCCCGGACCTGCTGCCGGCCGACATCTGCGGCACGGAGATCTACCAGCCGGCCACCGGGACCTTTGCCGTGCGCCGGGGGCCGGTTTTTGCCAATATCCTCCTGGCCGACGAGATCAACCGTGCCCCATCCAAGGTGCAATCCGCCCTGCTTGAGGCCATGGCCGAGGGCCGGGTGACCATTGGCGGCGAGACCTTTGCCCTGCCGCAGCCGTTTATGGTGCTGGCCACGCAAAATCCCATCGAACAGGAAGGCACGTATCCCTTGCCCGAGGCCCAGGTGGACCGGTTTCTGCTCCATCTGGCCGTGGCCTATCCGACCCCGGACGAGGAGGCGGAGATCGTGCGCCGGGCCTGTCTGGCCCGGGAACCGGAGGTGGCAGTGGTGCTCGACGGCGGGCAGGTCCTGGCCCTTGCGGACCTGGCCGGCCGGGTGCATCTCGATGCCCGGCTGCTCGACTATATCGTGGCCCTGGTCGGGACCACCCGGGACCCGGGCGGGGCGGGACTGGCCCCTCTGGCCGGCAAGGTGGCCTACGGCGCATCGCCCCGGGCGGCTATTGCCCTGGCCCGTACGGCCAAGGCCTTGGCCCTTTTGTCCGGGCGCGGCTATGCCACGCCGGACGACGTCAAGGCCATGGCCCCGGACGTGCTGCGCCATCGCGTTCTTCTGACCTACGAGGCCCAGGCCGAAGGGCTGACCCCGGACGCGGTCGTGGCGGCGATTTTGGGAGCGGTGGCCGTGCCGTAGAGGCACAGCCGTAGTGCGACAGGGGGCTTGTTGGCGGCGCGGTGCCTGGGGAATGCGCCGTTAAAAAAGCGCCTTGGGGTCGGCCGCGCTGACCGTCGGCGGCGGGGTGCTGCCCGGGCCGGCCTGGGCCGTGGCCGTCGGGTAGCCCGGACCGCGGGCGCTTGGCGGCAGGAATTTGATGGCCTCCACCACGAGTTTTTCCGCTTCAGGATCAAAACCCGCCGGCTTGTAGGCGGCCAGCCGCCCGGCCACCCGTTCCAACTGGTCCGGGGTGAGCCGTTTTTCCAGCACCGCCCTGGCCCGGCCCGCCCGCAGTAGCAGGGCGTCGTTGCCGGGCGTGCGGCTGGCCAGGGACAGCCAGAAAAGCGCGCTCTCGAAATCGCGCGGCACCACCCGCCCCTCATAGTAAAATCCCGCCAGCATGGCCTGGGCCTGGGCATAGCCCTGGCCTGCCGCCAGCCGATACCAGCGAAAGGCCTCCCGGGGATCGGACGACGTGCCCCGGCCGGTCAGGGTCATGGTGGCCGCGTTGCTGCGGGCGTGGGCGTCGCCGCGTTTGGCTGCTTCCAGCATCCAGCGCAGGGCCTCGGCGTCGTTGACCGTGCCGCCCTTGCCCGTCAGGTACATGAGGCCCAGGTTGAACTGGGCCCGGGCATCGCCGGCCAGGGCCGCCTGCTCGTACCATTTGCGCGCTTCGGCGAAATCCGGCGGCCCGGCCAGCCCCTTGGACAAGAGCGACCCCAGGGCGAAGCCGGCTTCGGCATCGCCGGCGGTGGCCGCCTCGCGGTAGAAGTCGATGGCCTTGGCCAGATTGGCGGCGCTCGGAAATTCCTCTTCCGACAAGGCGGCGAGCAGGGCCTTGGCTTCCGGCAGCCCGGCCTCGGCCGCCTTGGCGCACCAGCGAAAGGCCTCGGCCGGATTGCCGGACACCCCCTGGCCGGACAGATGGAGCAGGGCCATGGCGTACATGGCCTGGGGGTTGCCGGCCCAGGCCGCCCGGGAGAGCAGGGCGGCCCCCTGGGCCGTGTCGCCGGGAATCCGGCCGCGCACCATGCCAAGGCCAAGGAGCATGGCCGACTCGGCATCGCCGGCCTGGGGCCGCCTTGGCGCAAAAGCGCCCGGCGCGCTGGGCGTCGCGGCGGTCTTCCGGTCCGGCGGCAAAAAGCCGGCAGGCCGCCCCGGCCGCCCGGTCGTCGGCCTGGGCCGCGGCGTCATAGAGGGCAAGGGCCCTGGCCTGGTCGCGAAAGACGCCCAGGCCCGCGAAATACATGTCCCCCAGTTGCAGCATGGCCGCCACATGGCCGGCCTCGGCCGCCCGCTCAAACAGCCGGGCCGCCTCCAGGGGATAGGCCGTGACCCCCTGGCCGGTCAGATACATCAGGCCCAGATCATAGGCAGCCGGGGCATGGCCGGCCTCGGCGGCGCGGCGGCGAAGGCCGGCCGCCCGGGCCGGATCGGCCGGACGGCCCCGGCCCTCGGCCACAAGCTCGGCCAAGCGGGTGAGCGCCTCGGCGTCCCCGGCCTGGCCGGCCGCCTCGAACCAGACAGCGGCCTCGGCCGGGGTGCCGCCCCGGGGATCGCCGGCCGCGCCAAGCGAAAGCAGGGTCTGGCCCAGGGCCGTTGCCGCCTGGGCGTTGCCGGCCTTGGCTGCCTGGCCAAGCAGGGCCAGGGCCGCGTCGATGTCGACCGGGCCGCCGGCTCCGGAGGCCCGCATGATGCCCAGGCGGGCCATGGCCGAAATATCGCCCCGTCCGGCCGCCTTGGCGTAGAGCGCGGCGGCGGCCTCGTCGTCGCCGGTGAGGCTTCGGGCCAGGTCGCCGGCCACGACCATGGCCGGGATAAAGTTCTTTCCGGCAGCAAAGGTATAAAGCGCCAGCGCCCGAGGCAGGTCCCGGGGGGTGTTTTCGCCGGCGGCCAGCAGCAGGCCCAGGCGGTAGGAGGACGGCACCGAGCCCCGGGCGGCGGCGGCTTCAAGGAGCGGCAGGGCGGCTTGCCGCTCACCCCGGTCGTAGAGCCGCGAACCCAGCTCCGGCGTGGCGCAACTGGCGGCCACCAGCCACAGCGCAGCCAAAAGGGCCAGCCCGTAGAGAGAGGCGGCCAGGGCGCGGCGGCGGACGGAGCATGGGGCGTGGGACATTGGCACGGGCCTCCGGCACGGAAAACGTGGGAACCTTCACTGCCTGTATCTATGGCAAACGCGGGGCGCGGACAATCCCCGGCGCTAAAAATGGGGCAGGGCCAGCGAAAGATAGGGCTGGCCGAACAAAGGCAGGGCCATGGCGGCCAGGGTTCCGGCGGCCATGGCCGGACCGTAGCAAATCCGATAGCCCGGCTCCCGGCCGGTGCGCGACAGGCGTTTGGCGGCCAGCCAGGCCAGGGACTGCACCCCGCCGGCCACGCTGGTGAAAAGGAATACCGTGAGCAGGGCCGAGGGGCCAAGGCCGGCCCCGACAGCGGCCATGAGTTTGACGTCGCCGGCGCCGAGCACCCGGAACAGATGCGGGATGAGAAAAATGATGAACCCGCCGACCAGTCCAAGCAGGGCCTCGGTCAGGCCGGGCAGTCCCGAGAAGACGCCATGGATGATGATGAGCGCCAGCATGGCCGGAAAGGTGATCAGGTTGGGGATGCGCTTTTGGCGGACATCCACGGCCGCGCCGGCGACGACGGCGACGGCGGTGACGGCAAAGGCGACCAGGGTGGGCAGGGGAAGGGGCATGGGGCCTCCGATTTTTTTTGGTGTAGCGGCTGGACGGTTGGTTGTCCAATGCCCGGGAGCAGTCTTGACGCCAGGGCGCAAACACGCGAGATTTACAGGGTATCCGGGCACAAGCCGCATCCCGGCGGCCCGACCCTGGTTTTTAAGCGCCGGAGAGTGCATGGAGCTGGATCGAGCCGAGGCCTTGCAGGCCGAATTGGGTGCTGTTTCGGCCGAACGCGACCGGTTGCGTCAGGCGTTGGCCGAGGCCGGCAGCGTTATCGAACGCCTGCGTACCGACGCCCAGGCCGGCAGCCAGGCCAAGGCCGATTTCATGGCCCGCATGACCCATGAGATGCGCACCCCGCTGTCAGCCATCATCGGACTGGCCAATCTGGCCCAGCCGCTTATCGTCAATCCCAAGGTTTCGGATTATTTTACCAAGATCATGGCCTCGGCGCGAGGTCTGCTCGGAGTCGTCGACGACATCACCGATTTTTCCCGCCTGGAAAAAGGGCAGGCCGATCTTATGGTTGCGCCGTTTGATTTGGCCGCCTCCCTGGCCCGGGTGGCCGACCGGCTTTCACCCGACGCCCGGGACAAGGGCCTGCCCCTGACGGTTCACCTCGATCCGGCCATCCCGGTGCGGCTGGTGGGCGACAGCGGCCGGCTTGAGGGCATTCTGGGCCATCTGGCCGGCAATGCCGTGAAATTTACCGAACGGGGCGCGGTGCGCCTGGAGGCGGAGTTGGTCGCCTGCACCGGCGGCACGGCCACGGTGGCCTTTTGCGTGGTCGACAGCGGCATCGGCATGGAGGAGGCGTCCATCCCGGCCATGCTCGACTCCTTCACCCAGGGCGATGGTTCCCTGTCGCGCCCCTACGGCGGCACGGGCCTCGGTCTGGCCCTGGCCAGCCGGGGGGTGGCCCTTTTGGGGGGAACCCTGTCCGTCGAAAGTTGGCCGGGCCAGGGAACGCGGTTCCGGTTTGCCGTCAGTTTTGCCGAAGACGCCGCCGACCATCCCACCTGCATCCTGCCGGCCGCGCCGGCGACCGCCCCGGCCCCGCCGGGTGCGCCCCGGACCCGGGCCCTGGCCGGCGATGCCGACGCCTGTCTGGCCGAACGCCCTCTGTCCGGGACCCTGGTGCTCCTGGTCGAGGACAACGCCATCAACCAGCAGGTGGCCCGCGAGACCCTGGAGCGCCTGGGCGCGGCGGTGGATGTGGCCCAAAACGGCCGCGAGGCCGTGGAGATGGTGGGCGCGGCCTTTTACGACATCGTGCTCATGGACGTGCAGATGCCGGTGATGGACGGGCTGGCCGCCACCCGGGCCATCCGCGCCCTGGCCGGCGCGGTCGACCTGCCCATCGTGGCCCTGACCGCCCATGCCCTGGACGAAGACCGCGACCGCTGCCTGGAAGCGGGCATGAACGACTATCTGACCAAGCCTCTTGAGGTGGACCGCCTGCTGGCCGCACTTGGCCAGTGGATCGCTCCGGCGGCGGCCGCGGCCCGGACCCGCCTGTCCGCAGCTGCGGCCAGGGCTGCCGGGCGCTCCCTGACCCTGCCGGCGGATACGGCCCAGGCGGCTGCCGCCTCCCCGGAACCGGCGGCTGCGGGCATCGACGTTGCCACCGCGCTCAAGCGCCTTGGCGGCAATGACCGCCTGCTGGCCAGCGTGGCCGCGGAATTCGCCCGGGACTATGCCGACTGCGCCAACACCCTGGCCCGGCTTGTGGCCGGTGGCGACAGCGAGTCGGCCCGGCGGCTGGTCCATACCGTCAAGGGCGTGGCCGGCAATCTGGCTGCCGCTTCCCTGGCCGGGGCCGCCCGGGCCATCGAAGTGGTCCTGTCCGCCGGCAAATATCCCGACGCCACGGCCCTGGAAGCCTTTGCCGCGGCCCTGGCTGCGGCTGTGGCCAGCGCCGCGGCCCTGACCCCGCCAAGCGCCCCTGAGCCGGCCTGCACCACCTCCGGCTGCTGGCGGGTGCTCCTGGTGGACGATGCCAAGCTCAACCGGGCCATTTTTGCCCAGATCATTCGCAGCGCCGGCCACGAGGTGGTCACGGCCAACAACGGCAAGGAAGCCTGCCGGGCGCTTTTCGGGGAAAAAAACAGCGGGCGGCCCTTTGATCTCATCATCATGGACATCGAGATGCCCGAGATGGACGGTCCGACAGCCGCCCGCACCATTCGCCGGCTGCTCTCGGCCAGTGTGGCCCCGCCGTGTCCGCCGGGCGTCCCCATCGTGGCCCTGACCTCGCATGACGCCGATGCCGAGCGGCAGCGCTGCCTGGACGCCGGCATGGACGCCTGTCTGCACAAGGTGTTTGAGCAGGGGGAATTGCTGGAGGAGCTTTCAGCCGTGATGGGCAGCCGGGAGGACAAGGCCCGCCAGTCGGCCTGTCCGCGTCCGACCGGAAAAGCCGGGGCGGGCATGTTGCCGCTTCTGCGCTGCATGGCCGGGCATCTGGCCGAGGGCAGCATCCGGGCCGATGAAGATATGGCCGTGGTGCGCGAGGCTTTCGTGGGGCAGGAAGCACCGCCGGAAGTGGCCGAACTGGCCGATGCCGTGGAGCGCTACGAATTTGCCCGGGCCATCGGCATCCTCAGGCGTCTGGCCCTGGCCCTGGGGTTTGATCCGGCGGCTGCGGTCCCGGACAAGCGGAGCGAAGCCTCCCCCGGAACCGCGTTTCGCTAGCCCGGCGCTTGGCCCATGTGTTGGCTCTTGTTACGGCCGCAACCCAGTATTCAGGTTGTACCGGAGATCAGACCGTGCCTGCATGCACCACAATCCAAAATTCTTGTGGGTTTCCAAAGGGCACTGCCCTTTGGCCGGCGGAGCAACGGTGGTCTCCGTCAAGCTCAAACACCAGCGGTCACGGCCTGTTCCCGCCTTTTCTTGCTCAACTTCCGCCCGTCGCCTTGGCAGCGTATACGGTCGAACCAGACTAACCCCAGGAGGGTTTCCAAAGGGCACTGCCCTTTGGCCGCCGGAGGCATTCCTTCCTGCCTGTTCCCGCAACACCAAAACGGTCTTTTGGTGAACAGGCCCTAGCGCTTGCGGCGCAGTTTGCCGCCGATGTACAGGCCGATGACGATGGAAAAGACGACGACGAGTGTGACAATGGCCAGATTCGCTCCCATGATTGCCTCCCTGTTCCGCCCGTGAGGGCCGGTCGGGCGAGCATAACGGGGAAGTCCACCGGGCGCAAAAGGGAAAGCGCCATAACCGGCGACGGGCACCGCTGCCTGCCGCGTCCGGAGTACGCCCATGGGCACGGTCCTCTCGGGGCTGCGAAGCCTCGCTGCCAGCTTCACCCGGCCCAAGACACCGGCCAACCGCGACCAGACGGCGGCAGTGTTTCGGGAAAAATACAACCGGTTCCAGTCGCTGCTCGAATCCAACACCGAACTGCTCAAGATCTGCTCGGAAATCGAGGCCATGCTCACCGGCCGCGAGGTCTTCGGCATGGCCTTTATCCGGTCGCGCACCAGCCGGGCCATCTTCCACGCCATCCGCATGATCAAGAGCTTCGAGGGGCTTTCGGGGCGGCCCCAGCCCGTGCTGTTGGCCTTGGTCGAACGCCTTTCCGGCGAGATCAAGACCATCCTTGAGGGCCGGGTCAATCCGCTGCGCGGCAAACTGGTGCTCGATCTGGCCGAGATCACCGGCGAAATGGTCGATCAGGTGGGCGGCAAATGCGCCAATCTCGGCGAGATCGCCAACCGGACCGGGCTGCCTGTGCCGCCCGGATTTTCCGTGACCACGGCGGCCTTTCGGGCCTTTTTCGAGGAAGCCGGACTGTTTGAAACCATCGCCAGCATCCGCCTGGGCATCACCCCGGACGATCCGGCCTCCATGGCCGCTGCGGCCGAGGACATCCAGGCCGCCATCCTGCGCGCCCCTCTGCCCGAGGCCGTGGCCCGGGACATCGCCGCCGCCGCCGACCGCCTGGAAGCCCGGCTTGGGCCGGGAATGCGGTTGGCCGTGCGCTCGAGCGCCATCGGCGAGGACGGCGAACTGTCCTTTGCCGGCCAGTACCTCACCATGCTCAATGTTGCCCCGGACCGGCTGGCCTCGTCGTACAAGTTCGTCATCGCCAGTCTTTTTACCCCCCGGGCCATGTCCTATCGGCTGCTCAAGGGCATCCCCGACGACGACGTGGCCATGGCCGCCGCCTGTCTGGCCCTGGTCCCGTCCCAGGCGGCCGGCGTCCTGTACACCCGTCTGCCCGAGGCCCCAAGCCGCCCGGACGTGCTTATAAACGCCGTCTGGGGCCTTGGCCCCTATGCCGTTGACGGGGTCATCACCCCGGACGCCTACCTGCTCAACCGCAAAAATCTGGAGGCGACCTCGGTGACCGTGGCCGACAAGCCCCGGATGCTGGTGGCTGCGCCAACCGGGGGCCTGACCGACGTGCCGGTGCCAGCGGACAGGCGCAGCG
>NZ_MLBG01000079.1 GCF_001936595.1 Desulfovibrio sp. DV
CCGGCGAAGATGCCTCCGGCGGCCGGGGGGATGATCCCCCCGGACCCCTGCAAAGGGAAAAGTTTTTAGCCGACGAGCGTGGAACACGCTCCCTTCCACCGCCGTAGCGGCGCCGTCCCCCCTTTACCCATTTGGGGGGTCCGGGGGCCTCAGGCCCCCGAAGCAACGGTGGTTCCCGTCAAGCTCAAAAAGCAATTACGCGTCTCGACTTGGCACCGCACCTGGTCAAATCAAACTTCCCCCCAGTGGGATTCCAAAGGGCTCAGCCCTTTGGCCGCCGGAGGCACTCTTTCTCTACTCACTCCACTTTACGCACTCCACGGTCGCCGCGCTCGACCAGGCGCTGGATGCCGCAGTAGAGGGCCGGGACGAAGTAGACGCCAAGCACCGTGGCCGCGATCATGCCGCCAAAGACGGCCGTGCCCAGGGCATGGCGGCTGGCCGCGCCGGCTCCGGTGGCGGTGAGCATCGGCACGACGCCGAGGATGAAGGCGAACGAGGTCATGAGGATCGGCCGGAAGCGCAGGATAGAGGCCGTCACCGCGGCCTCGGCCGGGGTATCGCCGGCCTCGCGCCGGGCCTTGGCGAATTCCACGATCAGGATGGCGTTTTTGGCGGCAAGGCCGATCAGCATGACCAGACCGATCTGGGCGTAGACGTTGTTTTCCAGGCCCCGCAGCATCTGGCCGGCCATGGCTCCGAAGACGGCCAGCGGCACGGCCAGGATGACGGCAAAGGGCACGGCCCAGGATTCGTACTGGGCGGCCAGGACGAGAAAGACCATGAGCAGGGCCAGGCCGAAGATGAACACCGACTGGCCGCCGGAGGTGGCTTCCTGGAAGGCGATGCCGGTCCAGGCATAGCCGTAGCCCTGGGGCAAGGCGGTCTTGGCCAGATTGGCCATGGCCGCGATCGACTGGCCCGAGGAAAAGCCTTCGGGCGTGCCGCCGGAAATTTCCACCGTGCGGAACAGATTGAAGCGGCGGATGTATTCCGGCCCGCGAATGTCCTTGGTGATGCCAAGGGTACTGAGGGGGACCATCTCGCCGCCGCCGGAGCGCACGTAGAACCGTTCGATGTCGGCCGGGCTGCCGCGGAAACGCGGCTCGGCTTGCAGCATGACCCGGTAGGTGCGGCCGAATTTGTTAAAATCGTTGACGTAGAGCCCGCCAAGATAGGTCTGCAAAGCTTCAAAGACCGTGCTTGGCGGGATGGACATGGTCTGCACCTTGTCCCGATTCAGATTGTAAAAGAGCTGGGGCACGTCCACGCTGAAGTCGGTGAAAAGCCCGGTAATGGACGGCTCTTGCCTCGCTTCGGCCATGAAATCGTAGGCCGTGCGGGCAAGGGCGTCCACCGGGCCGCCGGTGCGGTCCTGGAGTTCGAACTGGAAGCCGCCGGTGGTCCCCAGGCCCGGGATGGGCGAGGGATTGAAGGCCATGACGATGGCTTCCTGGACATCGGCAAACGACGCCCTGGCCCGGCCCATGGCGGCATCCAGGGACAGCTCCGGGGTTTTGCGCTGGTCCCAGGGCTTTAAGATCACGAACATGGCGCTGCTGTACGAGCTGTAGGCGCTGGTCAGCAGGTTGTAGCCGCCAAGGGCCAGGACATCGGCCACGGCCGGATCGGCCGCCATGCGCTGCTCGATCCGTTTGACCACGGCGTCGTTGCGCTCGAGCGACGCGCCTTCGGGGAGCAGCATGTTGACGATGAAATAGCCCTGGTCCTCGTCGGGCACAAAGCCCGTAGGCAGGGTGGTCAGCAGATGCCAGGCCCCGCCGCCGACCGCCGCCAGACAAACCACCGTAACGAGCATCCGCTTGATGGCCACCCGCACCCCCGAGGCATAGCCCTTGGTGGTGACGTCAAAAAGCCAGTTGAATCCCCGGAAAAAGGCTCCGAGCGGCCCGCGCGGCATGGAGGCCGGCCGCAGGATCAGCGCGCACAGGGCTGGCGAGAGGGTGAGTGCGCAGATGGCCGAAAGCGCCACGGACACGGCCAGGGTGAGCGCAAACTGCTGGTACAGCCGGCCGGTGACGCCGCCCATGAAGGCCACGGGCACAAAGACGGAAATGAGCACCAGCGAGATGGCGATGACCGGCCCGGCCACCTCGGCCATGGCCGCCCGGGTGGCGTCGCGCGGGTGCATCTTGTCGTGGTCGATCTTGTGCTGCACCGCTTCGACCACGACGATGGCGTCGTCGACCACGATGCCGATGGCCAGCACCAGACCGAAAAGCGTCAGGGTGTTGATGGAAAAGCCAAAGGCCTGCATGAAGGCAAAGGCCCCGACCAGGGACACCGGCACGGTGAGCATGGGGATGAGCGTGGCCCGGCCATTTTGCAAAAAGACGTAGACCACGATGAGCACCAGGGCCACGGCCTCAAAGAGCGTCTTTATGACCTCGTGGATGGAGGCGGTGACGAACTTGGTGGTGTCATAGGGAATGGTATAGCTGACCCCGGAGGGGAAATAGCCGGCCTGCTCGGCCATAATGGCCCGGATTTGGGCTACCACGTCCAGGGCGTTGGCTCCGGGAAGCTGGAAGACCTGGATGGTGCAGGTGGGGCTTTGATTGAGGCGCGTGAAGGCGTTGTAGCTCTGGCTGCCCAGTTCCACCCGGCCCACGTCGCGGATGCGCACGATCTCGGCGGCCCTGCCGGTGCGCACGATGATGTCGGCAAATTCCTCGGGATCGGTCAGCCGGCCCTTGACCTGCACCGTCAACTGGAACTCCTGGCCCGGCGGAGCCGGCGGCATGCCGATCTGGCCGGCCGGAGCCTGGACGTTCTGGTCGCGGATGGCCTGGGCCACGTCGGAGGAGGTCAGGCCCAGGCGGGCCAGCTTGTCCGGATCGAGCCACACGCGCATGCCGTAGTCGCGCTCGCCGAAAACGGCCACGTTGCCCACGCCAGGCACCCGGGCCAGGGCGTCGGTGATGTTGATCTTGGCGTAGTTGTTGAGAAACAGCGTATCGCGGCTGGCATCCGGGGAGCTTAAGTTGATGACCAGCAGCATGTCCGGGGACTGCTTTTTAACCGATATGCCGCGCCGGGTGACTTCCGAGGGCAGGCGCGAATTGGCCAGGGCCACGCGGTTTTGCACGTCAACGGTGGCCAGATCGAGGTCGCGGGAGATGTCGAAGGTGACGTTTAGGACCATGCGCCCGTCATTGGAACTCACCGAGTTCATGTAGAGCATGTCCTGGGCGCCGTTGACTTCCTGTTCGATGGGCGTGGCCACGGACTCTTCCACCACCTGGGCGCTGGCTCCGTCGTAGGTGGCCGACACCTGGACGGTCGGCGGCACGATCTGCGGATACTGGGCAATGGGCAGGGTCAGGATGCAGATGGCCCCGACCAGGGTGATGATGATGGACAGGACCGAAGCGAAAACCGGCCGGTCGATGAAGAAATTGACCATGGCCGGCCCCTAGGGTTTGGCCGGCGCAGCGGCGGGCGTGGTCGGCGTTGCAGCCTGGGCGGCCGGAGCGGCCGGAGCGTCAGGAGCGGACACGACCTTGACCAGCGCGCCCGGACGAATCTTGGAAATGCCTTCCACCACCACCATGTCCGTGGGTGTCAGGCCCGAGTCGATGACGAAGGAGCCGTCCTTGCTGCCGCCCAGGGTCACGGTCCGGGCCTCGATCTTGCCGTCGGCTGCGACCACGTACACCGACTTGGCTCCCTGGACATCCACGATGGCCCGCTGGGGCACGAGCATGGCCCCTTTGCGGTGCTCGAGCAAAGCCCGGACCTTGGCGAACTGGCCGGGTTTGAGCATCCCCTGCGGATTGGGGAAAATGCCGCGCACGGCCAGGGTGCCGGTCTTGGCGTCAAGGGCCCGGTCGGCCATGTCGGCCTCCCCCTGGTAGGGATAGACGGAGTCGTCGGCCAAAAGGAGCGTCAGGGGAAATTCCCGATCCTTGTCGCCATTGGCGTGTCTGGCCTTGGAAAACTCCAGATAATCCCGTTCGCTGATGGAAAAATCGGCGTACATGGGATCGGTGGAGGAGATTTCGGCGAGCAGCGTGTTGTCGCCCTTGCCGACGAGATTGCCGACATTGACGTAGGTCTTGCCGATACGCCCGGTGATGGGGGCGATGATGCGGGTATAGCCGAGATCGCGTTCGGCGGCGTCCACGGCGGCCTTGGCATGATCGACGTTGGCCGCCAGTTCACGCTGGTTGGTCAGGCGCGTGTCATATTCATCGCGGCTGACCGCCTGCTGCTTGTAGAGCTGTTCAAACCGGGTGAGATCGACTTTGGCCTTGGCGAAAAGAGCGTTCTGTCGTTCCAGTTCGGCTTTGGCCTTTTGCAGATTCTCCTGATACTGGCGCGGCTCGATGACAAAGAGCAGATCGCCTTTCTTGACGATGGACCCTTCGGTGAAGTTGCGTTCCTTGAGATAGCCTTCCAACCGGGCCCGGATCTCCACATTTTCCTTGGCCGCCAGACGTCCCACATATTCGCCGTACACCGGCACGTCGGACACCACCGGGACCCTGGCCTGCACCATGACGGCGGCGGGTTCAGCCGCCTTGGCGGCCGGCTTTTTCTCTGCATCCTGACCGCTGCAACCGGCCAGGGACAGGACAATGGGGAACAGGGCTAAAACGCCATACTTCAGTACCGGACGGAGCAGCATTGGGCCCATGACGGTTCTCCTCAAAACAATTCGCAGTATCTTGTATGAGTAATAAACAACAGGCGTTAGCGCAACATGAATCTCGATTCCACAGCAACCATCGCCCGCGCCGCAACGCCTCGGACGCATACCCGGCCGCGTGCCGGAGGCTTTGGCCTGACCACATTTTTGCGGCAAAATTATTTTGTTATGAAACAAATTCATTTGCATCAATATCAAGCGCACTCATACGAATGTGCATCAATTTATTTTCAAGACCGTATTTTATGCATCTTCCGTTTTGGAAACAAACCGTGCTATGACGACCCATTCCCCAATGCCGGCACAGACGTTTCATGGAGGATGCTATGTCGCTTCAAGTCAGAGTGCTTCTGCCCACCCTGGCCCTGGTCTGTCTGGCGGCGGCCATGTTTGCCACAACCTGTATCGTCGCCGGCAACCAGCGCGGCGATGCCCTGGTGGTCAATATCGCCGGCCGCCAGCGGATGCTCACCCAGAAAATGGCCAAGGAGGCGCTGCTGGTCCGGGCGGCGGCAACCGCAGGCGCAAAGGACCCGGCCGTCGCCGGCAAGCTGGAAAAAACCATGGCGGTTTTTGACGCCAGCCTGACGGCCCTGCGCCTGGGTGGGCCGGCCCCGCTCAGCCTGGACCCGTCCGGGGCCTCGGCCGTGTTGCCCCGGCCCGGCACTGCGGAGTCGGCCCAGTTGGGGCAGGTGGCCACCTTGTGGGAGGAGTACCGGAAACTGGTCAGGGACGCGGCAGCCAATGCCCCGGGAGCTGATGTGGCCCGGCTGCTGCCTGAGAGCGAGGCGATCAACACGATGATGGACAAGGCGGTGTCGCTTTTTCAGCGCCAGTCCGAAGATCGGGCTGAATTCCTCATCTGGCTCGAGGGGGCGCTGTTGCTCGTTGCGCTGGGCCTTGGCGGGCTGGTGCATCTGATTTTACGGCGAACCGTGCTATCGCCCCTGGCCCGGTGCATTGATTTTGCCCAGCGCATTGCCGGCGGCTCCTTCCAGGCTGTATGCGCCGGCACAGCCTCAGGCGAATTGGGCCGGCTCCAGTGCGCCCTGGAAAGCATGGTGGCCAGCCTGCGCAGCAAAATCCGCTTCGCCGACGGTGTCCTGGCCGCCATCGCCGACACCGCCCCCTATGTCATCCTCGACGCCAAAGGCAACATCACCCACACCAACTCCCTGATGCTCGCCTTACTGGAAAAAACAGAAGCCGGCGAAAGCTATGTCGGGCAGACCCCGGGCCATTTCATCTACGGCGACGCCAACCATGAAACGGCCACGGAGAAAGCCGCCCGCACCCGGCAGGCCTTTCACGGCGACCTCGACGTGCCCCTGCCTTCCGGCACGGTCAAAACCATCCGCGTCTCGGCCACCCCCATTGCCGATTTTGACGGTTCCCCTCTGGGGCTGTTCGGCTTTTACGCCGACCTGACCACCGAACGAATGCAACAGGAAGCAATCGACCGGCAGCAACGCAGCCTGATTGCCCTGGCCGAGGAATCCGACAAGGTGGCCCGGTCCGTGGCCGAGGCTGCCAGCGAACTGTCCGGGCTTGTCACCAAGGCCTCGCGCGGGGCGCAGTTTCAGACCGGCAAACTCACCTCCTCCACCAGTTCCATGACGGCCATGGACGCCAAGGCCCGGGAAATGTGCGAACAGGGCCAGGAGGTGGCCCGGGATGCCGCCGCCGCCCTTGAGCGGGCCAGGGAAGGCGATCATGCGGTCCGGGACGTGGGCACGGCCATCGCCCGGGTCAATATCCTGGCCCGGGAGCTGGGCCAGGGTATGGACACCCTGGGCAGCGAGGCCCGCGAGATCGGGGCCATCATCACCGTCATCTCCGATATTGCCGACCAGACCAATCTGCTGGCCCTGAATGCCGCCATCGAGGCGGCCCGGGCCGGCGAGGCCGGACGCGGATTTGCCGTGGTCGCCGACGAAGTGCGCAAGCTCGCCGAAAAAACCATGAACGCCACCAACGACGTAACCCGGGCGGTCACCGCCATCCAGCAGGGAATCCACCGCAGCGTGGGGGCGGCCAGGGACGCCGGCTCGGCCATCGCGTCCTGCACCGCCCTGGCCGACACCTCCGGAGAGAGCCTGGCGGCCATCGTGGCCATTGTCTCGCGCACAACGGGACAAGTTGAAACCATGGCCCAAAACGCTGCAATCCTGGCCGAACTCGGACGCGGCATCAGCCAGAATCTCGGCAGCATCAGCACGGTGTCAACCAGCACCATGACCGACATGAGCACCGCCGCCGAGGCGGTCTCGGTTCTGGCCATGCGCACCGGCGAACTCGGCCAGCTTATCGAATGCCTCAAAACCGAACAGGACGGCGAATGCCGTCGCCTGGGGGCAGTCCAGGAGGAATCGACCTGAAAATAACCGGCAAACAGGGACGGGACATTGACAGCCCCACCCCCTTTGCCGCATCCCTTGGCCTCGATTGCCGCACGACCGCATCCACGCCAAGGAGACCGCCTCATGCTCTGCCCCGCCCTGCGCTTTCTCGGCCCGCGTCGCCAGGACTACCTGCCGGGCCTGCTTGACCACTACCAGCCCATCGGCCGGGGCATGGCCCTGCTCGACGAGGCCCTCAAACGCAGTCTGGCCGACGGCCAGGACCTGGGATTCAAGGTGCTGGCCGGGGAGATCGACATCCTCGAAGCCGAGGCCGACAAGATCAAACGCCGCATCCGCAACCACCTGCCGGCCGGGTTTCTCATGGTCGTGGACAAGACCCTGTTCCTCAACTACACGCGAAGCCAGGACAACATCCTGGATGCCGTGCAGGAGGCCGTGGCCTGGCTCGGGCTTGGCAGTTTCGACATCCCGCCCGCCCTGGCCAAAGCCATGTCCGAGAGCGTGGAGCAGGCCGGCATCACGGTCGCCATGCTGCGCCCGGCCCTGGCCGACACCATTGATTTCGTTCTGAGTGCCCGTAGCGCCCGCGGCGACGTCAAATCGCGGATGCACGAAATCCGCCTGCAACACCTCAAGGTGGTGCGGGCCAAGCGCGGCCTTATAAGCGCCGCCTACGGCTCGGGCCTGGATTTTTCCCGGGTGTACCAGATCATCCGGTTTGTGGAGTATGTCTACCGGGCCAGCCACAACGCCGAAGGCTGCGCCGATCTCTTGCGGGCCATGCTGGCGCGCTAGGCCGGCCGGGCCGGCAACGGCCGTTTTATGAACGACAACCGCTTTTTCCGGCTGCCCCCGGGCGCATGTCCGCCGGATGGGCCCAGGCCACGCGAGGCGGCGTTTCCCATGACCAGTCCCGACACCCCGCGCCTTGCCGCCATTACCGCCCGACTGCGGGAACGAGGCTACCGCATCACTCCCCAGCGGCTGGCCATCCTGCGCGTCCTGGCCGAGAGCCCGGACCATCCCACGGTCGAGACCGTGTACCGCCGGCTTTTGCCCGACATCCCGGACCTGAGCCTGGCCACGGTCTACAAGACCATCGCGGCGCTCAAGGCCTGCGGCGAGGTCCTGGAACTGCAATTCAGCGACCGCGACAACCGCTACGATGCGGCCCGGCCGGAGCCGCATCCCCACCTCATCTGCCAGGGTTGCGGCGCAGTGGCCGATCCCGAACTGCCCGGCGTCGAAGCCATGGCAAAGGCCCTGGCCCGGGCCACCGGCTACAGCATCCTGACCCACCGTCTGGATTTCTTCGGCTTGTGCCCGAAGTGCCAGATAAAACGGGACAAGCCGGATCAGGCAAGCCCTCCGGATCCTTCAGAAAAGAAATAAATCAAATAATATCGATGCATTACAGCCCCTGTCCGACGGACGGGGGCTTTTTTTCCGAAGCGACGTTGCCATGTCCCGGGAACTCCTTTAAGAGAATCACTATCCATAACGACCTGACCACCCGCCGTGGGCAGGCCCCGGAACAGGAGACGTGAGCATGTCTGACAAGAAAACAATGACCACCGGCTTTGGCGCGCCCATCGGCAACGATCTCAATACCGTAACGGCCGGTCCACGCGGCCCGGCGCTCATGCAGGACGTGCACCTGCTGGAAAAAATGTCCCATTTCGACCGGGAACGGATTCCCGAGCGGGTGGTCCACGCCAAGGGGGCCGGCGCGCACGGCTATTTTGAGGTCACCGCCGACGTGACCCGCTATACCCGGGCCGCCTTCCTCTCCAAAATCGGCAAGCGCACCGAAATGTTCGCCCGCTTCTCCACCGTTGGCGGCGAACGCGGCTCGGCCGACTCGGCCCGCGACCCCCGGGGCTTTGCCCTCAAATTCTACACCGAAGAAGGCAACTACGACCTCGTCGGCAACAACACGCCGGTCTTTTTCATCCGCGATCCGCTCAAATTTCCCGATTTCATCCACACCCAGAAGCGCAACCCCCAGACCAACCTCAAAGACCCCGACATGTTCTGGGACTTCCTGTCGCTCACCCCGGAATCGCTGCATCAGGTGCTGATTCTTTTCTCCGACCGGGGCACCCCGGCCAGCTACCGGAACATGAACGGCTTTAGCAGCCACACCTACAAGTGGTACAACGCCGCCGGCGAATACTTCTGGGTCAAGTACCATTTCAAAACCGACCAGAAGATCAAAAATCTCACCCGCCAAGAGTCCGACGCCCTGGCCAGCAGCGACCCCGACCATGCCACCCGCGACCTGTTTACAGCCATCGCCTCAGGCAATCCGCCGTCCTGGACCCTGGAAATGCAGATCATGACCCCGGAGCAGGCCAAGGACTACCGCTACGACATCTTCGACGTCACCAAGGTCTGGCCCCATGGCGACGTGCCGCCCATGGTCATCGGCAAGATGACCCTCGACCGCAACCCGCTGAACTACTTCGCCGAGGTGGAGCAGGCCGCCTTTAATCCGAGCAACTTCGTGCCCGGCATCGCCGCCTCCCCGGACAAGATGCTCCAGGGCCGGCTGTTCTCCTACCACGACACCCACCTGCACCGCCTGGGACCCAACTACCAGCTCATCCCGATCAACGCCCCCAAGCTCGCGGACGTGGCCAACTACCAGCGCGACGGAGCCATGCGCACCGACGACGGCGGCGGAGCCGGACCCAACTACTGGCCCAACAGCTTCGGCGCGCCCGCTCCCGATCCCACGGTGCTCGAACCCCATGCCCCCCTGGACGGCGAGGCCGGCCGGTTCGCCTACACCCACCCCAACGACGACTTCATCCAGCCCGGCGAACTCTACCGCAAGGCCATGAACGATATGGACCGCGAGCATCTCATCGGCAATATCCTCGGCCACCTTGCAGCCGCCCTGCCCCGCATTCAAAAGCGCCAGTGCGCCCTGTTCATGAAGGCCGACACCAGCTTCGGCGAACGCATGGCCGCCGGCCTTGGCCTCGACGCCGCCGAGATCAAACGGCTCGCCGCCATGACCGCCGACGAACGCGCCGCCGCGACAGCGGCGTAGGGGAAGGGAAAAATGAAGGCAGGGGGATGCCTCCGGCGGCCGGGGGGATGATCCCCCCGGACCCCCCGAATGGGTGAAGGGGGGACGTATCGGTGCGACTGGGGACGTGCGCGCAAGCAAGAGAACCGGCCAGGCTGAGACGCAAGGCCCAGGCGCGAGAACAACAACGACAAAGGCCGGCAGCCCGGAATGGGGCTGCCGGCCTTGGCACCGGGCCGGGGGAGCAATCCCCCGGCTTTTTTCGGGCCGGGAAGGCCCGGCTAGACCGCCAGTCCCGTGACGGCCAAAAACCAGTAGCACAGGGCCGAAACCAGCGCCGCCGCCGGGATGGTCAGCACCCAGGCCACCACCAGCCGGCCGGCCACGCCCCAGCGCACGGCGGACAGTCGCTTGGACGCGCCAACGCCGATGACCGTGGTTGAAATGGTGTGGGTGGTGGAAATGGGCGCGCCCATGGCCGAAGCCGTGCAGATGACGGCAGCGGCGGCAGTCTCGGCGGCAAAACCGTGGATGGGTTCGAGCTTGAAAATCTTGTGCCCCATGGTCTTGACGATCTTCCAGCCGCCCGAGGCCGTGCCCAGGCCCATAGCCAGGGCGCAGGCCAGCTTGACCCAAAACGGCACCGCCATCTCCGGAATCTCGTGGAAGGTGAAAAGGGCCAGGGTGATGATGCCCATGGTTTTCTGGGCGTCGTTTAAGCCATGGCTGGTGGCCATAAAGGCGGAAGAAACGATCTGCAGCTTTTTAAAAAGGAAATTGACCCGCCCCGGCGTGCTTCTGACCACCAGCCAGGACAGGAGCACCATGAGCAGATAGCCCGAGAGAAACCCGGCCAGGGGCGAGAGCAGCAGCGGCACAATGACCTTGGCCCCGATCGAGCCGTAAAGCGGCGCATCCCAGCCGCCGTAGGCCACGGCCGCGCCGATCAGGCCGCCGATCAGGGCGTGGGACGACGACGAGGGAATGCCCAGATACCAGGTGAGCAGGTTCCAGAAAATCGCCCCCAACAGCGCCGCCAGCACCAGCCCCTGGCTGCCGGCCACCATTTCCGGCTGCACAATGCCGCTGCCGATGGTGTGGGCCACCGACTCTCCCAGAAACGCGCCCAGCAGATTGAGCGCCCCGGCCATGAGCACCGCCGTCAGGGGCGAGAGCACCTTGGTGGAGACGATGGTGGCGATGGCGTTGGCGCTGTCGTGGGCTCCGTTGGTGAAATCGAAGACCAGGGCAATGCCCACCACAACAATAAGCAGGATGGGCAGGTCAGGCATTTTTGAGCACCACGCCTTCCAGAATGTCCGACAGGGCCTCGGCCCGCTCCACCGCTGCCTCGATGCGATCGAAAATGTGCTTCCATTTGACGATGTTCAAGATGGCCGCATAGTCGGCGGTCTCATCGCCGCCGTCGTAGAGTTCGCCGATGCCGACCATGACCAGGGTCTCGCTCTCGTGCTTGAGATTCTCGATCTTGTGAAAGCTCTCCTCGCTCTTCTTGTTGGCGCTCATCTGGCCAAGCACCACCCCGAGTTCGTCGATCATGGCCCGCAGGTTGGCCACGATGCGCCGGGCCGGATAGCGGATGCGGTCGAAGCCGAAAAGCCCGATGCGCGAGGCAATGGCCTTGATGAGATTGAGCAGGTCTTCCTGGGTAAGGTTGATCTGGTGGATATCCTCGCGGTCGATGGGCGTAATGAACGTCAGGGAGAGTTCCTTGGCAATGCGCCGGCTGATGGCGTTGCCTTCGGACTCGATGATGTTGATGCGTTTGCAGCGTTCCTCGACATCGTCAAAGGTCGTGAACAGTTCATCCAGGATGCCCACGGCCTTGGCCAGCTTGCGGTGCTGTTCCTTGAACAGGTCGTAGAATTTTACCGATCGGGGAAAGAGGCTGAAACCCATGCGTGTCTCCGCAAATGAGCAAAGGGTTGGAAGAACCGCCCAGCATGACGGGACAGGCCGCGCACCATGCGGGCCGCCGTCGCAGTCACAAACACAAGACGAGAGAACGCCCCGGCCTAGGCGGCAACGAGCCGCACCACCCGGGTTGCACCGTCGAGAAAGGCCTCGCCCCCGGCCGCTGCCAATTGGGCCCCGGGCAGGGTCACATCCAGCCGGGCCGGCCCCACAAACCGCACCACCACGGACTCCCCGTCGCGGGCCACGGCAATGGCCGTGGCGGCCGCGTCCGGGGTCTGGATCAGAATGGCCCCAAAGGCCTGGACCAGGACGTCATAGGGAGCCGTCACCGGCACCGGGCCGTCTGGCGCGTCGAGAATGCGGGCGGTGACGCCCTTGGCCCGAAGCACCGGGTCGGCGGCGGCCAGGGCCTGCTTAAGGGCCGCCAGGGCATCGGTGGCCGGAGCCTTGGCCTTGGCCGCGGCAAAGCGGTCCCGGGCGGCGGCGAGCAGATCGTCGATAACGGTCTTCATGGCCCCGGCCGAGGCCACCACCACGGAAAGGGCGTTACCCGCCGCACCGATGTCGGCCGGGGCGGCGGCGAGCAGGTCCCGGGCGGTCTCGCCATAGCCCAGCACCTTGGTCAGGGGGGTGCGCAGATTGTGGGAGGCGTCGATGACGAAATCGCGGAAAATGCGGTCCATGGTGGCCGCTTCGGTGACGTCGTGAAAGGTGACGATGCGGCCGCTGCCCTGCCCGGCCATGAACGTGGACGCGGCCGTAACATCGACCACCCGGCCGCTTGGCAGCTCGAAACGGCCCACCGGGCAGACCGCGCCGGCCTCGTCGGCCTTGCCGGCCAAAGCCCGGTCCACGCAAAGCGGCACCCCGGCTTCCAGGGGAACCCGGCCAACCGGTTCGGCCAGCTTGGGGAACATGTCGCGAAAGGCCCGGTTGGCGGCCACGATCCGCCCGGCGGCATCGAGGATGGCCAAGCCCTCGGCCATGCCCTCGAAAATGGTCTCCTGGCGCTTTCGCCGCTCTTCGATTTCGCCCACATGGGAGCCGATGCGGGTGGCCAGGGTGTTGATGGCTTCGGCCAGGGGGGCAAAATCCGTGGCCGAGACGATATGGATGCGCCGGTCGTAGTGGCCGTCGCCGATGGCCGACACCACGTCGGAAATTTCCCGGATGGACCCGGACATGCGCCGGGCCAGGACATAGGCCGCCACCCCGCCGGCGGCAAAGACCAGAAGCATGACGGCCAAAAGCGTCTCGCGCACCCGGCCGATCTCGCCGCGAAGCGACGACACCGGCAAGGCCAGCCGCACGATGCCCGGGGAAAGGCTGTCCGTGCCGGCAAAGCCCTGGGCCACGTAGAGCATATCCCGGCCCAGGGTGCGGCTTAGACGCAGGTCCTGGCCAAAGCCCCCGGCCTGGGCCTGGCGCACCTCGGGCCGGTCGGCGTGGTTTTCCATCTCGCCCACCCCGGACGCGCCGACGTCGGAATCCGCCACCACCCGGCCGCCCACGATGTAGCTCAGGCGAAAGCCCAGGTGCGGCCCCAGGCTGTCGACATAGCCGGCCAGATCGGCGTCGCCGGTAAAACGCGGATGGGAACGCAGGAGATATTGGGCCAGATCCAGGGAATGCCGGGCCCGTTCTTCGGCCTCGGCCAGCACGGCCCGTTCGGCCTTGCCCGTGGCAAAGACAAAGACGCCGCTTAAGACCAGCAGGAAAAATCCCCAGGTCCACAGTAGAAAATTCAATGTTATGGAACGCCTGGCCATCCGCCCTCCCTGGAACGCGAAATCGTGACAATCAGGCGACGATTTCGTGACGCGCAAGGTATAGGCGGCAAGCGCTCCGGGAGCAAGGGCAGAGTGTGCGGGCCGGGCCAAAAGCGCCCGGCCGCCGGCGCAATTCAGTGGGCGGGGTGGGCGGCGAGGTGCTCAAGCAGGATGCGCCGCACCTCGCGGATGGCCAGGGGATGGTCCTGGGCGCTGTGGCCGGAGTGGACGATTTTCTCCGACACCGCCCCGTCCAGATGCGAACTCCAGTAGGGCACGACGCCGTCGGTGCCGCCCGGGGTGTCGGCTTTCTTCTCGTCGCCGATGATCGAGTGGTAGGGAACGGTCATCGGCAGTTCGGCCAGGGTCTTGAGGCTGGGATTTTTGGGCGAGAGGCTGTCGATGCCCGTGGGCAGGCGCCCGCTCCCAATAGCGGAATTGCCGCCGGCGTGGGCGCTTCGGACCAGGGCGGCGGTGACGGCGCCAAGCGGCTTGAGCACGGTCAGCGGCAGGCTGATCAGCGCCCGGCCGATGTTGGCGATGACCCCGAGGGCCAGCTCCGATCCCCGATGGGGGGTGGAAATGAAGACCACCCGCGACACATAGGGCCGGTGGGTGAAATACAGGGCGTCGCGCAGCACCGTGCGGTCATCCGGGGACAGCGGCAGGTCCTCGAGCTTTTTCTTGGAAACATTGGCCCATAGGGCGTCGCCGCTGTCCAGGACCAGGGTTTTGGTGAGCAGGCCGCCCATGCTGTGCCCCACCACCACCATGGCGTTGAAATTGGGGTTTTGGCCGCCGGGATCAAAGGCATGGCGCACTTCCTCCAGGGAGGCGCGCAGGGCGGCGGCGGAAAAGAGCATGGGATTGCCGGTCGGATAGCGGAAATACCAGAACTGGTAGCGGGCGCGCAGCTCGGGATCGCCCATCAGCCCGTTGAACATCGGAGCCCAGGTGGTCGGCGCGGACATCAGCCCATGGACGAAGACCACCGGAATCTTGTCCGGGTCGTAAGGCTGGAGCATGTAGAGCCGGGTGTACTTTTCCCAGGCCGCCGGATTCATCATGCCTTCCAGGCCGTTTGGCTCGGGCGAGTTCTGCATCATGAAGGCCAGGGGCGTGGTCAGGTCGATCTCCATCGGAACCCGGGCCCCGGCCACCTCCAGGACATCGGTCTTCATGGGATCGTGGATTTCCAGGTCGGCGTCGTAGACCAGTGCCCCGTATTTGTTCTTCGAAGCGGCGGGGGAAAAACGCAAGAAAAGCGAGGCGGCATAGGTCTGGCGCACCTTGGGGATGAACCGTTCCGCAGCCGACCCCACCTCGCCCTCGCTTGGCCGGCGCACCACGGCAATAGGCACGCCGATGCCCAGGCGCACCTGCTGCGGCGAGAGCCCCTTGACCTCGAACTCGTAGGCCAGATGGTAGCTCTCCACCTCATCAGGCGAGAAGGTCAGCTCCGAGCGCCGCTCGGCCAGCCGCACCCGGCCCATGAGCCAGGGCAGTTCCCGCCCCTTGGCATAGGCAAGGTCGGCATCCCGGGCATACAGTACATAGTTGGCCAGAGAGCGGTTATAAAACTCCATGGCCTGTCTGGAATAGGGATGGTAGATATCGAGAGTGGGTTTAAACGCGGTGTCAAATAGATAGAGGTAGGCGTAAACAGCGCTGGAAAGATAATACATGGCCGCTTTTTCCGGGTCGCTCTTGCTGTGCGTGGCCTGGACATAACAGAGTTCGGCCAGGGCAAACACCGCCTCCCGGTCGCGCTCTGCCCGGGCTTCGCCGTCAAGGCCCCGGAGCATGGTTTCCGGGTCCGCCGCCAGGGTTGCCTCCAGGTCGCGCTGGCGCAAAAAGCGCAGGGTGCGCTCCGAAGGCCGGTCGGAATTCAGCGCGTTGCGTTCAAGCTGGCCGGCCCGGTCGTTTATGGAGACCGGGCGCACCCCGATGCGGGCGCAACCGGACAGAGCCGACAGGAGCAGCAGGCACAGCAGGCAGACAGGCAGCAGGCGGCGTGGCATGGGAATTTCCTTGGGGCGCAGTATCCGGCAGAGCCGTGCAATGGTCCCGGACGGCGCAGTCGTTTCCGGGCGGTCTTCTCTACGACAGGTTGCGCCTTGCGGTAAAGCACTCCGTCGGCCGGCGGCGGCCCGTTTCAGGGGAGGCCGCCGCCGGCCCTGTTTCTGCAGGCCCATTGTTGCCAGCACAGCCAAAAGGGCTTAAAACAAACTACCCATAAGTCCCTTTTACCCAGGAGTCGCCCATGTACCCCATGGCCCTGTACAGCCTGATTGTCGCCCTCGTCCTGTCCCTTTTCGGATGCAACGGACTCGACGCCATCGGCAAACAGGATATCTCCGGCACCCCGACCAGCTATGCCCAGGTCAACAAGGAACCCAACCCGGCCCTGCTCGGTTGCTTTGTCCGAAGCCGGCCCAGCGAATACAACCGGCCAAACAAATACGAGTACTGCCTGATAAAAAGCGGCCAGGGCTACGCTGTGTACTACTACTTCATGGACGGCAAAAGCCTCAACACGTTCAAGGGCTGGACGTCCGCCTCCATCAACGGCGATTGCCTGACGGCAGACTACGACGGCTCGACCTATTGCGTCAAAAATGGCGAAATCATGCAGACCACGACCGGCAGTTCCGACCTGCACCGCATGTTGCCCATGAATTAATGCGGCATCCGGCAAGCGGGCAGCCTGGCTGCACCGCCTCGTGACAGCCTGCGTTCCCTCCCCGGCCGACCCGGGGCGGCAGGAAACCAGCAAGGAGTGCACATGGCCGGGCATCGGCTCTGGTGGTTTGGAGCAGTGGCGGGTTCCCTGGCCGCGGCAGCCGCGGCCGGATGGGTGTCGGGGGCCTCGGGGGCCTTGGCCGGCCTTTTGGGCGGTCTGTTTCCGGCCCTGGCCGCCGTGGCCGCCGTGGCCGCGGCCGAGGCGCGCCGACGCCGTGAAGCCGGCGAACTGGCCCGCGTCCTTGACGCTCTGGAGGCCGGCAAGATTGCCGACATCCCGGTCGTGCCGGACGGGCTGGCCGAGGCCCTGGCCCGGCTTGGCGAGAGCGTGCGCACCACGCGCGGCTTTCTCTCGGGCATCACCAAAGGCCTGCCCATCCCTTATCTGCTGGTCGATCCCAAGGAACGGGTGCTCTTTACCAACGCCGCCACCCTGGCCATGCTCGAAATCGACGGCGCACCCGAACGCCAGCTCGGCCGCACCCTGGCCGAGGTCTTTTACAACGACGCCAGCCGGGCGACGGCCGTCGGCAAGGCCATGAACCAGGGGCAGGTCTTTGCCAACCTGGAGGTGACCATCACCGGCCACCGGGGCGGGCGGCGCGACGTGCTGGCCAATGTCTTCGCCCTGCGCGACGCCGCCGGGGAGACCATCGGCGGACTGTGCCTCTATCTCGACATGACGGAACTCAAGGCCAAGGAAGCCGCCATCTGCCGACAAAACGACCACACCGCCAATCTGGCCAGAAAGGCCGGCGGGCTGGCGGCCGATCTGGCCGAGGCCGCCAAGATCCTGGCCGAGCAGGTGGGCCAGGCCAGCCACGCCGCCGACGACCAGCAGGCCCGAATGGGGCTGGTGGCCGATTCCGTCACCCACCTCGGCCACGCTGCCCGCAACATCGCCGACACGGCCCGGGAGACCGACGCCGTGGCCAGCAAGACCCGCGATCAGGCCGGCGGCGCCGCCGACACCATGAACCGCGTGCTCTCCGGCATGGCCGAACTGTCCACCAAGGCCGCCGCCCTTGGCGGGCATATGGAAACCCTGTCTGCCCAGGCCAAGGAGGTCGGCAGCATCCTGGGGGTCATTTCCGACATTGCCGACCAGACCAATCTGCTGGCCCTCAATGCCGCCATCGAGGCCGCCCGGGCCGGCGAATCGGGCCGGGGCTTTGCCGTGGTGGCCGACGAGGTGCGAAAGCTGGCCGAAAAGACCATGGCCGCCACCCGCGAGGTGGAACGCAATGTCACCGCCATCCGCGACAGCGCCGAAACCAACCGGCAGGCCACCGGGGAAGCGGTCAATCTGGTTACCCAGACCGCCGGCATCGCCGGCGAGGCCGGAGCCGCCCTGGACGCCATCCTGACCCTGGCCCGGGAAACCTCGGCCCATGTGCGCACCATCGCCCAGACCGCCGGCGAGCAGACCACCGCCGGCGAACACGCCGCCAAAGCCGGCACGGACATCGCCCAGGCCGTGTCCGAAACCTCCCAGGCCATGGGCGAAGCCGCCCTGGCCGTGGAAGAGCTCTCCCGGGTGGCCGACGCGCTCAACGCCCTGTTCGCCGACTCGGCTGCCGGATGACAGTGAAAGCCTTTACGGCTATAGACGGCCCATGTGGGAAATGTTCATCATCGTCGCCGTCGCCTTCATCGGCGTCAGCGCCGGTTTGTGGCTGGTCATCCGCAAGACCGTCCGCCGCCGCCATGCGGTCCTTACCCCGGGCAAGTTCGATTTCGATGCCTTCAAATCCCGCGAGATCACCCGGCGGGGAGTGCACGACACCACCCGCATCGGAAAAAAACGCTGACCCGCCCCTGCCCCCACGCCTCCCGGCCTGGCGTGGCGCGAAGCCGTCTTGAGAGGAGTGCTCCATGCCGCTATCCCGTATCCTGTGCCTTGCCGCCCTGCTGCTGACCCTTTGCCCCGCCCCGGCCCTGGCCGAGACACCGACCGAACTGGCCGGCATCGCCCTGGGCGAACCGCTGGCCAAAGCCAAGGGACGCGTCCAGGCCAAAAAGGCCCGCCCCGTCAGCGACTCCCCCTGGATGCAGCGGATACCGGTTGGCGGCGACAAGTTCTTTTCCGGTGGATACGTCCTGGTCGGCACCTGCGCCGCTCCGGGGACCGTGGCCCGCATCAAGATGCGCTACCGCGACGGCGGCCTGGATTTTTTCCGCACGGTAAGCGGCGAGATGCTCAAGCGCTACGGTGATCCGACCCAGTACAAGGGGGATCTGGAAGGCCGCACCATGGGCAACAAATGGGCCTTTTCCGACGCCCGGCTGCGGCCGATCAGCCTCATCCTGCAGCGCACCGAAGGCGAGGACCCGGAACTCGGGGCCGGCAATACGCTCAAGCTCACCAACTGGGGCCTGCTTGAAGCCGAACGGGCCTGCTGGCAGGAGCGCCATGGCCAGCCCAAGGCTCCGGCGGCCGCACCAACCGGCAAGTCCGCGCCGGACAACGGCTACCTCCCCCGCTGACGGGCCGACCCGTAAGGCCAGTGAGGACCCTGCCATGCAGCAACTGCAATTCGACGACTCCCTGCATACCGGCTTTGCGTCCATCGACGAACAGCACCGCCTGTTTTTGGACATGCTTTCGGAACTGAGCAGCCAGATCGAGGCCGGACAGCACCGCCAGGGCGTCCTGGACGCCTTCCAGGGGATGCGCATGTACGCCGAGGGCCACTTTGATGATGAAGAAGCCCTGATGCAGTCGCGAGACTACCCGCAGCTTGTGGCCCACAAGCGCCTGCACGAGACGTTTCGGGCCATGGTGGCGGAACTGGAAGGGCGCATCGGCGAGGGACCGGGCCTTGTGTCCCTGGAGACCCTGGAATTTCTCGGGGCCTGGTTCATCGGCCACATCCGCAATGAAGATCTGCGATTCGCAGCTTTTGCCCACGCGAAATAACCAGTCCAAGAGGCAGGGCCGGCCTTGCCCCTTGGGGCCCGGCGGCAGGGCCTCACAAAATGAGAAGAGCCTGGCAACCAGCGGTTGCCAGGCTCTTCTCGCACCAAAATACTGCTGTACTAGGAGAAGAAGTTGAAGGTCGTGCCGCCCGAGCCGAACAGCGACGAGAAATCAACCCCCGTGCCGGCCCCGAAGGAGCCAAACAGGTTCCCGGAGGTGCCGCCGAACAGGTTGCTGAAGTCCAGCGAGAAACCACCCGTGCCGGTGCCACCGAACAGGCTGCCGCCGAAAGTCGTGCCGGTGCCGCCGAACAGGTTGGAGCCCAGGGAGAAGCCCGAGCCGCCGGTCAGATCAAGTCCGAAGCCGGTGGTGCCAAACGTCCCGCCAAGGTTAAGGTTCTGAAAAAGCGAACTGAAATCGAACAGTCCGCCGGTACCGGATAATGTTGCCATGTTGCCCTCCCAAATCGATCGATTGTGGCAAATCCCTCACCACTTTTTCTAAAATCCCCTGTTGTGCAAGCGACTTGCAATTAAAAAAGCGAATCCCCGCACAACTGAGGATACCCTCAATTACTCCTCACAGGCCGTGCTGTCAACATAACACGCGTATTCTTCTCGTCTTCCTCACCAGATCTTCCGCCACGGCAACGTACTGCCAGCCCATGCAGCGACTGGAACACACCAGCAACATGGCCTTTTAACTGTAACAGGGTACAAAATTCTCTCTTATATACCGACAGACTTGGCATTGTTCCAACAACACATGCCACGAAGAATCACCCTCCGCTGCAATTATTCTCGCCGTTAACAATTCAGATAAAACAGTATGTCCCAGCGCTTTCCGAGACAGGGTGTCCAGCCTGAACACATCCGCCGCAACCAGACCAGCGCTGCAATATTCACAAACAGCCGGTCTGCGCGTTGCGGCAGTCTCGGCGGGCTTTCCTGGCTGAACATATATAGCCCTTGAATTACTCAGCTTTCACAAGATGTTCCCGTTCGACCAGCAGCGCAAAAATGTAACGTTCAACCACTTCCAGAACCACCACATCGGGCCGCTCGGCCTCGATGATTTCCGGCAAAAAGGCATGGGTCCACAAGAAGACCGACCGGGAAAAGCGTTCGGCCGCATACGGCTGCATGGCCCGGGCAAAGGAATCATGAAAGACAACCGCCCGGGGCCAATCCGTCCGGTCCGTTTCATAGGCCGCCCGCCCCCGGTCGGGGTGGTCGGCCGGATCGGGATAGTTGCCGGGAGCGGCCGGCCGGGCCAGGGGCGGCGTGCGCTTTTGCGGCACGATGTCGCGCTCCCGCCACAGGTCGGGCAACAGCAGCATCTCGGCCAGATCTCCACCGGGGCGGTCCTGTTCGCCCAGGGCATACCCGCCGATGTCCAACCCTTCCATGGCCGGAAACTGGCGCCCAAGGACCTCGACAAGAGACGAGGCGCCGACCAGGCCGCCAAACCCGTTCCAGTGGGTGTCGGTCTGCATGAAGGTCCGCTGGGTCTCCCGGGCCCGGGTCAGCGGTTCACGCAGGTCAATGACCTCCAGCCCGGCCTGGCGCAGACGCGGCACGATCTGGCCCAGGCGCGAGACCGGGTGCAGGGGGGCAATGCCCGGCGGCAGGAAATCCGGGTAGACCCGTTCCTTGTTGGGCGCAAACACGATGCAGTAGGCGATGCCCCGGGCTTGCAACCAGTCCCGGCGCTCGGTCTGCACCCGCACCATCTCGGCCATGTCGCGCTCGGACAGGGGCACGGTATTGAGATAATCCTCCAGGGCCTGCTCCAGGTTGTAATAGAGCCAGCCCTCCCGGCCGACGATGACCCCGGGCACGGGCGATTCACCGAAAAGGGCCAGCCGCAACCGGCTGTTGGCCCGAATCAGATGATCCCGAAACGGGGCGGCGTCGCGCACATGGGCGGCCAGGGCCGGGCCGTATCCGGCCGGTTCGGTTGCGGCCAGGGAGAGCGGCGGCAGGGCGGCCAGCGGCCTGTTTTCCACGGCCAGCCGGCCGCCGGAGATTCCCAGAAGCGGCAACACCAGGGGCGTGGCCAGAAAAACCACAAATACCACAATCTGAAGAAAACCAGCTAGGCGCGCCATATGACTAGAACCTGGCATAGATAAAAGGTGCATACCCGCCGGCCGCAATGGCCATGGCCGAGGCCGCCAGCAGCCCGGCCAGGGCCGCCACCTGCCCGCAGGCCGCAACCGCTGCGGCCTTGTCGCCAAACCGCCCGCACCACCGCGCCCACACCCCGCCAAGGGGCATGGCGAAAACAACGGCCACGGCCAGGGCGGCCAGCCGCTGCCGGGTGGCCACCACCATCCAGGTGTAGTCGAAGCCCTCGACGGAACACGAGAAAAGCGCCGTGAAATACCGGGCCGACACGGCAAAATCCGTGGCCCGAAACAGCACCCAGCCAAGCATCACGGCCAGGAGCAGATAGGCGTGGCGAAAGCCGGAGGGCCGGGTATCGAGCCAACGGCCAAAACCCGTGCGCTCCAGGGACAAAAACGCCCCGTGCCACAGGCCCCAGATGAGGAAATTGAGCGTGGCCCCGTGCCACACGCCGCACAGGGCAAAGACGAGCAGCAGGTTGGCCTGCACCCGCCACGGCGCACACCGGCCGCCGCCCAGGGGAATATAGAGGTAGTCGCGAAACCAGGTGGACAGCGAGATATGCCAGCGCCGCCAGAATTCGCGCACCGAGCGCGACACGTAGGGATGGTCGAAGTTCTCCGGCAGATGCACCCCGAAGAGCCGGCCAAGGCCCACGGCCATGTCGGTATAGCCGGAAAAATCATAATAAATCTGTGCGGTGTAGCAGACCAGCCCGAGCCAGGCCGTGGCCATGTCGGGGCCGGTGGCCCGGCCAAAGGCCGCATCGGCCACCGGGGCCAGGGTCCCGGCGACCAGGGTCTTCTTGGCCAGCCCGACCGCCACCCGCCAGGCCCCTTGCCGGAAATCCTCGAGTCCGGGCCGTGGCCGGCCGAGTTCCGGCAGAAGCGGCCCGAACCGGGCAATGGGACCGGCCGTTATCTTCGGGAAAAAGGCCATGGCTGCGGCAAAGCGCGTCAGGCTCCGCTCCGGGGCAAGCCCCCCCCGGTGCACGTCCACTATATAGGCGATAGCCCCGAAGGTGAAAAACGAGGTGCCAAGGGGCGAGGCCCCGCCGCCGTACTTGTAAAAGGCCAGCAGGCCGAGGTTGGCGGCCACGGCAACGGCGGTCCAGCGCTTGCGGGCCAGCCCCGCACTCCCGCCGATCACCCGGCCAAGCAGATAGTTGCCCAGGGTGGCCGCGGCCAGGACCGGCAGCCCGGCGGCATCGGCCAGGAAAAAATACCCCGCACTGGCGGCCAGCAGCACGACGCCACGCGCCCCCAGGGGCGACAGATAGAACACTGCCAGGACAACCGGCAGGAAATAATACAGAAAAATCGGTGAATCCGGTATCATGCGCGCTCCTTGCGCCAATAGTCTTCCCGTCCCCCAGCACCCGCCCCGCACCCTGCCCCCCATCCAGGGGGTCCGTGGGGGCATGATCCCCCCCGGCCAGGGATCCGGGAC
>NZ_MLBG01000080.1 GCF_001936595.1 Desulfovibrio sp. DV
AACCCCCATTCTCTCACGCCCGCACGCACACCACACCACACCACCCGCTTACAACCCCCATTGCAGGGGTCCGGGGGGATCATCCCCCCGGCCGCCGGAGGCATCTTCCCCTGTCCCTGTCCCTGTCCCTCCCCCTGCCTCTGCCGTCTCGTCTACCAATTCTCAGGCGCGATTTCGAAGTAGGCTTGCGGATGTTCGCAGGCCGGGCATTTGTCCGGGGCGTGGTCGCTGTCCATGGGGTAGCCGCAGTTGCGGCAGCGCCAGGTGACTTTGCCTTCGCGGGCGAAGACTTTGCCGGCTTCGATGTTGTCGGCCAGGGCGGCGTAGCGGCGTTTGTGGAAGCCTTCGGCCTTGGCGATATGCTGGAAGGTGGCGGCGACTTCGGGGTAGCCTTCTTCTTTGGCGATGGCAGCGAACGAGGGGTACATGTCGTTCTCCTCGTAGGATTCGCCGCCGGCGGCTTCGCGCAGGTTGGCCACGGTATTGCCGATGACGCCGGCCGGGAAGGCGGCGGTGATTTCGACTTCGCCGCCTTCGAGGTACTTGAACAGGCGTTTGGCGTGTTCTTTTTCCTGGTCGGCGGTTTCGGTGAAGATGGCGGAGATTTGCTCGAAGCCTTCTTTTTTGGCCACCGAGGCAAAGTAGGTGTAGCGGTTTCTGGCCTGCGATTCGCCGGAGAAGGCGATCAGGATGTTCTTTTCGGTCTTGGAGCCTTTAAGCGATTTCATACGTCCTCCGTTTCCTCATTGTGATGGTGCGGACATCCCCACGCAGGGTCCGCGTGTGCGCTTTTCAGTGCCTTATGGGCCTTGTCGCCGTTGCGCGCAAGCAGTGGTTGTTGGCGCGGTCCGCCAACGGCTGCATTGGGCCGGCGTTTTGCAGGCATGGAGGCGGGCAGGGCCGTTATTTTTCGGCGTGCACCTTTTCCATGGCTTCAAGCAGCGGGCCGAGGTCCGGTCTGGCATTGATGTCGTGCACATCAATGAAACGGATCATACCTTTTTTGTCCACCAAAAAAAGGGCGCGTTCAGCGGTCCCGTCGCTGCGCAGGATGCCGAGTTTTTTGGCCAGTCCGCCGTGGGGCCAGAAATCCGAAGCCACGGGGAACCACAGGCCGCCCATCTGCCGGGTCCAGGCGAACAGGGTGGGCAGGTTGTCCACGGAGATGCCGACCAGGGTGGTGTCGTTGTCTTCGAAGATGTCCCGGGCGATGTTGTAGCCGGGCCATTGTCCGGAGCACACCGGGGTCCAGGCGGCGGGCACGAAGGAGATGACCAGATTTTTTTTGCCGATGGTGTCGGCCAGCCGCACCCGGGAGCCGTCCAGGGCGGGCAGGTCGAAGTCGGGCATGGGGCTGCCGACGGCCACGGCGAGCACGCTGTCGGTGGGCGGCAGGTGGGGCACCTGGAAGATGTTCTGGGCCAGGGATTCCGAGTTGGTTTCCGTGGCCCCGGCAGTGGCGGCAATGAGCAGCGCTGCGAGGGCCGCGAGCATGGCGAATCTGCGCATGGGGCTCCTTGGGTTGGAGTTGCGGATTACATGCCGGCCTTGGCGGTGATGGTGGCGAGGAAGTCGGCCGGGGAGTGGATGACGCCCAGGTGGGTCAGCACGATGTCGTAGCCCTTGGCGGCGTTTTTGCGCAGCACGTAGAAAAACGGCGTCCCCACCTGTCCGATGCGCTGGTGGACGGCAAAGGCCGAATCCGAGAACAGGGCAAAGGGCACGTTGTATTTCTTGCGGAAGATCTCCACCTCGGTGTCGGAGTTGCCGGCTCCGATGCCGATGAGCTTGATGCGGCCGGACAGGCCCCGTTTGTCGATGAGCGTGTGCAGTTCATTGATGGTCGGGGCTTCGCGTTGGCAAAAGGGGCAGTACATGCTGAATATTTCGACCACGAGCACTTCGGCGTCGACGGTGTTGATGGGTGTGGGGCCGGTGGCGGCAATGCCGAGGCTGGCGGCCAGGGCGGGCTGGAGGGGGCCGATAAGCGGCACGTCGGGAAAGGCCGTGCCCACGGGCAGCGGTTTGGCTCCCGGGGCTTCGGACGCCTCCACGGCCAGGGCCTGGGTGCTGGCGGCGGCGACGAGGGCCAGGGCGGCGACAAGGATGAGAAATCGTTTCATGCTCCCTCCGGGGCGGCGAGTTGGGCGGCCGGGCCGCGTTATGCTCCTATAAGCATTTCGCGGCCCGGGGCAAAGGGCGTCAGGCGATATTGGCGGCGTCCAGGGCCTGGGAGAGGTCGCGGATGATGTCGTCAGCGTCTTCGCAGCCGACCGACAGGCGCACCAGGGTGTCGGAAACACCGATGGCCAGCCGCGCCTCCCGGGACATCTTGGCGTGGGAGGTGACGGCCGGGAAGCAGGCCAACGATTCGATGCCGCCCAGGCTGACTGCTTCGAGCACCAGTTCCAGGCTGTCCATGAAGTGGCGGGCGGCCGTGGGCGGGCAGTCGAGGTCAAAGGACATCATGCCGCCAAAGCCGTGCATCTGGCGTTTGGCCAGGGCGTGGCCGGGGTGGCCTGGCAGGCCCGGGTAGTGGACGGCGGCGACACCTTCGCGCCGGGCCAGGAATTCGGCCACGGCCTGGGCGTTTTCGTTGTGCCGGGCCATGCGCAGGGCCAGTGTTTTCATGCCGCGCTCAAGGAGATAGCAGTCGTAGGTGTTGAGCGTCTGGCCGAAGTTGACGGCCCGTTCCTTGACGGCGTCGACCAGGGACTTCGAGCCGGCCACGGCCCCGCAATTGAGGTCGCTGTGGCCGTTTAAATACTTGGTGCCACTGTGGATGGACAGGTCGAAGCCGAGGGAGAGCGGGCGCTGGTTTATGGGCGAGGCAAAGGTGTTGTCCACCATGGAGACGAGTCCCCGGCGGGCGGCCATGGCGGCGGTGCCTTCGAGGTCGATGATGCGCAGCAGCGGATTGCTCGGCGTCTCCACATAGACCACCCGGGTGCGCTCGGTGACGGCGGCTTCCAGGCTGGCCGGATCGGCGTCCGGGACCAGGGTGAAGCCGATGCCCAGGCGGGCCAGTTCGGCCATGAGGAAGCGGTGGGTGCCGCCGTAGAGGTCGGCCTGGAGCACGACGTGGTCGCCGGTGGTGAGCACGGCCAGCAGGCTTGAGGAGATGGCGGCCATGCCCGAGGCCAGGACCAGTCCGGCGGCGGCTCCTTCCAGGGCGGCGAGCTTGACGGCCGGTGCGATCTGGGTGGGAATATTGATGTAGCGCGGGTAACGGTAGGCTCCGTCCACGCCTTCGGCGGCCATGTAGGCGGCGGCGGTGTGGATCGGCGTGGTGACGCCGCCGACCGTGCGGTCAAGCTGTTCCCCGGCCCGGACGCTGCGGGTGTTTTCACCCAGGCGCGATGTGTCCATCCCTGCTCCTCCCTGGCAATCGGTTTTCCGGAAATGTAGCCGGGAAGCCGATGGTTGCCAAGGCAATCACTGCCGTTCCAGTTCGGCCGGGAAGGGGATGGGGGCGGTGTCGGCGGCCAGGCAGACGTTGTTTGCGCCGGGGTGGGTCAGGCGGATGACGGCCGGACCGTCCGGGATGTCGATGGGGGCGAGGTTTCGGCTGTCCAGGGCGATGGTCAGGCCCATGGCGTCGACGGGCCGGGCATGGGACCAGAACTGCGCTCCGTCGCCGGTCATTTCCAGGCGCAGGGTCAGATGGCCGGAGCCTTTGTCCAGCGGGACTTCCAGGCGGTAGGGTGTAAACAGCGGGGTCCAACGCCCGGAGCGGTCGCTGACCAGGGACAGGATGGGACGAAAGGTGACGCCGTCGCTGGAAATGAGCACATGGGCGGCGTTTTTGCCTTCCGGGTCGTTGGAGACCCGGGGAAAGACCGTCAGCCAGGCCCGGTTCATGGGAAAACCGGAAACAAAGGGGAAGTCGGCCCGGCAGGGGCGGCTGTCGCGGCAGGTCAGGCCGCCGTCGTGGTCGTCGTCCGGGGCCGGGCGCACATTTTCGGCCGTGGCCGGGACCATGGCCGCAAAGCGGGCCCTGGAGAAATCCGGCCGCCACCACAGCCGGCCCGGCCCGCCGGCATTGACGGCCAGTGTCGTGCCGGGGGGCGCAGCCACCGGAATGTCGCTGGTGCGGCCGCCCAGGGCGAATGACGGGGCGTCAAGGGTGCCGGAAACCGTGAGGGCCATGGCCCGTTCGCCGTTTCCGGCCATTTCCCGGACAGGTTCCCGGCCGGACAGGCACAGTTGCGGCCCGGCCAGATCCGGGTCGTAGACGGCCACGGCCGGCTGCCCTTTGGCGTCGGCCCAAACCGCCACTGGAGCGGCCTCGGGATGGGCGGCCCGGTAAGCGGCCAGGGCCTTGGGGCCGCCGGCCAGTCCCGAGAGCGCGGCGGTTGCGGCGTCGGTTTCGGCCAGGGCGAAGGGAGGGCCGGGCACGAGCCGGGGGATGCGCGGATCGCCGGTGGCCAGGGCCCGGGCACCGGCCAGACGCTCCAGGCTGGCCCGGACGCCGGCCAGGGGATTGGCCATGCCGGAGGCGGTGGCGTCGAGCGTCAGGCCGTCAAGGAGCAGGTAGCCTTCCTCCAGGCCCGGCGACAGGGTCAGACGCAGGGAAAGGTTGCGGCTGCCGGCGGCCTGGGCGGTCAGGTCATAGGAGCGGGTCAGGCTCTGGCAGGCGTTGTAGATGGGGATTTCCAGCAGGCTCGGGCACTGCCCTTTGGGGATGTCGGCGAAATCGGCGTCGGTCAGGCGGGCGATGGCGGCAAAGGGGCCGTCGTCGCGGCGGGCTTCGATGGTGATGAAGCAGGGGGCCGTGTGGCCGGTGTTTCGCTTATACAGGCGCAGGGCCGTTGTCAGGGTGGCGGCGTTCACGGCCACGCCGGCCGGGACGGTGAAATCGTACTGCACCACCCCCGGCCGGATGCCGATGGGGGCCAGCAGGGAGCGTTCGGGGTCCGGGGCGAGGTTTGTGAGCGCTGCCGTGTCGGTGTAGACGCGCAGGTCGTCATAGCCGTCGGCATAGGTGTAGCGGCCGCCGGGGCCGGGCATGACGGCCAGGGGGGCGCGGCGCAGCAGCCCGATCCGGTCGGCCCGGGTGCGAAAGATCGCAATGGTGAAATCCGTGGCCGGCACGGCTCCCGGCACATCGAGCAGAGGCGCGCCGCCCAGGCTGTTCTGGACAGCCATGGCCCGGACGTAGGCGGCCTGTCCGGCCCCGGCCAGGGGGCGATAGAGGCCGTCCAGGTACCAGTCGTTGGCGAACCGTTTGACCGGGGCCTTGTAGCCGAAACATTCCAGGGCCCGGACCGAACCCCGGCTCACGGCCAGGAAGGCGGCCAGTTCCTTGTCATAGCTGATGGAATTGGCCCACAGGCGTGGCAGATCGGCGTACTGGGGCAGGGCCAGGGCGGCAGCCAGGGCGGCGGCCAGCAGGGGTTTGCCCCAGGCCGGGCGGGGCAGGAGGTCCCCCAGGGCGGCCAGCCCGTTGCCCGCCAGGACGAGCAGCGCCGGCAGGAGCAGCACGAAATGGCGGGTGGAGAGAATCTCGTTCATCTCGGATTTGGCCGTCAGGATGGCCGCCACCGGAACCAGGCTTGGCAGCACGATGAGCAGTGTCTGCCGCCACTGCTGCCGGGCCAGGGCGGCCCCAAGCCCCAGGACCGCCGCCCCGGCCAGCAGATATGGCCAGGGGCCGGGTGCGGGCTGGGAAAACCAGCCGAAATCGGCCAGCACGGCGACGGCCAGCGGCCAATCGAGCCGGGCCAGGGCGTGGGTGGCCGGATTGTAAAAGGTCGTCTGGATAAAGAGGAGTCCCGGCAGCCAGGGAAGATAGGCCAGGGCGGCCAGGGCGAAGCCGGCCCCGGCCAGGAGGCAGCGGCGGCTGTCGGTGCGCTCGGCAGCCGGCCCGGACCGGCGGTTGCCGGCCAGAAAGGCGGCGGCGGCCAGGGCCTGTCCGGCCAGGGCCGGCACGCCGACATAGGCGGTGTAGAGCAGGGCCGCGCCAAGGCCGGCATAAAGTAGCCAGGACAGGAGCCGTCCCCGTTTGAGCGCCGACCACAGGGCCAGCTGGCAGGCGGTGAAGACAAGCAGCAGCAGCACATAGACCTTGATCGAACGCGAGGCCGAGACATGGTAAAGGCAGCCGGCGCAGAGGATAGCTCCGGCCAGTCCCGCGCCGGTGGAAAAAAGGCTCTGGCCCAGGAGGAAAAGGAGCACCACCGTAAGCGCTCCGGCAATGACGCCCGGGAGCTTGGCGGCAAAGACGCTGCCATGGCCGCCAAGGACCAGATGTTCCAGGGCGTAATAGAGGGGCGGGTGGAAGTCGTAGGTGGTACGCGAAGGGCCGAGATATTTCTGGATATGGGCCATGTCGCCGAGGTCCATGGTGGCCCGGTCCAGAACCAGCCAGTCATCCTCCCACAGGGATTCCCGGTCGAGATGCGGCAGACGGACGGCAAGGGCCAGGACGAACAGGCCCAGGGCAAAAAAAAGCGTCAGGAGTCGTCCGGACATGCAATCCTCTCCTGCGGCCGGATGAGAGCCTGCCGCGTCGCGCTTGTAGCCTCCCGGGCGCGCCGAGGCAAGGGGAGGGGCAATCGAAACACGCCCGCAATAGAGTTGTCACCGGGGCCGGGCTATCCGGTCGGCGATACCCATAACGGAGGAAAACACACCATGCGCCGACACGCTTTGCCGCCGTTTTGCGCGGCCACGATCAACCGCGTGGCCTGGATCGTCCTGGCCATCCTCATGCTGGTTGCCGCCCAGGCCCATGCCGAGGCCGGCAAAACCCCCAAATACGTGTTCCTGTTTATCGGCGACGGCTTGGCCATGGCCCAGCGCAGTGCCGCTGAATATTATCTGGCCGCCAAAGACGGCACAGCCGAACCCGGCATCGTCAAGCTGACCATGAACAAGATGCCGGTCCAGGGCATGACCACCACCTATTCGCTCAATTCCATCATCACCGATTCCGGCGCGGCCGGCACGGCCCTGGCCAGCGGCGTCAAGTCCTACAACGGGGCCATCGGCGTGGACGGGGCCAAAAAGCCCGTGCCCACCCTGGCTGAAAAGGCCCGGGATGCGGGCCTGAAGGTCGGCGTCGTCTCCAGCGTGTCCCTTGACCACGCCACCCCGGCCTGCTTCTATTCCCACCAGGACAGCCGCAACAACTACTATGAAATCGCCCTGGACGCGGCCAGGAGCGGCTTTGACTACTTCGGCGGCGGCGGCTTCAAGGACCCGGCCGGCAAGAAGTCCAAGGCCGAAGGCGAAAAGGTCAACGCCCTGGATGCCCTCAAGGCCGCCGGCTACACCGTGGCCGAGAGCCGCGAGGCCATCCTGGCCGCCAAGCCCGGATCCAAGCTTGTGGCCCTTAATCCCGAACTCGACGCCGACAAGGCCCTGCCCTATGCCCTGGACGGCGACAGGAAGGGCCTGACCCTGGCTGAATACACGGCCAAGGGCATCGAACTGCTCAATAATCCCAAAGGCTTTTTCTTCATGGTGGAAGGCGGCAAGATCGACTGGGCCTGCCACGCCAACGACGCCGCCGCCTCGATCCAGGACACCATGGCCTTTGATGCCGCCGTGGCCGAAGCGGTCAAATTTGCCGAAGCCCATCCCACGGAAACGCTGATCGTCGTCACCGGCGACCACGAGTGCGGCGGCATGACCCTCGGCTTTGCCGGCACCCGCTACGGCAACTACTACGATTACCTGAAAAGCCAGAAGGCCTCGTTCGAGGGCTTCACTGCGGCGCTTAAGGAATACAAAAAGACCCACGACGCCGCCTCGGCCAAATTCGAGGATGTGGTCCCCATGATCAAGGAGACCTTTGGCCTGATCGTCCCGGCCCAAGGCGACCTCGAAGCCATGAAGGCCGCACCCAAGCCCGATGAGAACAACACTTCCCCGGCCAACCCCTACGGCCTGTACCTGCGCGATTTCGAGCTGACCGCCGTCAAGGAGGCCTTCGCCCGCTCCATGCAGGACCAGAAAGAAAAATCCGGCAGTGAAATGGACTACCGGGCCTACGGCGGCTATGAGCCCCTGGCCGTGACGCTCACCCACATTCTCGACAACAAGGCCGGCATCGCCTGGACCAGCTACTCCCATACCGGCGTGCCGGTCATGACCTCGTCCGTCGGCCCGGGTTCGGAAGTCTTTGCCGGCTACTACGACAATACCGATCTGTCCAAAAAGATCATGGCCGCCCTGGGCGGTAAGTAGAGGGTAGAAGAAAAGACCGAAGAAGCCTCCGGCCGGGCCGTGTGCGAAGAGGAAGATGCCTCCGGCGGCCGGGGGGATAATCCCCCCCGGACCCCCTTGATGGGAGAAGTTTTTCAAGGGGTTACGGGTGCTGGTCGACTGGCGCTTGCGTTTGACGGAAACCGCAGTTGCGTGGCCGGGGGAGAGTCGCCCCGGACCATGCAACGGGGAAGTCGTTTACTGGGGCCGCCGCCGGCCGGAGAGAGACTCCGGCCGGCGGCGGCCCCAAATCTGTCCCGGGGCGGCAGCCGACTCCGGGGGAAAAGGATCGTATGGGACGTTTGCGCTTGGGGCCGCGAAAGGATTGGTTGCTATTGGCCGTGGTTGCGGCGCTCACCGTCGGGCTGTGGTATCTGCCCACGGGTTTCGAGGAACGGCTGCCGGCCGAGGCGCTGCAGGTCAAGGCCCGGATTGTGGCCGTGGACAACGCCCATGTGCGCCAATACGGGCTGGTGCGCGAGGGCGAGCAACGGGTGACGGCCCGGCCGCTCGCCGGTCCCTTTGCCGGCCAGGACATCGTTGCCGACAACATCCTGGTCGGCAAGCTGGAGATGGACAAGCTGTTCGCTCCGGGCGACACGGCCCTGGTCGTCTTGTCCCTGCGCGGCGGAAAAATCGTCTCGGCCGTGGCCCAGGACCATTGGCGGCTTGGGTTGCAAGGCTGGCTGCTCGGGCTTTTTGCCCTGGCCCTGGTGGCCTACGCCGGCATGACCGGGGTTCGGGCCGTTTTGTCCTTTGTTTTTACGGCCCTGCTGCTTTGGAAGGTGCTGGTGCCGCTGACCCTTGGCGGGGTCGATCCCATGCTGACGGTCCTTGGCGTCACGGCAGCGCTCATGGCCGGGGTGGTGTTCCTGGTCGGCGGGGTCAACCGCCGGGCCGTGGCCGCCTACCTGGGATCGCTTGGCGGCGTGGCCGTCACCTGCCTGCTGTCCCTGGCCACGGCAAAGGGTTTTGCCCTGCCCGGCGCGGTCAAGCCCTTTGCCGAGACGCTCCTCTATACCGGCTTTGCCCATCTCGATCTGGGGCGCATGTACCTGGCCACCATCTGCCTGGGGGCCAGCGGGGCCATCATGGACGTGGCCATGGACGTGGCCGCCAGCCAGGCCGAGGTGGCGGTGCACCACCCGGAGATCGGCCGTATGGGGCTTTGCCTGTCGGGCCTGCGCGTGGGCCGGGTGGTGGTCGGCACCATGGCCACCACGCTTCTTTTGGCTTACTGCGGCGGCTCTTTGGCGCTTTTGATGGTGGTCATGGCCCAGGGCGTGCCGCTTATCAACGTGGCCACCATGCCCCATGTGGCTGCCGAGATCGCCAATACCCTGGTCGGCAGCTTCGGTCTGGTCACCGCCGCGCCGCTGACCGCCGTGGCCGGGGGGCTGCTGTTGGCGCGGGGCAAAGGCAGCTGAAATGATGGCAGGGCGTTGCCCTGGACCGGCCGGCCGGGTGGGGCAAAACCGGTTCCCCATGGACCCGGCCAACGTGTTGCCCCTGTACCCGGTGTGCACGCACCCCTGGAGCACTGACAGGGGAAAGGGAGCGCTTCTTGACGCCGGCTGCGGGGCGGGGCACAGCTTGGAGAATCCTTGAACGCGTGCACCCGGCGGAGGCCTCATGGACCAGTCCCCAGGGAAAAAGCCTGTCTCGCGCCCGGTCCGGGCGCTTTATGCCCTGGCGGCGGCTGTCGGCTATCCGCCGGCCTTCCTGGCAGCCTATTTTCTCACCATGGCTGTGCCCTACGGCACCACCCCGCGCGGAACCAACACCGTATCCCTGGTGCTGCCGGTCTTTGCCCTGCTGGCGGCAGCGGTGTTTTTCGCCCGCTACCAGCTCTGGCGCGTCCTTTATCGGCGCTATCGGCCACAGGCCCGGACGGATGCCTGGACGGCCTTTCTCCTGGCCCACCGGCCCTGCCTGTACGTGTTGCCGGCCACGGCCGCCATCGCGGTCATCGACATGGAAGGCAACGTCTTCGGCTTCATGATTTTCCCGCTGCTGCTCCTGCTCAGTCTGGTTTTTGGACTCTGGGTCCAGCGCCGGCTGTGGCGCAGACCCCTGGATGGGGCTGGCGCGGCGCAGTGATTGCGCTCGGGGCGAACGACCGGCCTGGGCAGGATCCTGCTGGCGAGTGTCGCGTTCGGGAAGTGCCGTGACCGTTGCTCCGGCGGCCAAAGGGGTGACCCCTTTATAACGTTTCCCATCAAGGGGGTCCGGGGGGGATTATCCCCCCCCCTGGCCGCCGGAGCAACGGTGTTTCCCGTCAAGCGCCAACGGCCACGGCCCCCTCGCCTCTTTTTCATGCGCAAACGGCCGCTCTCCGGCGCAGCAACACCCACAGTCAAATTAAGTTCCTCCAGGAGGGGATTCCAAAGGGACTCAGTCCCTTTGGCCGCCGGAGGCATCTAGGACTTGGGCGCGGCGGCCTTGGCCTTGCCTTTGGCTTTGGGGGCGGCTTCGGCGGCTTTTTTGGGGGCCATGCCTGGGTGGCTGTCTTTGAGCATGGCGTAGCGGGCCATGATACGATCCACATAATTGAGCGTTTCCGGGATATTGGGCACGCCGCCGCAGCGGGCGACCGTCTCGGGTCCGGCGTTGTAGGCGGCCAGGGCCAGACGCACATCGCCAAAGCGGCCGATCAACTGCTGGAGAAATTTGGCTCCGGTGGCCACGTTGCGCTCGGGATCAAAGGGATCGGCCACGCCGAAATGGGCCTGGGTGTCGGGCATAAGCTGCATGAGCCCGGCTGCGCCCTTGGGCGACACGGCGCAGGAGGAAAACCGCGATTCCTGCTCGATGACGGCATAGAGCAGCTCCGGGGCCAGCCCCGAGGCCGCGCTCTTGGAGCGGACAAGGTCCAGAAGCGGCCCGGAATCGATGACCGCCGGATAGCCTGACGGGCCAAGCGGAGCCAGGCCCATGCGGCGATAGGCCTTGGTGGCTTCGAGAATCCAGCCGTCCTTGCGGTCCTTGGACACCGCTCCTTTTTCCTGGATGCGTTTTTTGATGGCCGCAAACCCGAGCTTTGGATCGGTCGGGCCTTCGTAGATGAGGACGTAGAGGGCGTCGCGGGGTTCTTCGCTCAAATGCACGAGGCCGTAGTCGTCCTCATAGCCGTACAGCGTGAAGGCGTCGGCCAGGGCAGGGGCAAAGAGCAGAAACATCCCCAGTACAAGCGGGGTCAGGGCATAGGGCATTGGTTCTCCGGCGGGTTCGCAATCCTCCCATAGGACGGCGAACCCGGCCGGTCAAGGGGCGGCTATTTGCCGAACGGGCATTTGGGGTAGGTGCAGGACCGGCACGACAGGCACATGGAGCCTTCGGCCAGTTCGGCCAGATCGCGGCGGGTGAGCGTCAATCCGGCCAGCACCCGGGGAAGGAGCAGGTCAAAGCTGGTGGTGCGGTGGAAAAGGGCGCAGGCCGGCACGCCGATGACGTCGGCCCCGGCGATGTGCCCGACAATGGCCATGGCTCCGGGCAGGACCGGCATCCCGTGCACGGCGTCGGTCAGCCCGGCGTCGTCGAGGCCCAGGCGGGTGACGTCGTCGGGATCGACGGACAACCCGGCCGTGGTGATGATGAGATCAGCCCCCTCGGCCAGCAGTTCGGCCACGGCTGCGGCCACGGCGGCCCGGTCGTCCGGGACCTTGCGCACGGCCACCACCTCGCCGGACAGGGCTTCGATTTTGGAGCGCACCACCGGCTCGAACTTGTCTTCGATGATGCCGGAAGAGATCTCCGTGCCCGTGACCAGCACGCCGGCTTTGGCTTTGCGGATGGGCAGGATGGTAAACAGCGGCCCGTCGGCCAGGACGCGCATGGCCAGATCAAAGACGCGGCGGGGCAGATAGAGCGGGATGGCCCGGCAGCCGGCCACGGCCTTGCCGGCCTCGACGACCAGATGGGACTGGCGCGAGGCGCACATGACGCCCTCGATGCAGTTAAAGGCGACCAACCGGTCCCGGGCCACGGTCAAAAGGCCCCCGGCCTCGGCCACAAGCTCCACCTTGCCTTCGCGCGGCGGGCCGGAATTGACCAGCCCCACTCCGGCCATGGCCCGGGCAAAGGCCAGGGCGGCCTCGTTTTCGTGGACGAAATCGCCCAGCGGCTCGGACAGGTCTTCGACGTACAGGCTGTTTTTGCCCATGGTCTGAAGGCGGCAGACATCGCCGGCATGGATGTCGACCCCGGCTGAAAATTCCACTCCCTTGGACTGGCCCGGCACGATCCGGGTCATGTCGTGGAGCACCCGGCGTCCGGCGGCTTCATCCACCGGCACGGCCCGCAGGCGCGGGGTGTCGGACTCGATGATATACGGCGCCTCCCCGGCGCAGCCGCGGCAGATGGCCCCGTCGGCCCTGGGATAGCCTTCGCCGCAGGCCGGGCACACGGCAATGGCCCCCATGTTGGGCTTGATCAAAAATGCGGGGCGGATGGCGACCGGCGCAAGCAGGCAGATGCTGCGGGCAGCGGCCTTGATCTCGGCAAAGAGCAGGGCGCGGTCCTGTTCTTTTTTCGGCTTGGTCTTTAAAAACCAGGCCTGGATTTCCGGCCAGTTCCCCAGATGTCTGGGATCGAGCCAGGCCCGATAGCCCTGACCGGTGAACTTGTCATAGAGGCTCAAGGCGTAGCGGCCGAGGTTTATGACCCGCATCCAGCCGTTGCCGTAGCTTGGCGGGGTGAGGATCTGCACGGCGTCGGGCAGGCATTTTTTGGTCTCGACCACGGCGTCGAAAAGGGTGCCTTCCGGCAGCATGGACCGGGCCGCATCGACCATGTAGCCGCCGATAATGAGCCCCGGGGCGGGGTTGCCGTGAAACGCGGCGGCCACGCCCAGAAATTCTTCAAAGGTGTGGGGTCCGATACGGCTGTCATGGGCCTTAAGCTCGGTCATTTTTGACATACTTTATCTCGTGTGCTTGCGTCCGCAGGCCAGGCAGCGGCACGGAAGAGGTCCTACGAAACGTTGGCGTAGACGCGATTGAGCAGGGATTTGAGCGTGGCGACTTCCTGGCTGGAAAGCCCCAGGCAGGCGCGTTCCAGGCACACGACGCCCAGATCGAGGAGCTTGTCCTTGAGGGCGTGGCCGGCGTCGGTCAGGTGGATGCGATGGCTGCGCCGATCCTTGGGATCGGCTTTTCGGGTCACAAACTGCTTGTCTTCGAGGATCTTGAGCAGGCGGGTGACGTTGGGCTTGTCCTTGTCGGCGCGCCGGGCCAGTTCCACGGGTGTCTGGCCGTCGGCTTCCCACAGGAGATTTAAAATGCCCCATTGGTCCACGGTGATGTCTTCGCCGGCTTCCTGGAGAATCGTGTTGCCGAGCAGGCGCAGTTTGAGGGCTGTGCGGACCAGCAAAAAACCCAGGGATTGGCGCAATGGAAAGGGACGAACGTCCTCAGGTGCAAGTAGTGAACCGTCCATGATGTTTTTAACATAACTGCCATGTGTTGTTTGGTCAACGAGTTTTCAGGAAACCGTGACAGTGCTCGTCGCTTATGGGCCAAGCGCCCATGTATGACGGCCGGGCAATTGTTGAGAATCGTTTTCAACAGTTGCCCGGCCGCCGTCAGAAGCAACGGATCAGGCCGGTTGGACGGTCACGAAATGCTCCTGCATGCACACGCCGCCGCCGCCCTTGTCCCAGTTGGCAATGCCCTGGGGCATAAGCTCGTTGTCGGCCACGCCCCGGCCCCTGGCCCGGCTTTCCACAGGCAGGGTGTGGCCGAAGCCATGGACCATGAAGACCGTTTCGGGATGGATGCCCTCGGTCACCTTGGCCCGCAGTTTGCCTGCATGGGAGCCATTGCGCACTTCGACCATGGCCCCGTCGGCGATGCCGAGTTTCTCGGCCTCGGTCGTGTGAATCCACAGCTCGTTTTCCGGCATCTGGGCAAAGAGCAACGGATTGTTGACGGTATGGCCCTGGGTATGGAGCCCGATGCGGCCAAAGCTGATGCGGTAGCGCCCCTGGGGCGGCACGGCCGGGGAGACGTAGGGCGGCAGCGATTCCAGGCCGTCGGCCGCGAGCTTGGCCGAGAGGATCTCGATCTTGCCGGACGGCGTCTTGAAGCTCTTTTCATCGATGGGCCGATGGAGCGGTCCGCCGAGCTTGACCATGCCCGTGGCCTCGAAATCGGCCATGGAAACCCCGGTGTCCTTGAGCTGGAAGTCCCAGATGGCCTCGATGGAGTCGAAATCGAGCTCTTTTAGGCCCATATGGCGGGCCAGATCGCGGTAAATCTCCCAGTCGGCCCGGGTGTCGAAGCGGGGGGTCAGGGCGCGCTTTCGCACGAAAAACTGGGGCGCGGCCCCGGCCTTGGAGGCGATCATGGATTCACGTTCGAGATACGGCGACATGGGCAGCACCACGTCGGAGTACCAGGCCGTGTCCGACCAGGAGAAGGTGACCGAGACGAGCAGCTCCAGGTTGTCGAGCTTGCTTTTGACGTCGGCCGTATCCGGGAAGGACATGAGCGGATCGTGGCGGTGAACGATATAGGCCTTGATGGGATAGGGCTGGCCGGTGACGATGGCCTCGATGGCCAGATTGACCAGTCCCGGACCGGCCTCGAAGTGGCTGCGGCCTTCCATCCAGCCCACACCGTCCACCCGCTTGTCCTCGGGTTTGGGGAAGAGATCCACCAGCTGCTTGAGGCCCTTTTTGCCGACGTGGGCCGGCTTGTTCATCTGGGTCAGGCCACCCTTGGCTCCGATGGAACCGAGCAGGGCGTTTATGATGTAGGCGGTGCGACAGACATTGAAGGAGTCGCCGTAGCGGGCGGTCATCCAGCCGGGATGCCAGATGACGGCCGGGGCGGCGGCAGCCAGCTGGTCGGCCAGCTCGCGGATGCGCCGGGCCGGGAGGCCGGTCTCGGCCGCGGCGAAATCGGCGTCATAGGGGGCGACAAAGGCCCGCAAGGCGTCAAGGTCGTTGATCCAGGCCGCAGCGAAGTCCTTGTCGTAGAGGTCGCGGGTGAGCAGTTCGTGGATGACGGCCAGATTGAGCGCATAGTCCGTGCCCGGGCGCACCATGAGAAAGGTGTCGGCCTTGGCCGCGGTGACGGTTGTGCGCACGTCGATGCAGGTGATCTTGCAGCCGGTGTCCTTGGCGTCCAGAAGGTCGTTGACCTCTTTGACGTTGATGGCTTCAAAGATGTTTCTGGTCTGCAACACGACATGCTTGCTGTTTTTATAGTCGTAGGCCACGTCCTTGCGGCCAAATCCGAACAGCGAAAGGGCGGCATGCTGAACGTTTCTGGCGCAGGCCGAATCGTGGTTGCAGTAATTGGGGCTGCCAAGACCTTTTAAAAAGGCCCGGTGCATGTCGCGAAACGGGCCGCCCCGGTCGGAGAGCAGGATGGAACGCGCACCGTGGGCCTCGCGGATGCGGGAGAGCTCGCCGGCAACATAGGCCAGGGCTTCTTCCCAGGAGGCCTTGCGCCATTTGCCTTCGCCGCGCGCCCCGGCCCGGATCATGGGGAACTGGGGTCGTTCGTCATCGGCTATAAGCGCCCCGCCGGCCGCGCCCCGGGCGCACAGCGCCCCCTTGATGCCGGCGGCATGGGGGTTGCCCTGCAGGTACACCACCTTGTTGCCCTCGACCGTGGCCATCATCGGGCACCGTACGGTGCACATGCCGCAGACGCTGTAGACGTTTTTTCGATTCATAAATTGCTCCGATTGAGGCGGCGTTGCGTGTGCCGGAGAGTTTTGAGTCTTCACGCACTAGCAGCAAATCGTGATCCGTGGCAAGGGAAAAGTGTTGTGAAATGAGGAACGTGCATTCTAGAGAATCACGCCCGGAAACCAAGATGATTGTGAAGGCGGGAACTTGTGCCCCATCCGTTGACAAGCCCGCTAAAAACCCGTTTAGACTGGGGGAAACCAAGGCTTTGGTCCACGGTGTGCTCAGCCCGGGAGGTCAGGCGTGTCTCTATCCGATTTGGTCAGCGAAGCGGCGACCGGCCTCAAAAGCCTGCTCGTCGGGCTTGGCATCACGGGCAGGGCCTTTGCCCGGCCGGCCGTCACGGTCATCTATCCCCGCCAGGAAGTGGACAATCTCGACACCTACCGGGGGCATGTGGAGCTCATTGGCCGCGAGGACAATCCGGCCATGCCGCGCTGCATCGCCTGCGGGGCCTGCACCCGGGCCTGCCCGTCCCAGTGCCTGTCCGTGGCCTGCCCGATAAGCGGCGGCGGCGGCAGCCATGAGGCCCAGGAAGGGGTGGAGATGGCCGGCGAGCTGATTGCCCGGGCCGCGGTCATGGCCCCGGCCCCCCAGAAGGGGTGCAAGGTGCCGGGCGCGTTTTTCTACGACTATTCCCTGTGCAGCCTGTGCGGCCAGTGCGTCAAAGCCTGTCCCGTGGATTCGCTGCGCTTTTCCGGCCACGCCTATTTCGTCGGCGCTTCGCGCGCGGACTTCCGCCTCGACCTGCTGGCCCGGTTGACGCGGCAGGCGGTCAACGTCCCGGCCTCGCCGCCGGCTGCCCCTCTGGAGGAACACGCATGAGCAAGTACATGATCCAACTGGACAAGAAGCGCTGCATCAGCTGCCACGCCTGCGAAGTGCACTGCCAGGTGAAAAACGCCGTGCCGCCGTCGGCCAAGCCCGGCAAGCTGGTTTCCATCGGCCCGGACATGGTCAAGGGCAAACCGCGGCTGTTAAACCTCTATATGTCGTGCTTTCATTGCGAGCGGCCGTGGTGCGTCCCGGCCTGCCCGACCGGCGCGATGTTCCGGCGCGAGGAAGACGGCATCGTCTACGTCAAGGAGGAGCTGTGCGTGGGCTGCAAGGCCTGCATCCAGGCCTGTCCCTGGCGCATTCCCCAGTGGAACGAAGTTACGGGCAAAGTGGTCAAGTGCGACTATTGCCGCGAGCGCCTCGACGACGGCCTCGATCCGTCCTGTGTGACCGGCTGCACCGCCCACGCCCTGCGCTTTGTGCGGCCCGGAAAAAAAAACGAGGATGAGCGCGACGTCTACGGCAAGCGGCTGCTTTTAAGACAAATGTAGCGCGAGCGTCTGATTGCACATGGTTCGGGCCGGTCTGCGGGAGGATATCCCGTGGGCCGGCCCGTTGTGTTTGGTCCGGGCAGGGAGCGGCGCGTTTCTAGACGCTTGCGGCCGAGGCTCCCTTTGGGGGAGTCGTCGGGGGAGGCGTTTGGGCGGCGCTTCGCAGGGCTGTTCGCACCGCGTCGGGATTTTGGGAAATGACGAGCAGATAGGCCCTGGCCGGACCTTCCGGCGTGCGGCGTTTCTGTTCCCAATGACGCAGGGTGTCCAGGGAAAAGCCGAACTCCTGGGCAAAGTGCTTTTGCGTCATCTTGAGCTTTTTGCGGATCTCGCGCACGTCCACCGATACGGCGTGGACCCGGTAGTCCTCGGGTTGTGCCTCGCCCTTGGCGTAGGCCACGGCCTCGCGCATGCTTTGCAGCAGTTTTTCACCCATGGCGGTCATGGCGGTCACCTCGGATTGTAGGAGTCGATCAGTTCCCGGGCCAGTTGCTTAAGCGCGTTGCGTTCTCCCTGGGTGAGGGAGCATTTGGCGTTCTTCGGATAGAGCATGAGGGCAAACAGGGGCATGTCGTCGTTATAGAAATAGTAGATGATCCGGTAGCCGCCGCTTTTCCCTTCATGCTCCCTGGCAAAACGCAGCTTGCGCACGCCTCCCGTGCCGGGCATCACCTTGCCGGCTTCGGGATTGCTCGCCAGATACGTGATGCATTCGAGCCGTTCTTTCTCATCAAGAAGGCTGTCTGCGTCGTTTTTAAATGTCGCCGTTTCGACGACCGTGATCGGCGGCGGGAACATGGCTGTAAGTAGTGCAGTGGACGACTGACGTCAAGGTGAGGGGGCGCAAACCGTTCGGGCCGGTCTGCGGGAGGGTATCCCGGGGGGGCCGGCCGTTTGTCATTGCGGCTAATGGGAGCCACATAACGGCGCACCCTGGCAGGGGCGAAACGTTGTCTCGTATCGCGCCATGGCGTCAGCCAGGGATCGGCGGCTCCCGGCGGTTTGGGTTCGGTGTGTTGGAGAAACAGTTTGTTCTTGAAATAAAACAAGATAATATATAAACAAAAAATGAATTGCACTGCCGTGCTCGTCCCTGCGAACGGTGCGGCTGCGCTTTGGATAGGTGATTTCCGTGTGGCTGAAGCAGCGAGGCGTATTGGTCTGAGCCGTTTTCACAAAGGACATGGAAACGAACGATGTTTCTCTGGATAGTGCTCGGTTGTTTGTATTTTGTACCTGGCGCTCTGTTGTTGTACGGGTCGCTTTGGATTGTGACCAGAGGGGAACCTGATTTTTATGATGTGCTTAAGGTCGTGTTCCTGACGTCTGTCTTGTTTCCATTTGCAGCAAAATTGTTGTATCTTGTGTGTTACATTTGGCCAGATGTGTTCGTTGCCTGTCTAGTTTTAAATAAATTTATTGGTATAATAACAAAAGAATGGAAGTTTCTCGACATAGCTGTTTACTCCATGATGTTGCTGTTCATTGTTCAGACTTCCCTTTGTGCTTGGTTCGTACGGCTGGATGGCGGAAAGCGTCTCGGATTGTTGTGGGCTGCCGTGGCCAGTGCCTTGCAAGAACTCATGGCCTTGGGCATTTTAGTGATATGTTGCGGATTATTTAAGCTATTTGCTCTTTTCGTCACGTCCCTTGGCCGATAGCCCGGCACATGGCTTTTCCCTGACCAACCGTTCCGCTCACCTGTATTGGCCATGGTTGCCTGTTCTGCGGCGTATTCGTGACGCCTTCGGTCCGCTCACTCCCCCCGCCGCACCGGCAGCAAATCGTTTAATTCGTCGATGTAGTTCTTTTCCAGTTGGTTGACCCGGTCGATGTGGGTGCGAAAGATCATGTCCATGCGTGGGTCGAAGAAGCGGTGGGCGCTGTAGCTCGACACCGACACAAAGCCCCGCCGGGCCTTGTGCGCCCCGCCCATGCCGGGATCGTAGCGCTGGATGCCGTTTGCGATGGCATAGGCGATGGGGGCGTAGTAGCACAGTTCGAAGTGGAGAAACGGCACGTCCTCGAAGGCTCCCCAGTAGCGGCCGTAGAGGATGTCACCCTTGCCGGCCAGCATGGCCAGGGCGATGGGCTCGCGCCGGCGGGGCCGGTAGGCGGCGGCAAAGGCCAGGCGGTGGCGGAAAGCGCCGGCCATGCCCTCGAAAAATTCATCGGTCAGGTAACGGCAGCCCCAGGGGCCGAACTTGGTGTTGGTCCGTTCGTAAAGCCGCTGCATGAGCGGGAAAAACGAGTCCGGGATGGCCGAGCCGGCCACGATCTCGACGGTCACGCCGGAATCGGCCAGGGCCTTTTGCTCGCGGCGGATGGCCTTTCGCCGGTTGGCATTGAGCGTAGCCAGGAAATCGTCCAGATTGGCAAAGCCCCGGTTGCGCCACATGTAGCCCTGGTGCCGCCAGGTGGTGAAGCCGTAGTCGTCGGCTGCGGCGGCGAATTCCGGTTCGGTAAAAAGCAGGGCCGCGCCCTGGATGCCGTTGCCCTGGCAGTACTGTTCCATGGTCTCAAACAGCCGCCGCGACAGGCGCATCTGGTTGACGTCGGGAGCCATGAGAAACCGCAGGCCGGTGGCCGGGGTAAACGGCGTGGCCCCGACCAGACGCGGATAATAGGGCAGGCCCAGGCGCACCGCCGCCTCGGACCAGAGCTGGTCAAAGACGAATTCGCCGTCGGAATGCCACTTGAGATACAGGGGCAGCGCGCCGATGAGCCGGCCGCCGGCGGTGGCGATGAGGTGGTTGGGATACCAGCCCCGGGCCGGGGCGGCGCTGCCGGAATCTTCCAGGAGCTTGAGCCATTCCCATTCAAAAAAGGGCGAATCCAGGGGCTCGGCCAGGGCGTTCCAGGCCGGGCCGTCGATCTCGGCCATGGACCGGGCAAAGCGGAGGGTGAGCTGCTCGTTGGGGACTGTCATGGCTGGCATATAAGCCTTGCCGGCGCTTCTGTCACCCGCCGGCCGCAACGGGGCGGCATAAAATGCTCGTGCGCCACACGCCGTTCTCGAAATCCCGGCGTGACCAGCCCGGAACGAGGTCGAAGATCGGAGCGTATTTCTCCCATTCGCTGTTATCCAGCACCAGGAAGCCGCCCGGCCGCACCCGGCTGACGGCATTGAGGGCGCATTCGACCCGGGCCCGGCCGTCGATAACCACGAAATCCAGGCTGTCTTCAGGGAAATCCAGGATGGCGTCGCTGTAGGCGGCAAACTCCGGCCGGCGATGGACATGGCCCAGGCGCTGCCAGACGGCCGGCCGGGCCTCGGGCTGGCCGGGAGCATCCCCGGCCGGCACGAAACGGCTTTGGACGTTGCCGACAGCATGCCGGGCCAGCAGGGCCGCCGTCTTTCGCCGCCACTTGGGGTTGTGCTCGACAGTGACCAGGCTGAGCACCCGCCGGGCGATAAAGACCGTGCTGCGCCCGCCGCCCCACTCAAACCCGACCATGCGGCGGGTCAGCCGGCCCTTGAGAAAGCGCACCGCGCCGGCATTGAGCCAGGGGTAGCATGAATCGGCGGCCATGCGGCAGGCTGTCGGCAGATAGAGCACGGCCCGGACCGCCCGGCGCAGCGTCTCGGCCGGGCCGGTCGCACCGGGCGTGTAGCGGATCAACATGGTGGAAACGGCAGGCTGGAAAGGATCAGTCCTGGCAGGCGGCCAGGGCTGTTGCCGCATCGGGATACAGTGCAAACACCTTGCCCAGATCGGCAATGCGCAGCACCTTGGCCACGCCCTCGCCCATGGAACACAGGGCCACGGAGCCGCCGCCGGCCAAGAGCCGGTTTCGCACCGTGATCAGGCTGCCAATGGCGCTCGAATCCATGAATTCCACCCCGGACAGGTCAAAAGCCAGCACCGCCGGGGCCGCTTCCAAATGGGCGGCAAGCTCCCGCTGGAAGTCCGGGCACACGGTATAATCAAACATTTTAGGCAGGCCCGACACCAGGGTCAGCCGGCCTTGCTGTGTCACAATCAGGTCCATTGCGCCTCCAAATCGCCTCCGGGCGATAGGCTGATCCCTTACCATGCCGGCCCCAGGCGGGCAAGCCGGCACAAAACGCCTCCGGCCTCTTCCGGTCATGTGCAAATGCATGTACACTGCTTCAAGTGGCCCTCTCCTGGTCGTAACACGAGGTAAACCCTGCCCATGAACAAGGTCCCGGAACCCGCCAAAAGGCCGTGCCCTCCCGACTCCTGCGCCGAATCGGTATGCGCCATGCTTGATCGTGTCGGCGTCCCCAGGGACTCCAAGTGGCGCGGGCTGATCCTCTATATGCGCAGCATCAAGAACTATGATTTCCTGGACAATGACCAGAAAGAACAGTTCCAGGCCCTGGGCATGGAAATCCTGCGGGCCAGGGACTTCTCCGAAGCGAAATTTCTCGAAGTCATCAAGGCCAACGAACGTATTTTAAGCGCTCCCTGGAATCGCGCCCTGACGCGCACGCTGGCTGAAACCGCCGCCCTGGTCCAGGAATTCCAGGACACGCTTTTCCGGCATAAAGGCGGTGTCCAGAAACTCGAAAACGTCGCCATCGACGCCGTGGAATCCGGCGGCGACGTCGACCGGATGCTCGGCACCATCCGGCGCGGCTTCAAAGACATGGTCGCCATGATCGAGGAAGATGCCGAGAAAATGGTGGCGCTCACCCTCACCGACGGGCTGACCGCCATCTCCAACCGCCGGGCCTTCGATGAACACATGAGCCGCACCGTGGCCCTGTCCACCCTGGAACGCCGGCCTCTGTCGCTTTTCATGATCGATATCGACCACTTCAAACGCTTCAACGACGAACACGGCCATCGCATCGGCGACCAGGCCCTGGTCGTCGTCGGCGCCATCCTCAAGGGATTTGCCGAGGAAATGAAGCAACTCGAAGACCGCGACATCTTCCCCGCCCGCTACGGCGGCGAAGAATTCGCCGTCACCCTCCTCGACATCGCCAAAGACGAAGCCGAAGAACTGGCCGACATCATCCGCCGCAAAATCGAACGCTACAACTTCGTCATCCGCGATCCGGACGGACAAATCCTGGCCGCCGGCATCAAAATCAACGTCAGCATCGGCGTGGCCGAACTGCTTGCCGATTGCCCGACCGCCGACATCGCCCACCTCGTCGACGCCGCCGACAAGGCCCTGTACCTGGCCAAGTCGTCCGGCCGCAATCAGGTGCGGGTGTATGTGAAGGGGTAGTGGTAGTCGGGTAGTCGGGCAGCCGGAGAGAAGACCAGGGCTCTGCCCTGGACCCGCCGGGGGGATGATCCCCCGGACCCCTGCAATGGGGGGTGTAAGCTGGTGGTGTGGTGCGTGCGGACGTGAGAGAATGGGGTCTGGAAATTTGGCTGGCGGTTCCGGCCGGAAGCCGCCCGGAACCGCCAGCCAAATTCCAGACCCAACTCG
>NZ_MLBG01000081.1 GCF_001936595.1 Desulfovibrio sp. DV
GTCCCGACTTGGCAACGCACCCGGTCCAATCAAACGAACCCCAGGTGGGTTTCCAAAGGGCACTGCCCTTTGGCCGCCGGAGGCATTCCCCCTCCAATATTTCTTCATCCCCCCTACTCGGGCAGGACCTTGATGGCCACCAGGGTCACGTCGTCCTCGGGCTGGTCGTCCCCGAGAAACTCGCGCAATCCTTCGAGCACGGCGGTCACGATGTCGGCGGCGGTCAAATCGCTGTGCCGGCCCAACAGCTCGCGCACCCGGTCCTTGCCAAACATCTCGCCCTTGGCGTTTCGGGCCTCCCACAGGCCGTCGGTGGCCAACAGGGCCACCTGTCCGGGGATCAGCCCGGCCGCGCTGTTTTCGGCGTAGCGGGCCTCGGTGACGATGCCGAGCGGCGGCCCGCCCTTGTCCGGGATGTCGTTGGCCAGGCCCGTGGCCGCGTCGTAGAGGATGATCGGGTCGTGGCCGGCGCGCACCCAGTGCAGGCGCTTTTTCTCGACGTCGATGGCCAGATAGAAAAGGGTCATGAACCGGCCGGAATCGGCCAGATCGGCGCACAGGAGCTTGTTGACGTCGTCGATGACCGAGGCCAGGGAGCCGGGCTGGAACGAGCGCATCCGCAAAAAGGCCCGGGCCGTGGTCATGAGCAGGGCGGCTGCGATGCCGTGGCCGGTGACGTCGCCGATGATGATGCCGAAGCGGTCGGGTTGTTCGTTGGGGGCGTGGATGAAGTCGTAATAGTCGCCGCCGGTTTCATCGCTGTAAAGGCTCGTGCCGGCGATATCGAAGCCGGGCAGGCCCGGGGCGGCCTGGGGCAGCAGGTTTCGCTGCACCTCTTCGGCCAGGGCCAGGGCCTGGCGCAACAGTTCGTTTTTGCGCTGGATCTCCAGGCGGGCCGTATTGATCTCGTCGTTTATGACCCGCATGAGCGCCTGGGAACGGTCCTTCTGGGCCTCCAGACGCTCCCGGGACTCGGTGGCCCGGGACAGGGCCCGGGTCAGCGAACGGTTGGCGCGCTCCAAGGCCTCGGTCTCTCCGGCCGGACAAGGCAGGTCGGCCGGGGCGCTTGAGAGCGAGGCGGCCGGCACTTCGCCGCCAAGCAGCAGGGCCACCAGGGAGCCGTTTTGCAGGTGCAGCGGCAGGCCCGGAGCCGAAGGCGCGATCTCGCCGTGGCAGTAAAATCCGGCCAGGGGCGTGCCGGCCGGCAGGGCCTCGGCCAGGGCATCGATCTCTTCTACGGCCTTGGTGCCGAGGATGTCTTTGCGGGTGGAGCAGGAAAAAAGCAGCACCCCGGCCGGCTGGTCCCCGGCGGCGCCGGCGGCCACTTCGCCGGCCAGCCCCTTGGCCATGGTTTTGATGTCGGCGAGCATATCGGTCCGGTTGGCCTCGGCCAGTTGCACCATGGCCCCTTCGGGGACGCCGGCCGGAAATTGGATGCTGCCGTCGCCTTCGCTGAAAAAGGCCGGGGCGCGCAGGATGAAATCCTTGTGCTTTTCACAGGCCACGGCCAGCGGCAGCTCCACGGCCGGTTCGGCGTGGGGGCCGAGATAGTGGCGGTAAAAATCCAGGGCCGAGCGCTCGCCGATGCGGCTGACCACGTTGCCGTCCACCCCGGTCACCCGGGCCAGCCCGCCAAGGGGCCGCCAGCCCCGGGACAGGCGCATGGCCAGGGGGATCGGGCCGGAGAAGAGCAGAAACGGCGCGGCATGGATGAGCACTTCCCGGCCGAAAAACTGGCGCACCGGCCGGCGGTCGGCCAGATGGCGGCCCGGCGTGCCGCCAAAAACCAGACACCCCTCCCCCAGCTCCCGGGTCAGGCTCTGGCAGAAATCCTGGACCCCGCCCCGGCCACCGTCAGGAAAAACCAGGCACAGCCCAGGCGAACGGTCAAATCCGGGCCGCAGTGCCGCCACGGCGGCCGCGGCCTGGGCCGACACATCGGCCCCCGGACCGGCATAGTCCCGGGCCACCCCGGCGGTGCAGGCGATGCCTTCCCCGCCAAAGGCGATGAGCAGCACGGAATCGTCGGTGACGCCGCCGGCCGAGGACAACTCGCCGCTTGAGGTGCCGCCAACCAGGGGGACGCCCGGGAAGGCGGCGGCCACGGCCTGCAAAATGACGTCGTGGTCGTAGCTGACCCCGGCAAAAAGGAGCAGCCCGGCCGGTTCCACCCCGCCAAGCCCCCGGCGACAGGACTCCACCGCGCCGCGGATGGCGCACCCCGCATCCAGACAATTGGCGTGCCCAACGGCCATGCGCAACATCGGAAACCTCCCTGCCTTGCGGCAACACGTCCCTGCCGACAAGCCGGCGATCAGTCTGCCAGTATGCCGCGAGGCCCCGGTAAAAAGCAAGCTGCGGCCCCCGGTCAGGCTGCAAGGTTGGGTCCTGCCGGGTTTAGATGCTGACCACCTTCCAGCCGTCCTTGAGATAGCGGGTCAGGGGTTCTCCGGTATAGCGCACCGTCAGGCCAAGCCCCTCCAGGGCAGCGCTCACGCCATAGCGCTCGGCGCAGGCCCGGCAGGCCAGGCCCTCGACCCCGGCCTCCAGGCAGGCGGCCACTTCGGCCTGGAGTTCGGCGTCGCCGGACAGGGCCTTGGCCGAGGGACCCCAGACGAGCAGATGCACCCGCTCCCACCACCCCTTGAGCCGTGCGTTCTTGGCATACATAAGCGCCATGTTGAGGGCCGCTTCCCGGTCGCCGGTCACCCACAGCACCACCAGTCCAGGTTCGTTGCCGTTCTCTGCATCCATTGTCTGCTCCTTGGGAGAAAAAACCAAGTCGCCCCGGCCATTTGGAAACAAACGGCCGGGGCCGGTCCGGGCCGGGCCGGACGACTGCCCGGACAGCGTCGCCGGCGGCCGCGATCAGGCGTTTAATTTCTGCAGTACCCAGGCCATGTTCTTGCCCAGGTTCTGCATGGTCAAAACGCCTTCCTCATCCGACTCCACCTCGCCCGGAGCCAGGCCCCGGCCCAGGTTCCAGTAGCTCGAACCGGGCACCACCATCTGGTTGATGAGAAAGAAGTGGTTCATGGCGTCGAACACCGCAATGGCCCCGCCCCGGCGCACGGCCACCACGCCGGCTCCGACCTTGCGGGCCAGCAGGCCGCCGTTGGCCAGCGCCGTCATGCCGGCCCGGTCGATGATCGACTTGATGTTGGTCGAGACATTGGCGAAATAGGTGGGCGAGCCCAGGAGCATGCCGTCGGCCGCGACCATTTTGTCGAGGATTTCGTTGAGCATGTCCTTTTTGATGGCGCAGTGGCCGTCCTTGTTCTCCCAGCACTTCATGCAGGCAATACAGCCCCGGATGTCTTTGCCGTGGAGCTGCACAAGCTCGGTCTCGATGCCGGCGGCCTCGATCTCGGCCAGGGCCATGCGCAGCATGGAGGCGGTGTTGCCGTCTTTTCGCGGGCTGCCGTTAATGGCCAGTACTTTCATGATCGTCTCCCTTTTTCAGTTTCTTGCCCACGCTCCAGGCGTCGGCCACCACGCGGCCAAGCGACCAGTAGCGGTTGTCCGGCATGGTCAGGAGCAATGGCTGGTATTTTTCCACATCCACCTTGCCGTCGGTGAGGACTTCCCCGTCGGCCCAGGCGGCCACGATTTCGCCGATAAAAAACCGGTTGGAGGGCAGCTCCACCGTCTGGTACAGCCGCAGCTCCAGGCACAGCGGGCACTCCCGGACCATGGGCGCTCCGGGAGTTTCGCCGTAAAAAACGTCGAAGACGGCGGATTTGTCCGCATTCCGCCCGGAGACCAGGCCGCAGTAGTCGGTTTTCTCGACCAGGGCCGGACCCGGAAAGCAGAGCGAGAAGGCCCCGGTCTCCAGAATGCCGCTGCCGGTCAACTGGCGGTGGTTGATGGAGACGCCAATCAGCGGCGGCTTATACCCCACCCGGGTAATCCAGCCGGCGGCCATGAAATTGACCCGCCCGGCCACGACCGTCCCGGCCAGGGCCACGGGCATGGGCGGAATCTGGTTCGGATCGAGACGAATCTTTTCCATCGCTTACGCTCCTTTAAGCTCCTTGCCGATGGAGAAAGCCAGGCCCAGATCGGCGCCCAGGCCATAGTAGTGCCGGTCTTCCGGGGCAAAGATGATGGGTTTGATCACCAGCGGATCGGGCTTGCCGTCGCGCATGGCCGCTTCGTCCACTTTGACGTCCATGATTTCACCCACGAACATGGTGTGCATCCCGAGATCGAGCACCTGGATCACCTTGCATTCGATAATCAGCGGGCACTCGGCCACATACGGCGCATCCACCAGTTCGCTTTTGACCGGCGTAAAGCCGCAGGCCGCGAACTTGTCGCTGTTCCGGCCGGAAGCGATGCCGCAGTAGTCCGCCGCCACGACCTGGGACTCGGCGGGCACGCTCACGGTATAGGCCCGCCGTTCCATGATGGCGGCGTAGGAATGCCGGGGCTTTTGCAGGGAAACGGTCAGGCACGGCGGTTTGGAACAGCAGATGCCGCCCCAGGCGGCGGTCATGATGTTGGGCTTGCCGTCGGCGTCGTAGGTTCCCACCAGCCAGGTCGGGGTGGGCAGGGCCACGGTCTTGGGACCGAGAGAGACTTTCATGATTGCTCCTTTTTCAGACAACATTACCAACCGTTTCTATGGATGCGCTCGGGCCTAAACCGGTCCACGCGCTTGAACTCCTGGGCCGGATAGCCCAGGGGCACCAGGGAATGGGGCAAAAATCCTTCGGGCAGCTTGAGCAGGGCGGCCATGGGAACCATGCGCTCCTGGCGCGGATAGACGCCGCACCACACCGACCCGATGCCAAGCCCGCGAGCGGCCAGCAGCATGTTTTCCACGGCAGCCGAACAATCCACCATCCAGTTGCCGGGCGATTTTTCCAGGGCCAGCTCGGCCACGCTGACAATGGCGGCCTGGGCCGTTTTGCACATGGCTGCATGGGGGTGGATGGTCGGGATGGCGTCCAGGATGGCCCGGTCGGTAATGACCACGAAATGCCAGGGTTGGGCGTTGACGGCGCTGGGTGCGTCCATGGCGGCGCGCAGGATGGCGTCGAGGTCGGCCTCGGCAATGGGCTGGTCCGTAAACGACCGGATACTGCGTCTGGTGTGCAGGGCCTCGAAAAGCTCCATGGGACCTCCAGGGTGGTTTCTGCTTTACGCTTTGAGGAAATTCTGCCAGTATACCCAAAAAAGCAAGTAGGCACATTTAAGTTGTGTAGTACCCTTTTGGAAACCTACTTGCGGGAGATGACGCCATGGGTGAACCGGGAACGCCGTGCAGCCGCAAACGCTGCCTCGGCAAAGAGTATTCGTGCAGCATGGAATTGTCCCTGGCGGTCATCGGCGGCAAGTGGAAGCCGCTTATCTTATGGCATCTGCGCGACGTGGCCACCATGCGTTTTTCCGCCCTGCGCCGGGCCATGCCGGCCATCACCCAGAAGATGCTGACCCAGCAGCTGCGGGAACTGGAATCCGACGGCCTCTTAACCCGCACGGTCTTTGCCGAAGTGCCGCCCCGGGTGGAATATGCCCTGACCGACCTTGGCCGCGGCATCATTCCCATTTTGGAGGCACTGTGCCGGTTTGGCCATGAGTTCGAGATCCGGTTCGGGCTTGAGGACGCAACACCCGTCGCCCCTCCGGCCGCAGTGACGCAAGCCGCAGTCGCACGCTGACCGTCGCCCGGGAACCGGGCAGGCGGCCGGAGTGGCTGGATAGTTTTTCGACAGGTGTATTGTTTTCGCCCGCATTTCATACTTTGTCTGTATATTTTTTTACACTCCAGAGCAGGCGCTTGCCGGACCAATACCACAACCGCCTCATTTTGTGGGACAAAAGAAAAGCGCATCCTCTGGCACGGCCTATGCTTTACCGGAACCATAGTCCCAAGGAGGATTTTCCGATGCCCAAATTGACATTTCTCCCCGCTGCCCTGGTTGTTGCCGTACTCCTGTCCGTCCCGACTCTGGGACAGGCCGCCCATGACCAACACGGCGCGCCGGCCGGCGATGCCCAGTCTACCCCGGCCGTCGACCCCGACAAGGCTTATCTGCTCAAGCAGGAATTCGTTGCCCGGACCGCCGAACTGCACGGCAAGATCAAGGCCCGCGAAGCTGAACTGGAAACCGCGCTGGCCACCAAACCCGGCGACGAGGCGGCCGTTAAAAAGCTCACCGCTGAGATTTCCACCCTGCGCGGCCAGCTTTTCGAACAAACCACCCTGTTCCGTCTGCGCTATGCCAAGGAAACCGGTGTCTCCATCCGCCACACCCGGCATGTGGCCGGCCATGGCGACATGATGATGGACGGCATGAAAGGCGACGGCGGCATGGACTGCAAGATGATGGGCAAGGGCATGGGCGGCATGGACCATGACGGCAAAGGCATGGACATGGGCGGCAAGGGCACAAGCGGCATGGATCGCGGCCCTGCCCCAACCGCTGCCCCGGCTCCCAAGCAATAGTTAGGGCGCACGCTTCGCAAACGCTCCTCCCCTCCCCCGGGCCGCCGTCCATCCCCCTGGACGGCGGCCTCTGTTTTGGCCCGCTCCGGCCAGGGGCAGGGCCGGGGGGGTTCCAAACCACGCGGCCTGGCCTGACGGCGGCCGGCGGTTGCATCGGCCGGTCCGGGCTGCTACCCTCGCCGCATCATCATGGAACGACTCTCCTTGCCCAGCCCGGCTGAACCGTCCCGCCGCGTCTTTCGACTCATCCTTGGCGTCATCCTCCTGGCCGCAGCCCTGCTGCGCTGCTGGGATATCGGCACGCCCCAGCTCTGGGAAGACGACTATCTCAACCTCGACCGGGCCATGCTCGAGCCGGCCAGGCTGCTTGCGACCCAGGTCCACCTGGGGCCGGTCGACACCACCTTCGATTTCCAGCCGCCGCTCATCTATCTGATCGACCATCTGGCCCTGGGCCTTGGCGGCACCGTCCTGGCCGCCCGCATCCCGTCGCTGGCGGCCGGCCTTTTAACCGTCCTCGGCCTTGGCCTCCTGGGTGCGGCCTGCGCCGGCCGCCGGGCCGGACTGGCTGCGGCCGCCCTGTGCGCCGGGGCTCTTTTCCCGGTGGAGATTTCCCGGGCCATCAAGCTCTATGCCCTCTTTTTGTGCACCCTGGTCTATTCCCTGTATTTTCTGGTCCGTTGCGTCACGCCGGGCCGCCGGCCGATCCATCTGGCCGGCTACACCGCGGCCACGGCAGCCATGCTTTGGGCCGCCTACCAGGGGGTTCCGGTCCTGGCCGCCCAGGGCCTTGGCGTCGGCCTGCTGTACCTGCGACGCAAAGGCATTTTCGCCGGCCCCGACCGCACGGCCTCTCTGGCCTGGATCATGGCCGCCATGGCCGTCGCCGCATGTCTCTGGCTGCCCATCGCGCCGGGGCTCTTTTTCACCAACACCTTCCTCCAAAACCCGTCCATCTCCCGCTGGTCCGGTCTCGAACCCCGGTTTATCACCGATACCCTGGCCGGCTTTTTCTACCTCAACTTCGATTACGGTCCTGTTGCCGCGGCAGCCATCGCCGCCTTGCTGCTCGTTGGCCTGCGGGGATCCTGGAATGCGCCGACCGCCCTGGTCGCCCTGGCCGCCGTTGTCCCCAGCCTGGCCATCCTGACCAGCCAAAGCGATCTGCGCCCCCTGGTCACCTGGCGGCATCTTATTGCCGTCCTGCCGGCCGTCTGCATCCTGTGCGGCAGCGGCGCGTCCCGGCTTGGCGGACTGGCCTGCCGGAAACTGCCCGACCGGGTCCGGGGTGCCGCCGCCCTGGTTGCCACAGGAGTGCTCTGCGCCGTGGTCCTGGCCCCGCCCCTGAGCCGGCTGGACGATTTTTACCGCCGCACCCTGACCAACGACCGGGATCTCTTTCGCTTTTTAAGCCGTACGCCAGGGCCCAAAACCACCCTGGCCTTCACCGGCTACCAGCGAAACGCCAAGGCCTTTGCCGCCCGCTGGCATCTGCCGGAGGCTGCGGGCGGGCCCGGCAACTTCGCCGCGCCGGGCTACCAGCGCCTGCGCACCGTGGACCTCTTTCTGGCCGATTCCGAGCGTCGCCGGGCCAGGCCGCGAGGCGTGCTCCTGGCCTCCTGGGGGGCCGGCGGGCTTCATACCCGGGTGGCCCTGGCCGGCCTGCCCAGCCGCGCCCCCCTGCTGCTCGCCCCGGACTCCTCGGGCCGGGCCGGGTACCTCGACGACTTTCGGGATTGGCGGGCCTACAATGACGCCTATTCCCTGGACAACTGGACCGTGGACAGCGAGGTGGGCCTGTTGCGCCCGACCCGCTACGAACGTCCGGCCACGGCCGTGTGGCGCTTTGATCTGCCGCCCGGGCCAACCACCGGCCCGGTCACGGCCCGCCTCACCGCCGCCCTTTTCAAGCGCCACCCGACCGTCCCGGCCGACTCCGTCCTGTCCATCGCGGCCAGCAGCGACGGCAAAACGTTCACGCCCCTGGCCACTCTCGGCCATGGCGACTTCCTGACGGCCGACGGCAGCCCCCGGCTCGTCCCCAGGCGTTTTTTCGAGGAGCTCCCGTTTTACCAGGGGCACTGCCGCGAAGCCGAAAAAACCCTCGACCTCACCGCCTATGCCGCAACCGGCTCGGTCTGGCTGCGGGTGGAGTATGTGCCCGGAACCCGGGAAGGCTTCCTGGCCCTGGCCGGCCTGGAGGTGGCGGCAGCGGGGTTGGAGACCCGGACCGGACCGGACCCGCTGGCCTTTTACGCCGCCAATCTGGCCCGCAACTGCCAGGCTGCGGCCTATCGTCCCGGCCTGACCCGCCTTGGCCGGACCGCCTACGTCTTTGCCCTGCCGGACCATCCCGAACTGGCCCGCACGCTGCCCGGCGGCGAGGTCATCGGCCCGCCGTCGGTCCTGGCCGCCTTTGCGGCCGACCACCCCGGGCTGCCGCCGGCCTTTCTCCTGCCTGACGCCGCCGGCAAGCCGGCCGTGGCGGTCTATGACCCGGCCCTGGCACCCGAGGCCGGCGGCATCGCCCTGTCCGACGTGAGCCCCCACGCCACGGTGGAGCAGCCGGGCGACACCCCGCTGCCCGTTTTGGCCCTGACCCTGGCCGGGCGCATCAACGCCCCGGTGCTGGCTCTTGGCGACGAGCGCGTGCCCGTGCCGGTTTCGGCCCCGGCCGGCAGCGTATTGCGCCTGACCCCGAGGGGACGCGGCACCCTGTATTTTTCCCCGGACTTCGATCCGCCGGATTTCTCCGACAGGCCAAACGCCCATTTCCAGAACATGGCCGCGTCCAGGTCCTATCCCGACTACAGCGGCGGCGTGACCTGCCTGCCCGGCACCGACTGCCGCTTCGAGTACGTGTTCGTCTCGGCCTATCCCATGACAACGCTTCGCATCATGGCCTATCCGCGCCTCTACGGCGACAAGGACGGCTACCGGGCCTGCACGGTGGCCTACGCCACGGATGGCCGCACCTTTGAAACGCTTTTGGATGAACGCAACACCACGCCCGAGCAGTGGAGCCTCATGTTTCTGCGCCGCTACGCCGAGGTCCGCCTGCCCCGGCCGGCCACCCAGATCACGGTTCGCTTCAGCCTGCGCGCCGATTTTGCAGCGGAATTCTGGTCGCCGGCCCGGCCCATCGACCGCATGGCCATCGAGGCCGATCTCGACGCCCGCAATTTCCCCGGCCTGACCGTGCCGGCCGGGACCACGCGCCTGTCCCTGTCCGGCGAAGCGGACAATGCCTTCCGCGTCTGGTTCACGGACCGCGCGCCGGGTCTGGAACGGATCTGGCCCGGCCAGTGAGCCGGGCCGCCAAAGGCCGCATCCGAAACGACAGTCTTTTGCCCGGCCGAACCGGTGCCTGCCCGTCTGCCCCGAAAAGGATCAACGCCCCATGCCAACACCGCCCAGCCAGCCCCGCCCGGCCACCACAGTCCGCCAGTTTCTGCTGTGCGCCTCCATCAGCCTCGCGGTGCTCGTCGTCGCTTTCGGCCTGGCCGAGGTCGTCTTTCGCGTCAAAAACCACATCCCGCTGACCTGGGACGCCCTTGGCCTGTATGCCGACGATGCCGCCCTGGGCTGGCGGGTGAAGCCGCACTTCCGGGAGGAGAAGCAATCCCGCGACTGCGCCGGCGAACCCTATGCCCTGGCCTTTTCAACCGCAGACCACGGTTTTCGCGAGTACGGGGCCACCGACGCCCCGGCCAAGCTGCTCATCATCGGCGACTCCTTTACCCTCAACCGCGACGTTTCCGACGGCCAGACCTATTCGGCCGTCCTTGGCAGACTGCTTGGCTGCACGGTTTTCACCTACGGCAGCGGCGGCTACGGTTCGCTCCAGGAATACGGCATCCTGGCCGAGAGCCTGCCCCGCATCAAACCCGACGCCATCGTGTTCCAGCTCCACACCAACGACAGCATCAACAATGATTTCGTCCTCGAACGCCAAAGCGTCATCAACAACAACGTCCATTTCCGGCCCTATCTGGCCGACGACGGCTCCGTCGTCATCGCTTCGCCGTACTTCCATTGGTCCCAGGCGGTTATTGACGCCCTCGGGCGGTTTTTGGGCAACAGGTCCCACATCATTGCCAGCATCCAGCACAATTTGCAGCTGGCCCTGTACGCAAAATACCAGGACGCGTCCGTGGAACGGGCCATCGAAAACGGCCAGGACATGGCGGCCTATGCCCATTCCCTGGCCACGACCAGACGGGTGTTTGAAAAGATCTGCCAGGAGAGCGGCGACACGCCGGTCTTCGCCTTCATCCTCGGCGGCGGGCGCATCGCCAGAGACATCGCCCGGGCCCTGGCCGGCACCTGCGTCACGGTGCTGCCGGACGTCAGCGACGCGGTGTTTGCCCAGCAGCCCCACGAGCCGGCCCGGCTGGCCGCCGATTGCGGCCACTTGAGCGCCTACGGCAACGCGCAACTGGCCGAGCTCCTGGCCCGGAACCTGGGCCCCGCCCTGGATGGCCGGCTTTCGCGCAAAGGCGCCTGGCCGGCCGCAGGCCGGGACGCCGCAGGCAGCCGGACCCCGTAGCGCCGGCGGCAGGGCTTGGGCCGGCAGATGGGGAGAAAAGACCGGACATCCGGCCGGCGGCCGACGCGCCGGCCGGGACGCGGCCACGCTTGGGCCGGGGCGCTTTTTTGCGACTTGCCAGGGCCGGCTCCCGGCGCTACAAAGCGGCCGTTGTCCTCAGGGCGGGGTGAAAGTCCCCACCGGCGGTATCCCGGGCAACCGGGGAGCCCGCGAGCGCTCCCGGCCGTCATTGGCCGGGGGGTCAGCAGACCTGGTGCGAAGCCAGGGCCGACGGTTACAGTCCGGATGGAAGAGGAGGAGACGGCAATCCCCGTCGCCGGGTTCCCCGGCGCGAGTCCGGCGGGACCCATGCGTTCTGCCCGGTCGTCTGTTTTTCCGCCCTGGTTCTGGCCCGTAAACCTCTTTTTTCGGAGAGCGCCATGAATCAGCCATTTTCCAATGTCGACGCGTCCCTTGCCCGCACCCGGGCCGCCATCTCTGCCATGCGCCAAGGCCGGGGCATTTTGGTGGTCGATGATCTTGACCGCGAAAACGAGGGCGACCTCATCTTCGCCGCCGATACCTTGACCGTACCGCAGATGGCCATGCTCATCCGCGAATGCAGCGGCATCGTCTGCCTGTGCCTGACCGAAGACAAGGCCCGGCAGCTGGAACTGCCGCCCATGGTCGCGGTCAACACCTGCAAAAACGGCACGGCCTTTACCGTCACCATCGAGGCGGCGGCCGGGGTGACCACCGGCGTGTCTGCCGCCGACCGGGTGACCACGGTCAAGACCGCTGCCGCGCCGGACGCCAAGCCCGGCCATCTGGCCCGGCCCGGGCATGTGTTTCCGCTGATCGCCAAGCCCGGCGGCGTGATGGCCCGGCGCGGCCACACCGAGGCCACCGTGGACATGTGCCGTCTGGCCGGGCATTCGCCCTGCGGCGTCTTGTGCGAGCTGACCAACCCCGACGGCACCATGGCCAAGGGCGACCAGCTCACAGCCTTTGCCGCAGCCCACGACTTCCCGCTGGTCACCGTGGCCGACATCGTGGCCTACCGCCAGAGTTCCGGCGACCTCTAGCCTGTCTCCGGCCCGGGGAGGCGAAAAACCTCCCCGGGCCGACGACTGGCGCGGCTCCCGGAAAACGGATAGCCTGCCGCCATGTCCGTGCTACAGTCCCCTGCCGACAACGCCCCCATGCGCCAGCGCCGCCGCTGGCTGGCCAGACGCCGCTGCCTGCGGGCGCTGCGGGCGACAATAACTTCTTTGGTCCTGGCAATGCCCTTTGCGTGTTTTGGCCTTGTGCTCTGCTGCCATATGCCATTTGGACTGCAGACCACCATCCCAAATTTCGTAAACATCTATGTAGCGCTCATTTTCTTTCGAGCGATCTGGATATTTGCGAGTGAAATTCGGTTTACACCTCTATTTGCTATTTTGCCAGTGCTCGTTTATGTACTATTCCAAGCATCGCCATGGCCAAACAACATCTGGAAGACAAATTGGGAGTTTTATTTCTCTCAATTCTATACGGACAGAATGGAAGTCATTCAACACATTACTCAAGGTGAATTTCAAGGACTTGACAAATCCGAAGGCAAGATAGATTTGCCACATAAATTCAAACACACTTCCTTTCCTCATGGGAGCGTCGAATACTCTCGAATAAATGGCAAATATACTTTATTTTTTTCAACTGACTTGGACGGCATTCCATCTACAGGATTTGAATACAACGACGACGATGAAAAAGAAACCTTCGCTACAATAAATCTTTCATATAAGTCTACGAAAATCACACGGCATTGGAAATTTATTACATATTGACATAGCCATATACACATCTATAAATAACTTTTTAAATAAAAAAACAATGCAACAAACAACAGCTATACAAAAAAATTACAGAACATATATCGCCGCCAGGGCTAAATAGAAGCAGCTTTCTACTTTTTCTGAAATACTAGCGAACCCCCTCCATAGCTCTCCCAACCGAACCCATACTGAATCCCGAAAGGGAGAGCCAATGGTTATGGCCTAGGCTTGTCAAATGCCAAGCCATAAGAGCATTTTCACGAGATTGCTTTTCAGTTATTTATTGTACTAATTTTATCAATTCTTTTCCGACCATCCCTACGCCTCGACTAAATCCCTGCTGCAGACTGTCAGCCTCCTCATGCCGCATTGCCCAATAGAGCTCCCCTTCGTATTTTTCAAGATTTTTGCTTTTGAATTTGTGCAAAAACACTTCATGATAATATCGAATTCCCTGCTTTATCATTTCTTGATCTTTTTCCTGATCACCATACGGCGGATGGCCAAGAAAATCTGCGGCGTGCTTGAGACCGTAGGCAGCGGCATGAATATAATCTGGATCATTACGTTTTCTCCATGCATCAACAACTGTCTGAACCAAACCAGCCGCTCGTAGCACTGCTTTTTCTGAAAAACCAAACCCTGTGGCAACAGCTCCATAGTTGAAGTTCCCATAATCCTCATAAGTCTATTTGCTGTCGCGAGTCTTATAATCCATTTCCCCTTCCGGAGCCACACGCTCTATAAACCAGGTGATGCTCTGGCTTGCCCTGGCGCGAAGGATATTCCAATCAATGTCCGCTCCAGGAGGTGCAACGGGAACCTGTATATCCCGTGCCGGCGCTCTCTGTTCCTGATACGGCCCTTAGGTCGACAATTCGCCGTCTCCCAGAATCTTGTTGAGCAGGGCAAACGTCGCTTCAATTTCCAAGCTCCCCTCAGCCCTTGAAAGTTGTGTTTGCAAATCCAATTCAACTTGCCATTCACGAGGATCGCGGGGCATACGCACTCCATTTGTTAGACGTTAAAATATCATGCCTCCGCAATCCTATAAGTCCACGTATTCGCTGTTTCGTCAAGCCCCCTTGAAATGCACCTCCGCGGCAGGACGCACCTTCGCGCCCCCGGGCCGACGGCTGGCGCGGCTCCCGGAAAAGGGAGAGCCTGCCGCCATGCCCGCGCTACAGTCCCCTGCCGACAACGCCGCCATGCGCCAGCGCCGTCGCCCTTGCCTATTTCCCCGCCCTGGCCTACAGCCCAATCATGGACACCTCTGACCAGGACCAGATCGCCCGGAGCAACCGGCATTACAAACGCAGCCTCACCCTGCGCTATGTCGCGGCCCTGGCCCTGGTCGCCACCCTGGTCGTCATCTCCTACACGCTGTTTCGGCACATCATGGGCACCATCGACCGGGCCGCCGCCATCACCGCCATCTCCGGCTCCCAACGCCTGCTCACCCAGCGCGTCCTGGCCCAATGCCTGCTCCTGTCCGCAGCCGACGACGACGAGAACCGACGCGACATCCGGCAGCGCCTCAAGCAGGCCGTCGCCGCCCTGACCGCCAACCACGACCATCTGCTCGCCGACCTTGACGCTCCCGGGTCCCTGGCCGCAAGCTCACCGGAACTGCGCGCCATCTATTTCAAACCACCCTACGACCTCGACCGGGGGATGCGGCTTTTTATCGAAAACACCCAGGCGTTCCTTGCTTCCGACGCCATCCGCCCGGCCCTGTCCGATCCGGCCTTCTTAAATCTCCTGGCCTTTGGCGAAAACGAGCTGTTGCGCGACCTCAATGCCGTGATCCGGCAGTACCAGCAACTGGCCGCCTCGCGGCTGGCCGTGCTGCGCCGCCTGGAAGCCGGGGCCGCCGCAACCATGCTGGCCATCCTGGCCACTTCGGGCCTGTTCATTTTCCGGCCCATGGTGCGGCGCATCTGCGCCGACCGCGAAAGCCTGCAGGGAGCCAACGAGGCCCTGGCCGAACTGGCGGTCACCGATCAGCTGACCGGCGCTTACAACCGCCTCAAATTCAACGAGGTCATGACCCGGCAAGTCAGCCGGTCGGCCCGCTACCACGAGCCGCTGTCCGTGGTCATGTTCGACATCGACCACTTCAAGGCCGTCAACGACACCTACGGGCACGGGGCCGGCGACGACATGCTGCGCGAACTGTCCCGCCGGGTGGACGGCGCGACCCGAGGCGTGGACTGGCTTTTCCGCTACGGCGGCGAGGAATTCGTCGTGGCCGCCCCCCAGACCAACCTCGGCAATGCTGTCCTGCTGGCTGAAAAGCTGCGCCTGCTCGTGGCCGGCACGCCCTTTCCCCACGGCATAACCGGCAGCATCAGCCTTGGCGTGGCCGAACTGCTGCCGGGGGAGACCGTGGAGGCGCTTATGGGCAGGGTGGATGCCGCGATGTACGCCGCCAAAAACGCCGGCCGAAACCGGGTGGCGGTGGCGGAAAACTGCCGGGAAGACGGGATGGACACAAATAACCGCTGCGGTCTGCCCCACCCGATACCGAACAACTGAGCCAAACGACAAAAGGACGCGGCACACGTCGCGTCCTCTGTAATCCGTTTCAGCTCGTGAAAGAAATCAGACCGACCAGCCTACTTGCAGCCCTGTTGCAGGGGCAGTGGGATCATCTCCCGGCCGCCGCAGCAACGGCCCCACCCGCCACCTGCAAGCACCAACGGCCACGGTCCCCTGGCCTCTCTATCCTGCGCAAATGCCACGCACCGACGTGGCAACGCCCGCAGTCAAAGCAAACTCCCCCAGGAGGGGATTCCAAAGGGACTCAGTCCCTTTGGCCGCCGGAGGCTTCTTTTGCTTCGGACTCCCGCTCCCTACCGCCCGCCGGGTCCAAACGGCGCAGCCCCGGTGGCTGCGCCGGCGGCCAGCGTCTCCAGACGGGGTGCGTCGAGAATTTCGATGGCGTGGCCGGACAGGCTGATCAGGCCTTCATCGGCAAAGCGGCGCAGCACACGGGAGAGCGTCTCCGGAATGGTGCCAAGATAGGCGGCCAGCTGGCCCTTGGGCAGATCCAGGGACAGCACGCGTTTTTTGCTTTCCGCGCCAAGGAGCAGCAGGTGGGCGGCGAGGCGGGCCGGCACTTCGCGAAGGCTTAAATCCTCGAGCTTTTTGACCAGCTGGCGCAGCCGGACAGAGAGCAGTCCAAGCATGTTCATGGCCAGATCCGGGTCGTCGGCCAGCAGACGGCGGAAACGTTCGCGCGGGAAAAAGAGATACTCGCCCTCTTCCAGGGCCTGGGCGCTGGCCGGGTAGACCCCGCCGGCAAAGACCGCCACCTCGGCAAACACCTCGCCCGGGCCGAAGACATGCAGGATGTGCTCCTTGCCCGACAGCGACGTCTGATAGATGCGCACCTTGCCCGAGGCCACCGAGAAAAACCCCTCGGCTGCGTCACCCGAAAAAAAGATGTCCTGCCCGCGTCCGTAGTGGCGCATTTCGGCGATGCCGGCCAAAGCGGCCAGTTCCTTGGTTCCAAGGCCGGAAAAAAGGCCGATGTCGGCCACTGCCTGGGTTTTCTCCACGACGAACTCCCGTATTTGACGTAAGTCAAGGCGCGCCGGCTGCGCCTTTGCCACTCTTGGCCGCAACCGCTCCCGAACACACAACATATCCGCCCGACAAAGGACGTGCCATGTCTGCAGCCGCTGTTATACTGGAAACCTGCCGGGGCGTGAAGCCGGCCGGCTGCCCGCATGGTGCGCCGCTGCCGGCCGACGCCTTGGCCACCCTGGCCCATCTGGCCGAGACCGCCCCGGTGCCCGAGGCGCTGGCCGAACTGGCCCGGCCCATGCGCCGCCATGAGCAGTTCCGTCTGGCGGTATCGGCCTGCCCCAACGGCTGCGTGCGGCCGCAGGTGGCCGACCTGGGTCTGGTCGCCACCCGAAGCGTGGCCGTTGACGCGACGGCCTGCGTCGGATGCAACGTCTGCGCCGAAACCTGCCCCGACGCAGCCATCACCCTGCGCCATGGCCAGGCGGTCATCGACGCCGACGCCTGCCTGGGCTGCGGCCTTTGCGCCAGGGTCTGCCCGGTGCGGGCCATCGCAGCCGGCCCGGTGGGCTTCCAGGCCTTTCTCGGCGGCCGCCTCGGCCGCCGCCCGCGCCTGGGCATCGCGGTCGGGAACATGCTGACGCCGGAGGCTGCTTGTACCCTGGCCGAGCGGGCAACGGCCGCCCACGCCCGCCACATGCGCCCCGGACTGCGCTTTGGCGACATCCTGTGCCCGGACGGCCGGCCGGGACTGCCGGCCTGGGTGCTGTCGTGACTGCGGCCGGCGTCATCCTGCAACTCCTCGGGCTGCTCCTTTTCGCCGCCCACAGCCTGCGCCAGGGCGATCCGGGGCTGACCGCGTCAAGCCTTGCGCTCATCGGCCTTATCGCCAGCCGGCAGCACTTTGCCAGGCTGGTCGTCGGTCCGGCCCTTCTGGCCATGGCCCTGGCCTTTGCCGTCGTCGCCAGGGACATGGCGCTCTTCCGGTTGGCGGCCGACCAGCCTTACATTCGCCTCCTGGCCATCATGGCCGGGGTGGTGGCGGTGTGCGCGGCCGGCGGGCTTTTCGCCTTTTCGGCCCGGGGGGCGGCCCTCTACCGGCGCGGCAGCGAGGCAGCCATGGCCCAGGCCGCAGCCTTCTGGCTTGCGGCCGGACTGCTGGCCCTGGCCCGGACCAGGGTTTCCTTTCCCATTGTGCTGGCCGACCGGTTCTTTCCGGGCTGGGGCCTTTTGGAAGTAACGGCCCTGGCCGGCTATGCCGCCTGGCTCACCGGTCGCATGAACGATGCGCCGCGCACCGGCCCCATCCGCTCGCGTTATTGGGCCGCCTTTACCCTGGTCTTTTTCGGCCAGCTTGCCCTGGGGCTGGCCGGCGAGACGATCTTTCTCATGACCGGGGCGCTCCATCTGCCGGTGCCGGCGCTCATCGTCGCCGGCCCGCTCTACCGGGGCGGCGGCTATTTCATGCCCATCCTCTATCTGTCCACGCTGCTGCTGGTCGGGCCGGGCTGGTGTTCGCACCTGTGCTACATCGGCGCGGCCGACGACGCCTGTGCCCGCCTTGGCCGCAAAACACCCAAGCGCCTGCCCGGCCGACTTGGCTGGTGGCGGCTGGGCACGCTGGCGCTGGCAGTGGGTGGAGCGCTGGGAATGCGGCTTCTGGGCGTCCCGACCCTGACCGCGGTCTGGGCGGCGGCGGTGTTCGGGCTGATCGGGCTGGTTGTGATGGCCACGCTGTCCCGGGCCAGCGGCGTCATGGTCCACTGCACGATGTATTGTCCCATCGGCCTTGTCGGCAACGTGCTGGGGAAAATCAGCCCCTGGCGCATCCGTATAAGCGAGGGCTGCGACGGCTGCGGCCGGTGTTCGCGGGTGTGCCGCTATCTGGCGCTCTCCCCGGCCGATCTGGCCAAGGGCCGGCCCGGCTCGACCTGCACGCTGTGCGGCGACTGCGTGGGAGCCTGTCCCGGCGCGCGCCTCGGCTTCCGATTTCCGGGCTTATCGCCGCTGGCGGCGCGGCAGGCGTTTTTCGCACTGGTTATCGCGCTGCACGCCGTGTTTCTGGGGGTAGCCCGGATCTAACGCCCGGCCTCCCGTCCCCCGGGAGCCCGGCAAGACACAGAAGACTTGCACCGGCCAAACGGCCGCCAGGACAATCTCCCGGCGGCCATTCGCTTTTTCTTGCCCTGTTGCTGGTATGCCCTTACCCTTGATCTCTGTGGCGACAACAACGCCGCTCTGCATCGCCGCCCGACAAGCCTGTGCCGTAATAGCGCAAAATCCGAAAATTGAGGAACTCCTGCGCTCCTTATTGCATATTTCCGTCGCGCTTGCCCTGGGTAAGCCTTTTATAAACAACGCCAACCATCAATACCATGGTCTTCCTTTCCCGGCCAAGGGCCACGAGGGACGGGCGGGCCAAACGAAAACAGGAGCATTCAAATGGGCGCATTTTCGATTTGGCACTGGCTGGTCGTCCTGGGCGTCGTCCTGATCATCTTCGGACCGAGCAAGCTGCCCAGCCTGGGCCAGAATCTGGGGAAGGCCATCCGTGGCTTCAAGGATTCCATAGGGGAAAAAAATATTACGCCCGCCGAGACCGACGTCGAGCAAAAGCGGCCCTAGCCGCTTTTCCGGCCCTGGCCCCGGCCGCTCAGGTACGGGGCCGGTCCGGCGCGACGTGCATGCTTTGCGGGGACTGCCTGGGGCCTGTCCCGGCAGGTCCCTCGGCTCCCGATTTCCGGGCTTATCGCCGCTGGCGGCACTGTCCGGCGACAACCATCGCAGCACACTCTTTCTGGCAACGTTCGAAACCAACTCCCCCGCCTTGACCTTTTTCCCCCGTCCCGTGCTATAGACCCCATATTCCCAAATAGGTTTCCCGTCCCCGCGTCGGGTGCCGCGCCCGCGCGACCCCCTGACGCCACGGCAAACACGGTTGCGGATTTCCTTTTCCCGGCTTCGCGGCACCGGCCCGAAAAAATGCGGACCTCTCGAAAAAATATCGCCCTTTTGACTTAGGTCAAACCACTCTCGACCCGGCCCGCGTAGACCCGAATCAACGAAACGGGAATCCGAACCAAACCCAAACGGAGGACGACATATGTTTTGCTACCAGTGCGAACAGACGGCCAAAGGCCTTGGTTGCGACAAGATGGGCGTGTGCGGCAAGCAGCCCGACGTCTCCGATCTGCAGGACCTGCTCGTCTACGCCCTGACAGGCCTGGGACAGGCCGCCGCGGCCGCCAAAGCCGAAGGCGTGGCCGTGCCCATGGATACCGGCCGCTTTTTTGCCAAGGCCATGTTCTCGACGCTCACCAACGTCAATTTCGACGCCGCCGACTTCAAGCCGTTGATCGAAGAAACCGTGGCCAAGCGCAAGGCCCTGGCCGGCCTGATCAAGGCCAAGCTGCCCGAAGGCCCGGCCACCTACGTCCCGGCCGCCGACCTCGCCGGCTTGGTTGCCCAGGGCGCCACCCATGGCCTCAAAGACATCCCCGAGCCCAACGACGACATCCGCTCGCTCAAGCATACGCTCATTTTCGGCATCAAGGGCGTGGCCGCCTACGCCGACCATGCCGCCATCCTCGGCCAGGAAGACCCGGCCCTGTACGAATTCCTCTACGAGGCCATGGCCGCCACCTTCACCACCGACAAGGACCTCGGAGCCTGGGTCGCCCTGGTCCTCAAGTGCGGCGAAGTGAACCTGCGGGCCATGGAACTGCTCGACGCCGCCAACACCGGCGCCTACGGCCACCCGGTTCCCACCGTCGTGCCGCTTGGGCACAAGGCCGGCAAGGCCATCCTGGTTTCCGGCCATGACCTCAAAGACCTCAAGCAGCTGCTCGAACAGACCGCCGGCAAGGGCATCACCATCTACACCCACGGCGAAATGCTGCCGGCCCACGGCTATCCCGAGCTCAAAAAGTACCCGCACTTCTACGGCCACTACGGCACGGCCTGGCAGAACCAGCACAAGGAATTCGCCGCCTTCCCCGGCGCGATCCTCATGACCACCAACTGTATCCAGAAGCCGGCCGAGAGCTACCTGGGCAGCATCTTCACCACCGGCCTGGTCGGCTGGCCCGGCGCGGTCCATGTCAAAAACGGCGAGTTCGGCCCGGTCATCGCCAAGGCCCTGGCCATGCCCGGCTTCCCGGCCGACGAGGACAAGGACACGGTCATGACCGGCTTTGCCAGAAACGCCGTCATGGGCGTGGCCGGACCGGTCATCGAGGCGGTCAAGGCCGGCAAGATCAAGCACTTCTTCCTGGTGGCCGGCTGCGACGGAGCCAAGCCCGGACGCAACTACTACACCGAGTTCGTGGAGAAGGCCCCGGCCGACACCATCATCCTGACCCTGGCCTGCGGCAAGTTCCGCTTCTTCGACAAGAAGCTCGGCGACATCGGCGGCATCCCGCGCCTGCTCGACATGGGCCAGTGCAACGACGCCTACTCAGCCATCCAGGTGGCCGTGGCCCTGGCCCAGGCCTTCGAGTGCGGCGTCAACGACCTGCCCCTGTCCATGATCCTGTCCTGGTACGAGCAAAAGGCCGTGGCCATCCTGCTCACCCTGCTCCACCTCGGCGTCAAGAATATCCGCCTGGGACCCACCCTGCCGGCCTTTTTGACCCCCAATGTCCTCAACTTCCTGGTGGCCAACTACGACATCAAGGCCATCACCACCCCTGACGAAGACCTCAAGGCCATCCTCGGCTAAAAGGCCATGCCCTTCCGGCGGCCCCGGCAACCACCGGGGCCGCCCCTCCCAGGAAAAAAAGCCATGAAACGCAAGATCATCGAAATAGACGAGTCGCTGTGCAACGGCTGCGGCCAGTGTGTCACCGGATGCGCCGAAGGGGCCTTGGAAATCATCGACGGCGTGGCCAAAATCGTGGCCGACCATTTCTGCGACGGCTTGGGGGCCTGCATCGGCCATTGCCCCACCGGCGCACTGCAGATCATCGAACGCGACGCCCCGGAATTTGACGAGCAGGCCGTGGAAGAACGGCTGGCCGAGATCAAAAAGACCGCCAGCCCCTGCGGCTGCATGTCGGGCGCGCCGGTCACCATGACGCCGTGCCAGATGGCCAACGCCCCCACGGCCCAGGCGGCCCAGCCCGCCGGCGGCGGCTCGGCCCTGGCCGCCTGGCCCATCAAGCTGCGCCTCGTGCCGCCAAACGCCCCGTTTTTACAGGGCGCACGGTTGCTCTTGGCTGCCGATTGCGTGCCGCCGGCCTTCCCGGCCTTTCACAGCGCCTTCCTGCCCGGCCGCATTGCGCTCCTTGGCTGCCCGAAATTCGATGACGTGCAAAGCTACGTGGACAAGCTGGCTGCGATCCTTCGGCAAAACACCATCGTCGACATCACGGTGCTGCAAATGGAAGTGCCCTGCTGCTCCGGCATGTCGCGCATCGCCGCAGCGGCCATCGCCGCCTCGGGCAAGGCCGTGCCGGCCACCCAGGTCGTGGTCACCCGGCGCGGCGAGATTGCCGGGATGACCCCGCTGTCCGCCGGCAACACGCCTTTTGGCCAGATGGGCTGAGCCCGAAACCGGGTCTGCCCGGCCGGCAGGATGCCCCTGCCGGCCCCTTTGACCGGAGAAGTGAGGTACGGTCATGAAGAAGCTCAATATCTTTGAAGAAGGTCCGTTCAAGGACACCGGCTACGGCATGCTCTGGGTCCACGATTCCGCCAACTTCCGGATCATCAACTTCAACTTCAAGGCCGGCCAGACCCTGCCGGTCCACGCCCACGACATGGACGGCGAACTGTCCATCGTGGTCCTTGAAGGCGAGGGGGAGTTTCTCGGAGCAGACAACGCCGCCAGCCCGGCCAAGGCCGGCGATGTGCTGGTGTGCCCCATTGCCACGCCCCACGGCATCCGCTCGATTACCGACATGCGGGTGCTGGTGACCATCGCCCCGCCGCCATAAGGTGTGGGGGGAAAGACAATAGATGC
>NZ_MLBG01000082.1 GCF_001936595.1 Desulfovibrio sp. DV
ATCATCCCCCCGGACCCCCTGAATGGGAGGCAAGCTTATGAAAGAGGAGTGCTCGTTTTGGTTGGCTGCCGGTGTTGTCAGGCTGTTGGAATGTATTCCAACCCGCTTACGCAGACCCTACCCCCCTTTACAGGGGTCTGGGGGGATTATCCCCCCAGCCGCCGGAGGCACTCTTCGTTTCGCCTTATTATGAAGCCCGCTCGGCTAAGCGATCCTGGACGTAGGGGATGAGGCCGCCTTTGTCGAGGATGCCCTGCATAAACGGCGGCACGGGTTTGCACTGGATGGCGACGCCGGTGGTGACATTTTCGATGATGCCGGTATCGGCATCGACTTTGAGTTCGTCGCCGTCGTGGATTTTGGACACGTCGTCGCCGATTTCCAGCAGCACGAGGCCCATGTTGAAGCCGTTGCGGTAAAAGATGCGGGCGTAGCTGTGGGCGATGACCACGGGGATGCCGGCTCCAAGCAGGGCCACCGGGGCGTGCTCGCGCGACGAGCCGCAGCCAAAGTTTTCGCCGGCGACCATGATGTCGCCCTTTTTGACTTTCTTGATCCAGCCTGCTTCCAGGCCTTCCATGCAGTTGGCCCCGAGTTCGTCGGGATCGGTGGTGACCAGAAAACGGGCCGGAATGATGGCGTCGGTGTCGATATGCGCGCCGACCGTATGTGCTGTACCATGATACATGGCGTATCTCCTTATAGAACTTGCCCCATTGCAGGGGTCCGGGGGGATCATCCCCCCGGCCGCCGGAGGCATCTTCGCCTTTATCCTACTCCACTACACCTTCGCCGGGTCGATAATCTCGCCGGCGAGGGCGGCAGCGGCGGCAGCGGCGGGGCCGGAGAGGTAGACTTCACTTTCCAGGCTGCCCATGCGGCCTTTGAAGTTGCGGTTGGTGGTGGCGATGGCCCGTTCGCCGCCGGCCAGGATGCCCATGTGGCCGCCGAGGCACGGCCCGCAAGTGGCGGGACCGACGATGCAGTTGGCGTCCATAAAGGTCTCGATGAGTCCTTCGGCCAGGGCCTGGCGCCAGATATTGGGGGTGGCGGGCAGGACGATGCAGCGCACGGAGTCGGCCACTTTTCTGCCTTTGAGGATGCTGGCTGCTTCGCGCAGATCTTCAATGCGTCCGTTGGTGCACGAGCCGATGACGGCCTGGTCGATGGGCAGGCCGGCCACGGCGGACACGGGCTTGACGTTGTCGGGCAGGTGCGGGCAGGCGATCTGCGGCTCCATGCCGTCGGCATTGATGGTGACGGTGCGTTCGTAGACAGCATTGGGGTCGGCGGTAAGGGCCCCGTCACCGGTGCGGCCGTGGGCTGCGGCGTAGGCCAGGGTCTTGGCGTCCACCGGGAACAGGCCAACCTTGCCGCCGGCTTCGATGGCCATGTTGGACATGGTCATGCGGCCTTCGACGGACAGGGCGGCAGCGAGGTCGCCGGTGAATTCCAGAGCTTTGTAGAGCGCGCCGGACACGCCGATGGTGCCGATGAGCGCCAGCATGAGGTCTTTGGCTCCGACGTACTGGCGAAGCGTGCCAGTAAGGATGACCTGGATGGTGGGCGGCACCTTGAACCAGGTTTCGCCAAGGGCCATGCCGGCGGCGATGTCGGTGGAGCCCATGCCGGTGGCGAAGGCACCCAGGCCGCCGTAGGTGCAGGTGTGGGAGTCGGCACCAATGATGACGTCACCCGGGCCGACGAGGCCGAGTTCGGGCAAAAGCGCGTGTTCGACGCCGACGTTGCCGCCCTCGAAGTAATGGGTGATGCCCATTTTCTTGGCGAATTCGCGGCAGACTTTAACCTGTTCGGCCGAGGCGATGTCTTTGTTCGGCGTAAAGTGGTCGGCCACGATGGCGATCTTGTCTTTGTCAAAGACGGCGGCAGCGCCCATCTTTTCAAAGGACTTGATGGCAAGCGGCGCAGTGATGTCGTTGGCCAGGACCAGGGAGAGCCGGCAACGGACGATCTGCCCCGGACCGGTGATCTGCTCGTCGCTGTGCTGCTGCAGGATTTTCTCGGCTAAAGTTGCGGTTGCGGGCATATCCGTTCCTCCTCTTTCTTGGCCAAACGATTGAGCGCGTTGATAAAAGCCAGGGTGCTGGCCATGATGACATCGTCGTGGACGCCGCGGCCGACGGTGGTGGCCGCGCCGTCGCGGATGCGCACGGTCACTTCGCCCTGGGCGTCGGTGCCGCCGGTGATGGCGTTGATCTGGTATTCTTCCAGGTCCGGTTTGCGGCCGACAGCCTGGCAAACGGCGTTAAAGACCGCATCCACCGGGCCTGATCCGGCGGAATAGTGGCGTTTTGTCTCGCCCTCCACCTGCATTTCGACCACGGCAAAGGGAGCAAGCTCCACATTGCCGCAGTGGACCGACAGGTATTGCAGGGCATAGCGGTCCGGGCGGCGCAGGACTTTTTCCAGGATGAGGGCTTCGATGTCTTCGTCGAGGATGCGCTGCTTGCGGTCGGCGAGCTGCTTGACGGCGTCGAAGACCACCAGCAACTCGTCGTCGGTGATGGTATAGCCGAGTTCCTTGACCTTGGCGTCCAGGGCATGGCGGCCGGAGTGCTTGCCAAGGACCACCACCGCCCCTTTGCGGCCGATGTTCTCGGCGGTCATGATCTCGTAGGTGCGGCGATCCTTGAGGATGCCGTGCTGGTGGATGCCGGACTCGTGGGCAAAGGCGTTGCGGCCCATGATGGGGGCATAGGGCGGGATGGGCTGGCCGATGATGCCGGAGAGGCGGCGGCAGGAGGGGAAAAGCTCCTCGGTGACGATGCCCGTGGTCAGATTATAGTAGTTGGGACGGGTGTTAAGGCCCATCACCACCTGTTCCAGGGAGGCGTTGCCGGCCCGTTCGCCGATGCCGGAAAGCGTCACTTCGGCCTGCCGGGCCCCGGCGTGCAGCGCCGCCAGGGTGTTGGCCACGGCCAACCCCAGGTCGTTGTGGCAGTGGACGGCGAAGGTGACGGCCTCGGCTCCGCGCACCGTGGCGCGCAGATGGCGGATGAGGTCGGCGAATTCGGCCGGCTGGGCATAGCCGACGGTGTCGGGGATGTTGAGGATGGTCGCGCCGGCGGCAATGACCCTTTCGCATACGGCGACCAGGAAGGCCGGGTCGGAGCGCGAAGCATCCTCGGCCGAGAACTGGACCTCGACGCCTTTGCTGGCGGCATGGCGCACGGCAGCCTCGGCCATGTCGAGCACCTGGGTCGGGGTTTTGCCGAGCTTGTGCACCATGTGCAGTTCGCTCGTGGCCAGGAAGGTATGGATACGCCGGCGCTCGGCCTTTTTGATGGCCTCAAAGCCCCGGTCGATGTCTGCGGCCAGGGCCCGGCACAGAGCGGCCACAATCGGGGTCTTGACGGCAGCGGCGATGGCGGACACGGCCTGGAAATCGCCTTCGCTGGCAGCGGGGAAGCCGGCCTCGATAATGTCCACGCCAAGCGTTTCGAGCTGGCGGGCCATGCGGACCTTTTCCTCGCGGGTCATGGTGGCTCCGGGCGACTGTTCGCCGTCCCGAAGCGTGGTGTCGAAGATAAATACCCTGTTGTCGTCGGGCATAAGAGTCTCCCCTTTCCCCGCGTTTTCGCGGAGAGGAATGCACACGTGTGATCACGCGGCTGGGCTATGGTTAGCCTGGGGCCGGGGCAATGACAAGAAATGTCAAAAAGAGGATAATGGTATTATGAGAGTTCCTGGAGGGACTCCCGTAGCTTGGAGGCGCGGCGGGGCAGAATGAAGAAGGTGTAGAGGATGCCGGAGGCAAGATAGGCGGAGAAGAGCAGGAAGCCCATGAGCCACGGTTCGGAAGCCACGACGACAAAAAGCAAAAGGGCCGTCACCATGGCGCTGAAGGGATGGGCCTTGACCAGCCCGAATTCCTTAAACGAGGCGTAGCGTACGCGGCTGACCATGAGAAAGGACAGGGTGTAGACGAGAAAGAGGCAGGCCTTGGGCATGACGGCGGCGGCAATGTCGTCGGGCAGATACTGCTCGAACATGTAAAACAGCGAGATCATGCAACCGGCGGCCGGGATGGGCAGGCCGACGAAAAACTTCTTGGAGGCTGTGGCCTTGCCGGACATGACGTTGAACCGGGCGAGGCGAAGCGCGCCGCAGGCCACGAGCATAAAGGCGGCCAGGATGCCCAGGCGGCCGAACCGGGCCAACTGCCACTGGTAGACCATGATGGCCGGAGTGACGCCAAAGGCGACCAGATCGGCCAGGGAGTCGAACTGGACGCCGAAATCGCTGCTGGTGCCGGTCAGCCGGGCCACCTTGCCGTCGAGTCCGTCGAAGAGGCAGGAGAAGAGAATGGCCAGGGCGGTCATGTCGAAGCGGCCCTCGATGGCCCACAGCGCACCAAGAAAGCCAGCGAACAGGCTGGCCATGGTGAACAGGTTCGGCAGGATGTACACGCTCCTGCGAGCCCGGCTCTGGGTGATTTTCTCTTCCATCACTTCCGCTTTTTCGATGGTGCGGGTGGTAAAACCCCGCCCCCTACTCGGCCTTTTTCGCCAAAACGGTGACACCCGCTGTGGTTTTCTGGCCCATTGTGACAGCCGGAGCATAGCCCCGCGGCAGATAGACGTCAAGGCGCGAGCCGAACTTGATCATGCCGTAGCGCTCGCCCCGGCCGAGCCGGTCGCCGACCTTGGCCGGACAGACGATGCGCCGGGCAATGAGTCCGGCGATCTGCATGACCGTGAACCGCGCGCCCTCGGCGTCGGTGACCACGATCATGTTGCGCTCGTTGTCGGTCGAGGCCTTGTCCAGGGACGCATTGAAGAATTTACCGGGGATGTAGCGCACTTCCGAGACCACGCCGGTGACCGGCGAGCGGTTCACGTGGACGTTAAAGACGTTCATGAAGATGCACACCACCTGGCGCGTCTCGCCGGAAGCCGGATCGGTCGCCTCGCCCATCTTGCAGACCACGCCGTCGGCCGGGGCCACGGCGATGCCGGATTCGACCGGGGCGGCCCGGTCGGGATCGCGAAAGAAATTGAGCGAGAAAAACGTGAGCAGCAAAAAGAGCCCGGCCAGCCAGGGCCAGCGCAACACGGCGGTGATCAGGGCGGCCAGGGCGAAAAATCCGATGATCGGCAGTCCGTCGCGGGCCAGTCCGCAGATGGGATTATACATGGGTGGCTCCAAGGGGCGGACACAAGGCGGCCAGTGCATCAACAAACGAGGCCCGGTCCCGGTAGAGGATGGTTTTAAAGCCCAGTGCGGCAGCCAGATCCGTGTTGTGGGCGGCGTCGTCGATAAAAAGGGACGCCTGCGGCGAAACGCCCAGGGTCGTGAGGGCCAGCTGGAAAAAGGCAGCCTCGCGCTTGCTCGTGCCGTGGTGGTAACTGTTAAAGACCATGTCGAAATGGGAAAAGACGTCATGGCGGGCGTCGAGTCGGGCCAGCCATTCGGTCTGGTCGCTCAAAATCGCGGTCTTGAGCCCGGCCGCCCGGGCCGCGTCGGCCACGGCAAACATGAAGGGCCGGGGCACGAAACGGGACAGCACGGCCTCGGTCAGGTCGGCATCCTCGCCAGCAATACCGGTGGCCTGGCGAAAGGCCTGCCAGAACCCGGCTTCGTCACAGCCGCCGACCACATACCGGGTGGTCCAGGCCATTTCGTAGGCCAGGGGCACCACTTCGGCCGGATCACGCCCGGCTGCCCTGGCGATATCGATGAGCCCCTCGCGGAAGCCTTCCTCGGCCAAAACGCCGCCGAAATCGAAAAAAATAGCGGTAAGTCCGCACAATTGTTCCATACACATCCCAGATTCCGGCTGCATCGCTTCCCATGACGGCTCAAAGCCCGTACAGTGGCATTTGCCTGGATGGCTTTAGCCGCAAACATGCCACCAGGCAAGTCGGGAATTCTCCCTGGAGGGAAACCATGTCCGAAACCATCCGCGTCGGGGTCAGCGCCTGCCTGCTCGGCCAGCCTGTCCGCTACGACGGCGGCCATAAGCGTGATCTTTATATTATAGATACCCTGGGCCGCTATTTCGAGTTCGTTCCGGTCTGCCCGGAAGTGGAGTGCGGCCTGAGCGTACCCCGGGAAGCCATGCGCCTGGTCGGCGACCCGGACGCGCCGCGTCTGGTCACCATCAAGTCCGGCCTCGACCACACCGACCGGATGCAGGCCTGGGCCGCCGGGCGCGTTGCGGAACTGGCCGAAGAAAACCTGTGCGGATTTATCTTCAAATCCAAGTCGCCGTCGAGCGGTTTCACCCGGGTCAAGGTCTATAACGACAAAGGCTCGCCAGCCGAACGCGGGGTCGGCCTGTTTGCCCGGGCCTTCCTCGACCGCTTTCCCCTGATCCCGGTCGAGGATGAGGGCCGCCTCCATGACGACAAGCTGCGGGAAAACTTCATCGAACGGATCTTTACGCTGACCCGCTGGCGCGCCGCCCTGGCCGGCGACGGCCAAAGCTCACTCACCTCCCGGGTCATCACCTTCACCAGCAACCACAAGCTGCTGCTCATGGCCCACAGCCCGGAACTGGCCCGGCAGCTCGGACGGCTGACCGCCGAAGCCAAGAACTGGCCGGCTGATGCCCTGCGCCAATCCTACGAGACCATCCTCATGCGGGCCCTGGCCCTGCCGGCCACCCCGGCCAAACACGCCAACGTGCTCCAGCACATCATGGGCTATTTCAAGAAAGTGCTCACCTCCGGGGAAAAGGCCGAGCTTAACGAGGTCATCGACAACTACCGCCTCGGCCTTGTGCCGCTGATCGTGCCCATCACCCTGCTCGTCCACTACACCCGCAAATACGATGTGGCCTATTTAAAAGACCAGGCCTACCTGACACCGCACCCCATCGAACTCAAACTGCGCAACCACGCCTGAGCCGGAGCCTGTCCATGCCGCGACGTCCGCCCCTGTTCCCTGCCCCGATCTTCCTGGCCGCACTGGTCCTCCTGGCTTTGGCCGCCCCGAACGTCCGGGCCGCCTCGCTTCCCGGCCGGCAGGCCACGGCCCATATCGTCGAGAACCTGACCCGTTCCGGCCGGGTGCACGGTCTGGTGGTGGGCTATGTCAGCCCGGCCGGCCAGAAGGTCTACGGCTTTGGCCAGCGCGGCGAAGGACGCTCGGCCAAGGCTCCGGACGGCAGCACGCTCTTCGAGATCGGCTCCATCACCAAGACCTTCACCGGCCTGCTCCTGGCCCAGTCCGTCCTGTCCGGCCAACTGCGCGACACCGATCCCATCCGGCTCACCCTGCCGCCCGGGACCATCGACAAAAACTCCCCCCTGTGGTGGGTGAGCTACCTCGATCTGGCCACCCACAGTTCCGGGCTGCCTGAAGCGCCGGACAATATGCCCTCGAAAGATCCGCAAAACCCCATGGCCGGCTATTCCACCGGCCTGCTCCTGCGCTACGTGGCCAAGGCCGGCCTCATCGCGCCCCTTGGCCAGAACTTCTATTACAGCAACGTCGGCGCGGCCCTGGCCGGCTACCTGCTGGCCAGGACCGCCGGCGTTGACTACGAAACCCTCGTGGTGGACCGCATCTGCACGCCCCTTGGCCTGCGCGACACCCGGGTGACGCTGACGGAAGACCAGCGCTCCCGCATGGCCCACGGCCATGACGCCAAGGGCAAGGTCGTGCCCAACTGGGAGGTCAGCGGCCTGGAAGGCGCCGGGGCGCTGCGTTCCACCGCCGACGACCTGCTTGCCTATGCCGCCGCCAACCTGGGCGTGAACATGACGCCGCTGCTCCCGGTCGCCCGGCTGGCCCATCTGCCGCGCAAGCACGTGTCCGCGATACCGACCCTCTACATCGGCTATTTCTGGAACGTCATGAATTTTGGCGGCCGAGAATACGTGCTCCACGCCGGCCGCTCCGGCGGCTACTTCGCCCTGGTCCTCATGTCCCCGGCCGACCTGTCCGGGGTGGTGCTCCTTTGCGACACCGAAGGCGATTTCGCCAAGGAAGGCTGGAAGCTCCTGGAATTACTGACCGGCAAATCAGCCGGCTCCTAAACTGCATACGGCCGGCACGGCCTTGACTGGCCAGACCGCGTGCTTATCAAAAAAGTATCCCCATTTTTATATGAACGGAGGTTTGGACCATGTTCAAGCATCTGTTGCCCCGTTTGCGGGAGCGCTCCATTGCCGCCAAACGCCCGGTGAGTCTGGCGGACATGATGGAGGAGTTCTGGCGCGAGCCCTTCGCCTCCCTGGCCCCGGTCTTTCGCGATGGCGGCTATCCGGCCGTGGACGTCAGCGAGACCGAGGGCGTGGTGACCGTCAGGGCGGAGCTGCCCGGCCTTGAACCGGCCGACGTGTCCATCAGCGTGGAAAACGACGCGCTGATCCTTCGCGGCGAAAAGAAGTTCGAGGGCGAAGAGAAAAAGGACGACTACCACCGCATTGAACGAGCCTACGGTTCCTTTTCCCGACTCATCCCGCTGCCCGGCAAGGTGAAGGAGGCCGAAGCCAAGGCCCGCTTCGACAAGGGCGTGCTCACCGTCACGCTCCCCCGCGACGCGGCCGAGGCTGCCCGCAACATCCCCATCGAAGGCGCATAGCCTGCCTTGCCGCCCAAAGGCCGGAGCCTGTACCGCTCCGGCCTTTTTTATGGGAGGCCGGGCGGGCCTGGACGCATATCCGGGCCGGTTGCCCAAGACGGCCATGGAAATCCCGTGATGTTTCCATGGCCGTATGGCTCCGAATTGGGGCGAGGCGGCCGGTTTTTGCGGGCCTGCGGGCCGGCCTTGAGTCCCGGGCGGGCCAACCGGGGGCAGGGGCGGCCTAGACCGCGGCCCGCAGCCTTCAAAATTTATCCTTTATTTTTAAGCACTTTGAAACGCTTTTTTGAATTTTTTGAAATTTCTTGTTGACGAGCGGGCCGGATTTTGACAGTTATGCGCCTCGGCAACGGCGGCCGCCCCGCCGAGTCGGACCGGACGGAAAAGATTGAGAAAGTTATTGACAACCGGGCCGGCAGCGAGTAAACAAATTGCTCCTTGAAACGAGGCGGCATAGCCAAGTGGTAAGGCAGAGGTCTGCAAAACCTCCATTCTCCGGTTCAAATCCGGATGCCGCCTCCACAGCCGAACATTGAGCGGGAATAACTCAGTGGTAGAGTGCAACCTTGCCAAGGTTGAAGTCGCGGGTTCAAATCCCGTTTCCCGCTCCACTGAAAAATCGACAGGGCCGGCCCACAAAGCCGGCCCTTTTTCTTTGCCATGTCCCCGCAATTGCGCTATTGCCGGAAATTCATACCGCAATGGGAGTGTTTGTGGACACAGCCATCCCCCTCACCGCCCCCCTCGACGAACTTCTGGACGCTGCCAAAAAACGCTACGACGTGCATTTCGAGCCCGTGGCCGTTGACGGCGAAACCCTGGAACTGCTGCAGCTTGACGACGTGGCCGCGCTCATTGACCAACAGCTGGCCAAAGCCGGCGACGGCCCGGTCGATCTGCCCTACTGGGCCACCATCTGGCCCGCCGCCCTGCTCCTGGCCCATTCCCTGCGCCACCTCGGCCCGCCGAACGGCCGGACCCTGCTGGAAGTCGGCTGCGGCGTCGGGCTGGTCGGCCTGTTTGCCGCCAAAAAAGGGTTTCCCACCCTTTTAACCGACATCCATCCCGACGCCCTGCTCTTCACCCAGATCAATATCCTGCAAAACGGCCTGTCCGACACCGCCAGCGTGGCCAGGGCCGATTTCACCACCGACCGTCTGGGCCGGCGTTTCGACGTCATCCTCGGGGCCGAAGTGCTCTACCTGCAGGACACCTACCGCAGCCTGCTCAAATTCTTCCTGGCCCACATCGCGCTCAAAAAAGACGCTGCCTTGCTGTTGTCCAAGGACTTCACCCGCAAGGCCACCCGGTTCATGGACCTGGCCGCCGAGGAATTCACCATTGCCGAGCGGGTGGTGGGCTACAAGGAAACGGCCCCCGAGTCCGGGGAGCCGGAACGCAAGCTGTGCCAGATCTACCGCATGACGCCCAAAAAGGTCGCCTAGGCGGCAACCCATACCCGAACGGAAACATTGCATGGATCACCGCGACACCCTGGCCCCGGGCCTGACCCATCGCCCCAAGGGCTACACCGTCGATCAGGATAAGACCATCACCCCGGCCGAAACCGTGGCCCGGGCCAAGGCCGCCTTTGCCCGGCTCGGCTCCGGCGTGCTGGCCGAAACCAAGCGGATCGACACCGGACGCCTGGGCATCCCGGTCTTTTTAAGCATCTGCGGCGACGCGGCCCGGGCTGTCATGCCCACCCGCAAGCAGATGGGCAAGGGGGCGTCCCCGGAGCAGGCCGAGGCCTCGGCGCTGATGGAACTGGCCGAACGCTACAGCTTTTTCTCCTTCTGGCGCGACGAGGACCGGTTTTTCCCGGCCACCTGGAGCGAGGCCGAGGCCCGGTTCGGCGACGCGCTCATCCCCTTGGCCGTCATCCGGGCCTCGGTCGGCGAGACCTTAAGTGACGACGAGGCCCGGCGCATCCTGGATCTCGTGCCCTGGCGTTTCGTGCTCGTCCGCGATGTGGCCCAGGGAACGGATGTGGCCGTGCCCCTGGACTGGTTTAAGATCCTCAACGAATTCAACGGGTCTTCCGCCGGCAACTGCTTTGAGGAATCCGTGCTCCAAGGAGCCTGCGAGCTGGTCGAGCGCCATGTCTGCACCATCATCGACCGCACCCGGCCAACCCTGCCCACCATCGACCCGGCCAGTATCGACGATCCGGTACTCAATACGCTCATGGACGCCTTCACCAGCCAGGGCATCAAGGTGTGGCTCAAGGACTTCACCCTGGACCTGCCCGTGCCGACCATCGGGGCCATCGCCTACGATCCGGATACCTTTCCCCACGCCTCGGAGATCGTTTTCACTGCCGGCACGGCCACTTCCCCGGCCAAGGCCGCCATCCGGGCCCTCACCGAGGTGGCCCAGCTGGCCGGCGATTTCGAGAGCCTCTCCAACTACGAGGCCTCGGGCCTGCCCAAGTTCACCAGCCTGGACGCGGCGGCCTGGGTGACCGAGGGACCGCTTGCGCCCCTGGCCGGCCTGCCCGGCATCGAGCGCAACGACATTGCCGAGGAACTGGCCGAGCTGGCCAAGGCCCTGGGGACGCGCGGCTTTCCCCTTTTGACCGTGGACACCACCCATCCCGAACTCGGGCTTTCGGCCAACTACAACGTGGTACCCGGTTTTCTCTTTCGCGAGCGCACCCCGGCCGCCAGCCTCGGGCTGTTCACCGGCCGCCTGCTGGCCGAGGAGGCCGATCCGGCCACGGCCGACGCCGGTCTGGCCGCCCTGGCCGAAATCTACCCCAGCGCCCCCTTTGTCCCCTTCTTCGAGGGCGTGCTGTCCCTTCGCCTGGGTGACGCCGAGGCGGCCGCACCCCAGTTTGCCTGCGCCGAGGCCCTCCAGAAAAGCGCCGAGGACAAGGGGCTGGCCGCGTTTTACCAGGCCCACGCCCTGTCCCAGCTTGGCCGCTTCGACGACATCGTGCCCATCCTTGACCGGGCAGTCGCCTACTGTCCCGAAGTCAAAGAATATTTCAATCTGCGCGGCGTGGCTCATTACAAGGCCGAGCGGTACGAGGCGGCTGCCGCCGACTTTGCCGCCGCCCTGGAACTGGATGCCGGTTCGGCCATGGATCTGGCCAACCTGGGACTGTGCCAGGCCAAAATCGGAAACGACGCCCTGGCCGTGCACTATCTGGAAGCGGCCCTGGCCCTTGACCCTTCCATCACGTTTGCCAAGGACCAACTGGCCGCCATGGGCCGGTAAAGACTGCGTAAAGTTGTCGCAACAGCGTAGCATAACGGACGAAATCGACGCAGGGCTGTCGCCTTCGCTTTGAAAAGCCGTTGACAACAACAGGTTTTCAAGGATACGTTCGGAAAGTAACGCGGGAGCCTGAAGCTGCCATGAGAGCCGGTTCCCTGACAAGTACGACCCATCGGGCATCAAGGGTGCTCTGATCTATGGGTGAGGCCTCCCCGCTTCGCGGGTGGCATTGGAATCGCCCGGCTCCCCTGTCGGGCGCTTGTATTATCAACCTTGTAAGGAGGATGCGCATGGCTACTGTTGAGTACAAAGGCAAAACCTTCGAGGTCGACGAAGACGGCTTCCTGCAGAAGTTTGAAGACTGGACCCTGGAATGGGTTGACTACGTGAAGGACTCCGAGGGCATCAAAGAGCTGACCCCGGAGCACAACAAGGTCATCGAGTTCCTGCAGGACTACTACAAGAAGAACGGCATCGCCCCGATGGTGCGCATCCTGTCCAAAGTGACCGGATTCAAGCTGAAGCACATCTACGAGCTGTTCCCGTCCGGACCCGGCAAAGGAGCCTGCAAAATGGCCGGCCTGCCCAAGCCCACCGGCTGCGTCTAGTTCTCGCTTCTCTTCGAGGGAAAAAGGCGGCGGGGCAACTCGTCGCCTTTTTTTGTTTCCAGCCTCCGCCAACGCATCCCGCTTCCAGAGCAGCCCGGCCTTGCCTGCCGGGCTGCCGGACCGTCCCCCCTGCCCCTTCCTCCAAATCCCGCTGCCCGGTTTCGCCGCCTCCCGGTCGCCTGGTTGCGCCCAACCCGCCGCCGGACTGTCACCGCCACGCCGTCGCGAAGCCGCCGCAAACCTCCGGATTGCGAAAGACCGCTTGCTGCCCCGTCCCGGGCGCTGCGGCCGGGCAACCCAACCATCGCCCCTCTTCGCTGCCGCCGCCCGGGGCCAGCTACGCCCCCACATCCGGCACTGCCTGCGGCAACAGGGTATTGAGCACCAACGGCGTTGACAGGAAGATATGAAAAAAGTAGATAATTCGGTAAGGTCGAAACCAGACATGTCCGTCAATGCGCTGAGGTAGGCAAATGAAACGAAAATGCTATTTCGGATTCGCAGTGCTCCTGCTCCTGTGTGCCGTCACCGTGCTCCAAGGCTGCAGCGAACTCATCGTTTTGAATCCGAAAGGACCAATTGGCCAGGATGAGCGCTTTCTCATTATTATGTCATTTGTCCTCATGCTGCTGGTCGTCGTCCCCGTCATCATCATGTCCCTCTGGTTTCCCCTCAAATACAGGGCAACGAACAAGAATGCCGACTATGACCCCAACTGGTGCTATTCCAAAAAAATAGAAATAGCTATGTGGCTCGTGCCGCTGGCCATTGTGTCGGTGCTGTCGTTTTTTGCCTGGCGCGACACCCATCGCCTGGACCCATATCTGCCCCTCAAATCCGAAGCCAAACCGCTCAATGTCAAAGTGGTGAGCCTGGACTGGAAGTGGCTGTTCATCTACCCCGAGCAAAACATCGCCGTGGTCAATGAATTCGTTTTCCCGGCCAAGATCCCCCTCGGTTTCCGGCTCACCTCCGATACGGTCATGACCTCGTTTTTCATCCCGCAGCTTGGCAGCCAGATCTATGCCATGGCCGGCATGGAAACCAAACTGCACCTCATGGCTGACGAACCGGGCGAATACATCGGCCAGAACCAGCAATTCAGCGGCGCCGGCTATCCGGCCATGACCTTCAAGGCCATTGCCGACTCCAGGGAAGGCTTCGAAGCCTGGGTCAAAAAGGTCAAGCAGGCTCCGGAGCGGCTTGACGTGGCCCGTTTCAAGGAACTGCAAAAACCGAGTTCGAGCGTGCCGGTCCTCTATTTCTCCACCGTGGACCCAGAGTTGTTTGACTACATCATCCACCAATACAATCCAATGCCCATGGGCGCGCACAACGCAGGCGAAAAAACCCATTCCGGGCACGGACAATAGGGCCACACGGAGGACCGCTGCAATGTTCGGAAAACTGACTCTCGCTGCCATCCCGTACCATGATCCCATCGTCATGGGAGCGGTCGTCGGCTCCCTTCTGGCAGGGTTTTGCATCCTTGTCCTGGTTACCTACTTCAAGAAGTGGACCTATCTGTGGAAGGAATGGCTGATCAGTTTTGACCACAAGAAAATCGGCATCATGTACATCATCTTGTCGCTGGTCATGCTCCTGCGCGGCTTTTCCGACGCCATCATGCTGCGCACGCATCAGGCCATTGCCCTGGGCTCCTCCCAGGGCTTCCTGCCGCCGGACCACTTCAACCAGATTTTCAGCGCCCATGGCACGCTCATGATCCTGTTTCTGGCCATGCCGTTTCTCTCGGGCCTCATGAACATCATCATCCCGCTCCAGATCGGGGCGCGCGACGTGGCCTTTCCCTTTCTCAATTCGGTGAGCTTCTGGCTGACCGTGGCCGGCACCATGCTGATGATGGTGTCCCTTGGCGTCGGGGAATTCTCCCGGGCCGGCTGGTCAGGCTACGCCCCCCTGACCGAACTGGCCTACAGCCCGGATACCGGCGTGGATTACTGGATGTGGTCCATCCAGATAGCCGGTCTTGGGACACTGCTGACCGGGGTCAATTTCCTGGTGACCATCTTGAAGATGCGCGCCCCGGGCATGACGCTTATGCGGATGCCGCTTTTTACCTGGACCGCCGTCTTCACCAACGTGCTCATCATCTTCTCGTTTCCGGTCCTGACCGTCGCCCTGGGCCTGCTCACCCTGGATCGTTATCTCGGCATGCATTTTTTCAGCAACGACATGGGCGGCAACATGATGATGTACACCAACCTGTTTTGGACCTGGGGCCATCCCGAGGTCTACATCGTCATCCTGCCGGCCTTTGGCATTTTCTCTGAAGTCGTCAGCACCTTTTCCAGAAAGAAACTCTTTGGCTACGGCTCGCTGGTGTACGCCACGGCTGCCATCATGTTCCTGTCCTTTGCCGTCTGGGTCCACCACTTCTTTACGATGGGAGCCAGCGCCAACGTCAATATCTTCTTTGGCATCTCGACCATGCTGATCGCCATTCCCACCGGCGTCAAAGTGTTCAACTGGCTCTTTACCATGTATCGCGGCCGGGTACGCTTCACCACGCCGCTGTATTGGACGCTGGGATTTCTTTCCACCTTTGCCGTGGGCGGCCTGGCCGGCGTCCTTTTGTCCCTGCCGCCGGCGGATTTTGTGCTGCACAACAGCCTGTTTCTCATCGCCCACTTCCACAACATGCTGGTTCCCGGAACGCTTTTCGGCTTCTTTGCCGGCTACGCCTACTGGTTTCCCAAGGCCATCGGCTTTCGCCTCAACGAGACCTGGGGCAAGCTGGCCTTCTGGTGCTGGCTGATCGGCTTTTATATGGCCTTTATCCCGCTGTATATCCTCGGATTCATGGGGATGCCCCGGCGGATGCAGCATTACGACAACCCGGCCTGGCAGCCCTACCTCATCATTGCCGCCCTGGGCACGGGCATCATTTTGCTTGGCATCGGCTGCATCGTCATCCAGCTCCTGGTCAGCATCCGGGACCGCCACGCCAATCGCGACACCACCGGCGACCCCTGGGATGGCCGGACCCTGGAATGGGCGACCTCGTCCCCGCCGGCAGTCTATAATTTCGCCACGATTCCGGTGGTCGAGGACCGCGACGCCTTCTGGGACATGAAGGAAAAGGGCATCGCCTACCAGCGGCCCGACCACTACGAGCCCATTGAAATGCCGAAAAACTCCTGGCACGGCGTGGCCATCGGCCTGCTGGCCTTCCTGTTCGGCTTTGCCATGATCTGGTACATCTGGTGGCTGGCCATCGTCAGCTTCCTTGGCCTCATTGCCGTGGTGATCGCCCGGGCCAGCCTTGACGACATCCACGAAATCATCCCGGCGGCCGAAGTCGCGCGCATTGAAAACCTGCGCTATCGGGAAATGGCCTAGGTGCGCGGAAATCAATCGAACAAAAGACCGAACATGGTCTGTCCAGGGAGGGTTGCATGATGGCGACCGACGCGACGCTTGCGGCTACTATGCCAAACACCCACGGCGAAAGCCACGACACGGCCTCCATCCAGGCCCTGGGGTTCTGGATTTACCTGATGAGCGACCTCATCATCTTTGCCGGGCTCTTTGCCACCTATGTGGTCCTTTCCCACAACTATGCCGGCGGTCCGACCGGAAAGGAACTGTTTGACCTGCCCTACGTGTTGGGCGAGACCCTGTTCCTGTTGTGCAGCAGCGCCACCTTCGGTCTGGCCATGCTGGCCATGCGCAAGGGCGACACCCGCCCGGTCATGCTGGGACTGGGCGTCACCTTCCTGCTCGGCCTGGGCTTTCTGGCCATGGAGCTCCACGAATTTGGCCAGTTGATCCACGAAGGGGCCGGACCGCAGCGCAGCGGCTTTCTCTCGGCCTTTTTCGCCCTGGTCGGCACCCATGGGGCCCATGTGGCCTGCGGGATGCTCTGGATGGTGGTCATGGTGGTGCAACTGGCCACCAAGGGCCTGACCGGGCCGGTGCAAAGCCGGCTCCTGCGGCTTGGCATGTTCTGGCATTTCCTGGATATCGTCTGGATCAGCCTTTTTACTGTCGTCTACCTGATGGGGGTCATGTAAGATGCACCAGACACATAACGACGCCGCCGGAGCCCATACCGGGTCGCTTCGGTCCTACTGCACGGGATTCATTCTTTCCATCATATTGACGGCCATCCCGTTCGCCCTGGTCATGACCGGAGCCCTGCCCCAATCCGCCACCATTTTCTGCATTTTTTCCGCCGCCGTGGTCCAGATCATCGTGCAGCTCCATTACTTCCTGCATCTCGACACCTCGTCGGCCATGTACTGGAATCTCATGTCGCTCCTGTTCACCTTCTTTATCATCTTCCTTTTTGTAGGTGGATCGATCTGGATCATGTACAGCCTGCATTACCGGATGTGAGACCTGATACGTGCTCAAAGACTATGTGATTGTTGCCAAGCCATGGATCGTTTTCGCCAACATCCTCTCGGCGTGCGGCGGCTTCTTTCTCGCTGCCCGGGGGCAGGTCGATCCGGCCCTTTTGGGGGCCGTCCTGTTTGGCACGTCGGCTGTTGTCGCCTCGGCCTGTGTCTGCAACAACTATATTGACCGCGACATCGATACGTTGATGGAGCGCACCCGCCGTCGCCCGCTGGCCCGGCAGGCCATCGCTCCCGCCAGCAGCCTCCTCTATGCCCTGGCGCTTGGCCTCCTCGGCGTGGCCGTCCTTTTGCTTGGCACCAACCTGCTGGCCCTGGCCATCGTGCTGGCCGGCTTTGGCGTCTACGTCGGCGTCTACAGCCTGTATCTGAAACGCAATTCCGCCTCCAGCACCCTGGTGGGCAGTCTGGCCGGTGCCGCCCCGCCCCTGGCGGCCTACTGCGCCGTGACCGGCCGGTTGGACCCGGGCGGCCTGATCGTGCTGGCCATTTTCAGCCTTTGGCAGATTCCCCACTCCTACGCCATAACGATCTACCGCTTAAGCGACTACGCCGCCGCCGGCCTCCCGGTCATGCCGGTCAAACATGGCGTTTCGGCCACCAGAAAAGACATGCTCGTGCATATCTTCGCCTTCGCCCTGGCCGCGCAGGCGCTGCCCGTTTGCGGCTATGTCGGAAGCGCCTACGCCGTCGCCGTCCTGGGCCTGAGCCTGTATTGGTTTTTTATTGCCTGGACCGGACCCCAAGCCCAGACCGAAGTCCTGTGGGCCAGAAAACTCTACCGCATCTCCATCCTGGCCATTATCGTCCTTAGCGTCATGATGTCCCTGGACTACGCCGCCCCGGTTCCGGCCGGCTGATTGCCCCGCCCGGCCACCCGGGGCGCGGCTCCTAAGACGGGTGAAACAGGCCCGCCCCCGCCGGAAACAAGGCCGGGACGCGCACCCGCGGGTTCGCAGCGGGCAGGGCCTGAGCCGGTGCGCTTGTCCCGGAGAGGTTGCATGGGAAAAATGAAAGCGCCGGGCTGCAAACGCAGCCCGGCGCTTTGGCGCGCGGTGGGTCAAGCCGACCGGACCGGCCGGGCCGCTGTTACAGGCCGATAACCGACAGGTCTTCGCGCGAACAGGCTTTTTGCTTTTCGCACAGCCGGTTGGCCGTCTCCTGCGACATGTAGATGGCCACATTGAAAAACTTGCACTTTGAAAACGTCGTATGCCGGAAATGCGCAGCGGTATTGACCGTTGCATCATTTTTGACCACGATCCAATCGCATAGTTTAAAGGTGCAGTTGTCCAGATCGCTGTCTGCCAGCAAATAGATCGAACCCGGGCCTTGTATTTCGCAATCCTCAAATTCCTTGTTCTCATTCACCAGAAGAAAGGCTGAAAAAAAATCGGATATTCGTATCCGTTCCTGTTCATAACGGTCTTTTAACGTGATCCCGTCCTGGGGCTGGTAGGCAATGATATACTTTCTGGCCTTGTCCACTGCAGCGACAGCCAGGACAACGATCAGGGCGACACCAGAAAACAGCAAGGACGTCAGTATGCCAACGATGATCCATGTTCCAAGCACATTCGGTTTGAAGCTGTTGGTGAGATAGGCAATCAACGACAGGCAACACGCCGTCGCAATCACGAAGATCGCCACTGCATGTTTTATAAAAAACGTGGTCAGCGCATTGCCTTTCATGGTTCTCCCTCCAAGTTCTGACGTTCCTTCATTTTCTTCCATCGAACGCGAGGAAAGTCAATTCCCGATCCCCAACGCAACGCCCCGCCCCCCCTGTGCCGCTTTTTTTCAAAGGTTCGCTCGCAGTATTTTAAGAAAATACAGCCATTTCGATATGTTGTTGATCTTCTCGAATACGCGAAGCGAAAGGACAGGCTACTAGGCCGGCCGACGGCGACGGCCTTCGGCATCGGCGGCCCTGAGGGCGGCAAAGACCACGGCCGGGGAGATTTCCACCGGCTCGTTGTGGATGCTTTCTCCGGGCGCGCAGGCCTTTTGCGCCACCTGCAGCAACTCCTCGTCCGACACGTCGGCAAGCCCCAGGTCGGCCAGGGTGGTCGGCAGGCCAAGGGACAGGCACAGGTCGTAGACTTCGTTTAAAAGCGCCACGGGCCTGTCTGTCAGGAAAAGCGAGGCGAGCACGCCAAAGGCCACTTTTTCGCCGTGGCTGCGGCCGTGGACGCCCGGAAGGGCGGTGAGGCCATTATGGATGGAATGGGCCGCGCCAAGGCCGCCGCTCTCAAACCCCAGGCCGCTTAAGAGCGTGTTCGCTTCGACGATGCGCTCCAGGGCCGGTGTGACCACTCCGGCCTGGCAGGCCGTGCGCGCCAAAAGCCCCCAGTCCCGGACGGTCTCATAGCACAACCGGGCCAGGGCATGGGCGGTCATGGACCCGACGTCCCCGGCGATATTGGGGCTGCGGCTACGGCGGCAGGAATCGGCCTCAAACCAGGTGGCCAGCGCATCGCCCATGCCGGCCACCAGAAACCGGGCCGGGGCCTTGGCCATGATCGCGGTATCGACCAGCACCAGATCGGGATTGCGGGGCAACACGTCCACCCGCTCAAACACCCCTTCCGGGGTGTAGATGATGCAGACCGAGCTGCAGGGCGCGTCCGTGGAGGCGATGGTCGGGACCACGGCCACGGGCAGCCCGGCCCGTGCGGCCACGGCCTTGGCCGTGTCCAGGGTCTTGCCGCCGCCAAGGGCGGTTATGGTCTGCGCCCCGAAGGCCGTGGCTGCAGCGTGGAGCCGGCTGATTTCCGCATCCGTGCATTCCCGGCCGAACCGCTCGATGTGCACGGCTCCCGCCTGCTCAAGCTGCGGCAGGACGGGCGGCAGCAGATGCTCCAGCGGATGCGGGGAGCAAATGAGAAAATGGCGGTTGCCCAGGCGGGCCAACTCCCGGCCCAACCGGGACAGGGCCCCGTTGCCCTGGACATAGCGTCCGGGAAACAGCGTTGTCGTGATCATGGGTTCCCCCTTGGCCGGGACGCCGGGTCCTGGCAACGGTTCGGTTCGTGCAAACAAAGCTCCCGGAGCAACACCGGCTCCGGCCGGGGAAGGGACGTGCCCGGCGCACCCGTGGTAACAGACCGGCGGCCGGCAGCGCTAGGCCTTGTCCAGGGCCGCCTCCCGGGCCGCCAGGGAGGCATAGCCCATACGCCGGCACAGCAGTTCATGGCGCTCTTCCACCATATTGCGCCCCGCTTCCCGGGCTGCCTGGACTTCCTCGGCGTACAGGGCCAGCGTCCGCCCGGACAGGCCCTCCAGTTCGCAGGCCACATAGCGGCGGAAAAGGACGCCGCCGGTGCTTTTGATGGCCACCGGGTAATGCGCCGCAGCCTCCTCCAGCCACTCGGCCTCGGCATCAGCGATCAAGGCGATGTGCGGGCTGTCCGCTCCTGACGGGATCTCGCCCGACAGGCGGCCGTATTTCTCGGCAATGAAATTGCGCCCGGCAGCTTCGGCCTGCGAAAGGTCCTCCAGATAGGAGGCCAGGACCGCGTCGGTGTGCACGGCGTGGGCCATCCAGCGCAGGAGCCGGAAGGCGTCCGGATTCTGCCGCCCGGAGGCCGGCTCCTCTTCGTTTTGGGTGGCCAGGAACATGGCCAGTTCCTTTTCAATGATGCTTGCAAGAAGGGCTTCCCTGGTTTCGTTTGTACCGTGCATCGCTGTCTCTGCTTGTAAAGGTTGGTCTCGGACGGTTCCCCTCCGGGGGGGCGGGCCAAAGCCCGCAAGACGTCTCATCCGGCCCGGCCCCCTGTCCACCGAAAGCTGCAGCACCCCGTTGCCGGCCCCGAAGCCGACGCCGGGCCGAAGCGTTTCCCTGAGATCGTTATCATTGGCGCTATTCTTGCGTTATCAACCGCAAGTTGGAGCAGTAGGCAAATATTTCCCGCGCCCAGGCCTTCCGGGATTAACGCCATGACCCAATCGCAAGGAGTCCGCCAGTGCTTGCATCCTCAATCGCGACGTACACCCCTGAGGCTATTGCCGGCCTGTCGACGACCACGCTGCGAAGCCTGGCCGCCACGGACTTTGCCGCGCTCATGGAATCCCAGGTCGAGGCGTTCTCCACCACCCAGGTCGCTGCCCTGACCGTCAATCAGGCCGCCGCCCTGACCATCGACCAGATCGTATATTTCAGCGCCGTCCAGTTTTCCGCCCTGACCAAGGCCCAGGTCGCCGTCTTTGGTGCGGACGAAATTGCCGCCCTGTCCACCACCCAGATGGCAGGACTTACCGCCAACGACATCCGCGAACTGACCGTCACCCAGATTGCCGAGCTGACCACCACCCAGGTGGCGGCCCTGTCCACCACCCAGATTGCCGCCCTGACCGCCGCCCAGGTGGGAGCTCTCCAGGAAACCCAGGCCGCGGCCTTATCTGCCGACCAGTTGGCCGCCTTCACGATCGGCCCGTTCAAAAGCCTCAAGAGTACTGTCCTGGCGAGCCTGAGTCCCAGCCAGATGGACGCCCTGACCACCACCCAGATTGGTGAACTGACCGCCACCCAGGTCAAGGGGCTCACCGAAGACCAGATCGCCGGGCTGGAACTGACCCAGGTCGCCGCCCTGGCCGCCATCGGCCTGGCCGCCCTGTCCTCCACCCAGGCCAGCCAGCTTGCGGCAACCCAGTTGGCCGTGCTGACCGCCACCCAGTTAAAGAGCGTTGCCGCCGCCGCCATTGGCGGCCTGACCCCGGAACAGCTGGCTACGCTGACCGGCACCCAGCTCACCGCCCTGACCACCACCCAGATAAAGGCCCTGGACGGCGGCCAGGTCGCCGCCCTGACGCCCGAACAGCTGGCCGGCCTGACCGGAACCCAGTTGACCGCCCTGACCACCACGGCCATCGAAGCCCTGAGCGAAACCCAGCTCGCATCGCTGAGCATCGTCCAGATCAGGACCGTCGGCAGCACCTGGGTCCACGCCTTGAACGCCGACCAGACCGCCGCCCTGACCACGGACCAGATCACCGCCCTGACCACCACCCAGTTAAAGGGCCTGACCGCCACGGACCTCGGCGAATTCACGGCTACGGAACTGGCGGTGCTGACCGCGGTCCAGACTGCGGCCTTTACCTCGACCAGCATCAAGGGGCTTTCCGAAGAACAGATGGCCCTTTTGTCCACCGCCCAGATCGCCGGGTTGACCGCAGCCGCAGCCAGTGCGCTGGCGCCCACCCAACTGGCCGCCCTGTCCACGGACCAGATCGCCGCCCTGACCAAGACCGCCTTTAGCGGACTGACCTCCACCGGCATCGGGGCCCTGACCGCTGCCCAG
>NZ_MLBG01000083.1 GCF_001936595.1 Desulfovibrio sp. DV
GGCACCACGCAAAGAACGTCGAGGCCGGGATAAATGAGCGGCCCGCCGGCCGAGACGCAGTAGGCGGTGGAACCGGTCGGGGTCGAGATCACCACGCCGTCGGCCCGAAGCGTGCAGACATCGCCGTCGCCCAGGGTCACGTCAAAGGCGGCCAGCCGGGCCATGGCCCCCCGGCTGATGACGGCGTCGTTGACGGAAATGGTGGAAAAAACCGTCTCCTCGCCCCGGATGACGGTCACCTCGATCATGAGCCGCCGGGCCTCGGCAAAGCCGTTGGCCAGGATGTCGGCCAAGACCTCCTGCCAGTCGTCGATGCCGGCCGAGGTCATAAAGCCCACCCGGCCGAGGTTCAGGCCCAAAAGCGGCACCCCGTCCACCAGGCGTTTGCGGGCGGCCGAGAGCATGGTGCCGTCGCCGCCGAGGACCAGGGCCAGATCCGGCGGGGCCGTGACGATCGCTCCGGGCGGGATGACGGCATGGGGGGCGTCGGGCAGATTCTCCCGGACCAGGCAGGTGACGCCGCGCTCGGCCAGCCAGTCGGCCACGGTCCAGGCCATGCCCCTGGCCTTGTCGTGGTCTGCCTTGTAAATAACGAGAACGGTCTTGATGGTGCGTTGCATACCGTGGGTCCGGTTTCACGTTGTCCCGGTCGGGCCGGGAAGCGTCTTATAAGGCAAAGGCGAGGCCGATACAAGGAAGCAGGGAACGGGGCCCCCGGCCATTGGGTCTGGATTTTTTTCGAGGAGACCTCTAAAGCTTGAGCCGAAGTGTCCGATAAGACCCGTGAGAAGGAGCCAAACGCCTTGACCGCGATCCCCTACCAGGTAAGCGCCATGCTGCGCACCTACGGACGGCAGGTGACCACGGCCCGGCGACTGGCCCGGTACCGTCGGTCCCTGCGCGCCGCCGGAGCCGAAGACGAGGTCCGCATCTCCCGGGAGGCCAAGCGCCGGGAGCTGGTCGGACGGGTGGCGGCTGAGATCGTGGAAAACTGCATCGTGGCCGGTTCGGACACCCCGATTGTGGAGGAGATCAAGGCTGAGCTTGCCGAGGAACTCGGGTTCCCCCTCATCTTTGCCTATCCTCCGGAAGATCAGGAGATGCGTATTTTCAGGCACGAGCCGGGTTTGGACCCGCAGCCCATCGACGGAGAGGAGAAGGTTGCCATCATGCGGCGACTGTGGGAATTGGCCCTGGAGAAAGTTGACGAAACCATGCTCTAATCATCGGTCCCCCCGCTACCGATAAGTACAAAGCGGAACAGGCGGGAGGGGGGTCCCCATGGATATCAAAAACGTTCTTGGAATCAATCAGGGCTATGGCCAAAACCGCGTCGGGCGCGGTGACTCCGGCGAATCCTCAAATGTTTCGCGGGGGAAAAGTGCAGATGCGGGCCGCTCGTCCGGGTCTTCGGACCGGGTGACGCTCTCTGACGACGCCCGGCTTGTATCCGTGGCCACGCGCACGGCCCAGGAAGCCCCTGAGAGCCGGGCCGACAAGGTGGCCGCCTTAAAGGCCCAGGTCGATGCCGGCACCTACCAGCCCGACTCCAAAAAAATAGCCGAAAAGCTCCTGACGATGGACGCAGAGCTGTTCGGCTAGTCGACACAACATCGCACATGATGGCTGACGCCTTCCCGGACCGGATCCGGGCAGGCGTCAGCTTTTTTTAAGCAGAGCCATACCCGGCGTATAGTGGGCCGGATAACGCGAATCGGTCTGGGGAATCTGCAGCCCGATGCGGGCCTGATTGTTGACCACGATGGGCCCGCTGAGATTAAGGGTGGTCCGCTCGGGCATCCCTTGCGGTATGGTCACAGTGACCAAAAGGCTGGCCTGTTCCCGGGTATCGATGCCAAGCAGCTTGCGGTCCGCTTCGCCGATGACCACCTCGTACTCCGTCATAAACGTGTACGGGTCGGCCACAAGAAGGCCCAGCGAGGGATCGTTTAAGCTTTGCAGCACCAGAAAGGGGGAATCTTCCCGCACCTGGATCAACGTGAATTCACGATGCTCCATGAAGCCGATAAGACCCCGGGGAAACAGCAATACCCGATCTTCGGGCAAGACCATGCGCCCAAGGCGCGTGTCCACTACTCGTTCGTCTTTTTTGGCCATAACTTCGCCGCCGCCAGGACATCGGAATCCGTGGCGCATAGAGCTTGCCGATTCTGCTCCAGCACCCGCAGGTAGACCTCTTCCCGATACACCTGCATATCATCAGGCACTTCCAGCCCGATTTTGATCTGCTTGCCCTGGACGCCCAGGACGGTGATCTTGATGTGGTCGCCGAGATGCAGGCTTTCGCCCGGCCTTCGGGTCAAGATGAGCATGAACGCCCACGCCCCCAATTGTGGTTCTGGACACGAAAAATTCCGTCTTCGCGCCCGGTTATGAAACCTTGTAGCCGCGCGTCCAGCCTCTTGTCAACGGCTGTTGCGGCTCGGTCTAAATATAGTTGACCAGCGACAGGTTCATCACCGTGCTCGAGGACTTGAGCACCGCCTGGTAGGCCAGCTCCTGCTCGGCCAGTTTGGTGATGAGTGCGGTCAGGTCCGCATCCTCCACCTTGCTAAGCGTGGTGCCGGCGTTTTCCGCCAGGGTATCCACCATGGTCCCGGCAGCGGTCACACGGTTTTCCCGGGCGCCCACAGACGCCGCCACGGTCAGCACCTGCTCCTGAGCCGCCGTGAGCTGGTCCAGGGCCTCCTGGCAGCCCTGCTGGTTGTTGGTCTCCAGATAGCCCACGAGCTTGCCCACGGCCTCAAACAGATTGGACTCATCCGAGCCCTCGAAGGTCACGACCTGATTGTTGTAGACGCCGCCGAAAATGTCCTTGCCAACGCCATTGACCACCACGGAATCGGTGGGGGAAATGCCCATCGAGATGTCGGCTGTGCTGGGCTGGATGAAAAACTGCTCGCCGGCCGTGAGCGCGTCGCCGTTGGCGGTCAGGGTCAGGGACCCGCCGGGCACCGGCAGGCTGACCGTTCCGGCCCCGGTGTCCACGACCCCGGAGGTGTTGCCCGTCACCCAGGAGCGGCCGCCGTCGGTGCTGTAGGAGAAGGCAAACGACGTTGCGGATGAAAAATCGCAGTCTTCGTCAATGCGCACGTTGACGTTGCCGGAAAAATTCCCGGCCGCCGTGCCGACCACGGCTGTGGTCGGAGACGTGGTGTTGGTCACGGTGATGTCGTCGTTGGTGTTGCCGTTATACACGGCGGCGGGCCGGATCCACATCCAGGTGCCGTCCTGGTCGTCATGGTCGGCGCAGGCGGTCACGGCATCGAGCGAGGCATTGCCCATGGTCATGGTCACGCCCCCGAGGTTGAGCTCCTGGGTGGTGGCCGTGGGTGCGGGATTGTAGCTGCCGGTGGTCCAGGTGTTCCCGCCGTCGGTGGAATAATCAAAGGTCGGCTGATGGCCGACGGTGTCTTCGCTCGTGAACTGCACGAGCACCGTGGAAGCCGAGTCGCCGGCAATGGTGAACCCGTTGTTGGCGGCCAGGGCCGCGTCAAAGTCCGTGTCGTTGGAGTTCATCCACAAGGACTGGGAGAAGGCCTCGGTATCGGCCTTCTGGCCGGCGAAAATCGAATTCTGGTTATAGGTGGTGTTGGACAGGGAGATGAGCTGCTGGAAATACTGGCGCACGGCCGAGGCGATTTCGCCCCGGTTTTCCTCGGTGACAGACCCGGTGGCCCCCTGCTCGGCATAGCCCTTGATGGTGGAGATGAGCGAACTGACCGAAGAAAGTGCGCTATCGGACTGGGTCAGCCAGCCTTCGGCGCTGTCGATATTGCGCTTGTACTGGGTGAGCTGGGTTATGTCGCAACGGGTCTGCAGCACCATGACCGCGCCATTGGGGTCGTCGGACGGCGCATTGATGCGCTTTTGGGTGGCCGACTGGAGATTGGTCTCCATGAGATTGCTCAGGGAGGAGTTATTGTGCCGGATGATCGATCCGTAGATGCTTTGCTGGGTGACGCGTATGGCCATGGGGACCTCCGAGAGCTAGTTTTTAAGCCCCAATACCGTTTCAAACAGCGCATCGGCAGTGCTGATGAGCTTTGCGGCGGCCTGATAGGAATGCTGAAATTTGATGAGGTTGGTCAGTTCCTCGTCGAGGTTGACGCCTGACACGGCCAGTTGCTGTTCATTGAGCTGGGCGGCCAGGGTGGTGTTGTAGCTGGCCTGATAGGAGGCGGTGGCGGTGTCCGAGCCGACCTTGCCGACCAGGGCGGCGTAGTAGTCGCCAAGGCTCTGGGAGCTGGTGGCCTTGCCGGTGACAATGAAATCCACCGGGGAGGTTTCCAATGCGACCATGGACTTGGCCGTGGTGTTGTCGCCCTTGGCCACCAGCCCGCTTGTGCCCACATGGCCGGCGCAGACCCGGTTGACGTCGTTGGCCACCACGCCGTTAACCGCCAGGTCCGAGGCCGTGGAGCCGGTCAACAGGGTGTTGACGCCAAGCGCGGCCCACAGGCCGGCGGAATCATCGCCGAACTGGAAGGTGCTGCCGCCCTGGCCGATGATGGAGAGCTGGTTGTTGACCACCGAGGCGGTGAGCACGCCGGGAAAGGCGGCATTGATCTTGGTCACGATGGTGTCGAGAGAATCGCCCGGCGGCGAGGTGTCGCCCGGCGTGAAGGTGACGGCGGCGCTGGTCGAAAAAACACCGTTGGCATCGTAGGCGTAGATCATGGACGCGCCGGACTGGAGCCTGTTGCCGTAGACCAGTCCCGAGGAGGGGCTGGTCAGGCTGTAGCTGCTGTCGGCCACGGTGTTGGTCCCCTGGACCGAACCAAAATTGGTCAGGCCCGCGCCCTGGGAGTGGATGCGGTTGACCTCCCAGACCATGCTTTCCGCCATGGCGTCGAGGCTGGCCTGATAGCCGCCGAGTTCCTCGTCGCGAAATTCGAATGCGCCGGCCAGGGAGCCGCCGGTCAGCCGCCGGGGGTTGTCGGTGCCGTCGGCAAACTGCTGGGGCGTGATGTTTTCCGGCGTGCCGGCCGTGGTATACCAGTACAGGGCCTTTTTGGGGACCAGGGTGAAGGTGTCGCCGACGTTGAGGTCGTCGACCGTCGTGGCCTCGGGGTCGGTCATGGTGCCAAACCAGATGTCGAGATCCCCCACCGCCACCTTGCCGGTTTCGACATCGGCCGTGTAGGTCGCCCGGGTGCCGTCTTCGTTGGTCAGCCAGGTCTTGCCCCCGTCCAGGGACACCTCGAAGGCGGCAGTACCGCCCACAGGACCGCCGGCCGACACCTTGAGCGTGTATTCGCTGGTGTCGGAACCCTCGTAGTAGGCCTGGGCGTCACAGCCGGCGGTCATGGAGGCGGCCGAAAGCTGGCGTACGGTCTTGCCCTGCTCGAACTTGAACTCGTAGGACTCCACCCCGTCCACGATGGTCTGGCCGGACTGGGTGTTGATGGTGATGTCGCCCTTGCCGTTGTCGATGACGCTGATGTCGACCAGGGCGGCCAGCTCGCGCACCTTGCTGTCGCGCTGGTCGTAGAGCCCGTTGGGAATGCTTTGCCCGTCGATCTGGGTCATGTTGATCTGCCGATTGAGTTCGGCAATATCAGTGGAAAGAGTATTCAAGGTAACCACGCCGGCGGCGATGCTCTGGTTGGCCTGGTCCTCGAGCTGGGTCATGGAGTCGGCCGTGGCCCGAATAAGGCTCAGCATGGTCTCGGTGTCGTCGACCATGGTCTGGCGGACGGCTTCGCTGTCCGGGCTGGTGGTCAGGTCGCCCCAGTCGTCAAAAAACGTGCTCAGGGCCGTGCTGGTGCCGCTGGTATTGGACTCGTTGACCAGATTCTGAACGCTGGAAAGACCGTTGTACAGGGTCTGGAAGCGGTCGCGGGTCGAGAGCTTGTCCAGATACTGGGCCTCGATGAAGGCATCATGGGAGCGCACCACCTCCTGGGCCACCACGCCGGAACCGATCTGGCCCGGCACCGTGGTGGTGTACTGCCCGTCCTTGAGCACAACCGACTGGCGGCTGTACCCTTGGGTATCGACATTGGCGATGTTGTTGCTGGTAACCTGCAGGCTGGCCTGGCTGGCCCGCAACGCCGAATTGCCGATATTGAGCAGGGAGGAGAGGCCGGCCATTAGAGCCTCCCGTTAATGAGGCCCGGTGCCGGCGTGGCCGAGGCGATGCGGCCCCGGGAACCGTACACGGCCTTTTTGGGGATAAGGAGCTTTTGCAGGTTGTCCAGGCTCGACTTGGTCAGGTCGTAGAGGCCAAGGGCCATGGAGTAGTTGCGCGTGGCCTGTCTGGCGCTGCGCTGCTCCACCGTGTCGATGGCGGCCACAAGGGCCTGGGCCGTCTGCCGGGACTCCTGGTCGAAGCTGCCGACAACGTCGACCAGCCGCTTGGCCGCCGGGTTCATGGCGGCATACAGGGCGTGCAGGTGTCTGCGCTCGACAGCCAGCTGGCGCAGCAATTCCTGGATGGAAAATTCCACGGTGGCCACGGCTCCGGGGCTTCGCTCCGAAAGATGGGAAAATTCTTCCGCCAGCAGGCTTTCCAGCAGGCAGACGGCCCCGTGTTGCCGTCGCAGGTTTGACAGTATGCGCCCGATCATGCCCAGCCTCGATTTCTTTCTCAATTACAGCGTGTTACAGAGATTCCTGAAGGACTCCGGCCTGGGCCAGCAGGCTGTGGGGATCCACGGTCTGGCTGCCCCGACGCATCTCAAAGTGCAAATGCGGCCCGGTTGAACGCCCGGTACTGCCAACCTCTGCAATTTTTCCGCCAGCCGCCACGGTGTCGCCGACCTGGACGCCGTAACTGCGCAAATGTCCGTACACGCTCTTCCAGCCGCCGGCATGCTCGATCTCCACGACATTGCCGTAGCCGCCCTTGTTGCCGGCATAGGTCACGGTGCCTTCCCAGCAGGCGGCCACGGGATCGCCCTCGGCTGCGGCGATGTCCATGCCGGCGTGCCAGGCCTGCTTGCCCTTGAAGGGGTCGGTGCGCCAGCCGTACTCCGAAGTGATGGAGCCGGTGGTGGGCGCGGCCATGGGTTCGGCGGCCTGGATCTCGGCCGAGATGTCGTCAGTATTTTGGCTGCTGCCGGCGGCCGGCTCATGGGACGGGGCCAGCAGGGCCGTTCCGGGACGGGCCAGGGCGGCGGTCACGGCCGGCGAGAGGCTCTGGGACGGCACCGAACGCGGGCCGGGCGGCAGCCCCGCCGCCGGCATGGCCAGACGGTCGGAAGCCACGCCGTTTTTGCCGACCGGCTGGTTGGCCGGGAGCACGTCGCCGATGCCGGCCTTCTCCCCGCCGCCGGACACCCGGCTCTTGAGCTGGCGGTACATCATGTCGGCCAGCCCGATGCCGCCGGACTCGGCCATCTTGTCGCACATGGCCTTGTCGAACATGGAATAATACTGGTCCTCGTACTGGCCGTGGAGCATCCCGTCCTTGGGCACAGTGGCCCGCATCTGGGCAAAGAGCTTGGAGATGAACACCGACTCGAAGCCCTGGCAGGCCTTGCGCAGCTTGGCCTCTTTGGTGTCGCCGCCACCGGAGAGGCTTTTTTGCAGGGCGTCGATCTGCAGCTTTTGGGCTACATCGCCTTGCAAAGCGCTGGTTGCGGCCAGATCGGCCATGCCTTCGGGCGCGTTCACGGCTAGTTGACCTCCAGGTCGGCGGACAGGGCACCGGAGGCTTCCAGGGTGCGCAGGATGCTGATCAGGTCGCGGGGTGTGGCCCCCAGGGCGTTTAAGCCTTCAACCAGTTCCTGGAGGGTTGCGCCCTCGATCATCTTGAGTTTGCGGTTCTCTTCGTTGATGGCGATGTTGGTCTGGGGCGTGACCACGGTCTGGCCGCCCGAGAAAGGCAGCGGCTGGGACACATCGGCCGATTCCTGGACCTGGATCTGGAGATTGCCGTGGGTGATGGCCACCGGGGAAATCTGGACGTTTTGGCCAAGCACGACGGTGCCGGTCTTTTCGTCCACCACCACCCGGGCGCGCTGGTCCGGCATGACGTCGATATTCTCGATGGAGGCCATGAGCATGGTCAGGTTGCCCTGGTTCTCGGGCGGCACGGCCAGACGCACGGTGCCGGCGTCGATGGCCGTGGCCATGGCCGAGCCCATGGTTTCGTTCACACGCTTGGCCATGCGGGCGGCCGTGGAAAAATCCGGGGTGCGCAGGGACAGGGTGAGGTCGGGCTGTTCGTTGAAGGAGAACGGCACGGCCCGCTCGACATTGCCGCCGCCGGGCACGATGCCGACGGTGGTGATGTTCTTGGAGACCGAGGCTCCGGCCCCCTGGGCCGACACGCCGCCGACCAGGACCGATCCCTGGGCGATGGTATAGATGTTGCCGTCGATGCCCTTCAAGGGCGTGACCAGAAGCACGCCGCCAAGCAGGCTCGTCGAGTCGCCGATGGAGGACACCGTGACGTCGATGCGGCTGCCGGGCTTGGACGACACCGGCATCTGGGCCGTGACCATGACCGCGGCCACGTTCTTGGGCTTCAGCGTGGCCTTGTCCACCCGCACGCCCATCTTGTCGAGCATGTTGTAGATGGACTGGACCGTGAAATCCGAGCCGCGCTGGTCGCCCGTGCCCGAAAGGCCGACCACTAGGCCATAGCCCACGAGCTGGTTCTTGCGCATGCCGGAAACCGAGGCCAGATCCTTGATGCGGGCGCTGTGGGCGGTGTGGACCAGACCGAGCACCAGGGCCATGAGGACCAGGGCGGCCAGCAGCGGCGCTGCCGGGTGTGGTCGGGCCAGGGCACGGGTTGCCATCCTAGCGAAGTTGGGGTGCATATCCTTACGCTCCCTGTATGCGAGGCTTAAAACGGCCACACGTTGTCGAGGATGCGGGTCAGCCAACCGCTTTTCTGCCGGTCGGCCAGATCGCCCTCGCCGTAGTATTCGATCTGGCAATCCGCCAGCTGGGTGGAGGGCACGGTGTTGGCCGGACCGATGTCGATGGGCCGCACCAGCCCCCGGACCACGATGATCTGGTTTTCGTTGTTGACCCGGGTCTGGCGCGCCCCTTCGACCTGCATCACCCCGCCGGGCAGGATATTGACGATGCGGCAACCGATGGAGGCGGTGACGGCGGATTCGCGCTTGGTCTCGCCCTTGCTCTGGAACTTCTCGGCAATCGAGGCCTGGACCATGGGATCGGAGCCGATAAGCCCCTTCATGCCGAAGGCCGGGCCGCCGAGCTGGCCGGACAGGTTGCCGGCGATTTCCTTGCCGCCGAAATAATTCTGCACCCCGAGGTTGGTGCTGGAGGTCTTGTCGTTTTTGGTCTCGGCCTTGAGGTCGGACTTGGACGTGTCCACGATGTTGACCGTGACGATGTCGCCGATGCGCCGGGCCCTGGTATCGTCAAACAAGAAGGTGGGCTGGCTCTGGCTGTAGATGGAACCGGGGTTGTCGGCCGGCGGCGGGGCCTTGGCCACGGGCGGCGTGACCTGCGGGGCCGGGGCGGCCTGCTTGGAGGCCGGGGCGCAGGCGGCCAGGGCGGCCGTGACCAGAGCCAGGGGGATAAGTTGTTTGCGTATCATGGCACTCAATCCTTTGCGTCACAATCCGTGTGCGCGCCTCGGGCAGACTCGTTTACTGGATCACAACCGTGGTGCTGTCCCGGACAACACCGATGATTTCCTTGGAATTCTTCGAATTCTTGACCGTTATCTTGCCGCCGGGCGCACCGTCGGAGATGGCTTCGGCCAGCATGGTCAGGCGCACGGCCCGGCCTTCGTAGATCAACCGGACCTGATCGCCCCGGGTAATGAGCGGCATCGGCTCCATGTCGTCGGCCATGATGATCTGGCCCGGCCCCACTCCCCGGCGCGCCCGCCACTGGCCGCCCGCCGGATCGAACAACCGCCCCTTGATGCCGGCCATGTTGCGGCGCTCGTACACGTAGGCGATCTGTTCCACGGCGGCTCCGTCCTTGGGAAGAATGCTCTTGATGGCCACGGGGACCCGGGCGACATGCTCGACCACGGCCTCTGCCGCCACCTGTTGCAAAATCCTTGCCCCGGGTCCGGCAACGACGTAGCGAAAGGCCGTCTTGCCCGGTATGATCTCGGAAACGTCAATGCCGACAGTGGCATGGTCGTCCACAAAGAGGTGGTCCGGGGCCGTCACCGACACCAGCCGGGCTTCGCCGCCAAGGGCCGCCATCTTGGGTGTCAATGTTTCGACGGCCATGGTCCGAAGTTCGGCCGCCGCCACCACCTTCCCCCCCCGGGCCAGGGTCAGCTGGGTCGGCAGGGCAAATTCCACCGGGGCGTCACGCAGGTAATAGCGCAGCCCTTCCAGCACCTTGGCCGAGGGAATGACGGCTTGGCGGCCCACGGTCTCCGGGGCGTACCACAGTGGCGTGGCCCCGAGCGCGGCCCAGGCGTCGGCCGGGAATTCGCCCTGGGGTTCGGCGATTTCGGATAAGAGCACCCGCTCGCCGGCAGCCGTGGCCGCGTCCCTGACGGACAGCCGCCACAACCCGGCCCCGGCCGGCAAGGCCGCCAGGACAACGGCGGCGGCAAGACCCAGACCGGCCAGGATACGAAGCAATGAACGTCCCATATGCCCTCCTGCGGGATGATCGCCCAGGCGCCTAGCGCTTCACGTTGACCGCGGTCTGCAACATGGAGTCCGCCGTGGTGATGGCCTTGGAGTTGGCCTCGTAGGCGCGCTGGCCAACGATCAGGCCGACCATTTCGTCCACCAGTTCCACGTTGGACATTTCCAGGAATCCCTGGGCCAGGGTGCCGGCGTTCTGGTTGCCGGGGGTGACCTCGTTGGCCGCGCCCGAGGCCTGGCTTGGCGAATAGAGGTTTCGTCCCTCGGCGGTCATGCCGGCGTTATTGATGAAGGTGTAAAGCGGGATGTCGGTTGCGGCCAGCTCGGCGCTGTTGGAATCGAGGCAGGACAGGTGGCCGTTTTCCGTAATGGTGATGGTCTTGGTTTCGGTCGGCACGGAAAAGGTCGGCTGGAGCGGATAGCCGTTGGCCGTGACGATGGTGCCGTCCTGGTTGAGCTTGAACGACCCGGCCCGGGTGTAGAGTTCCCGGCCGTTGACGTCGACCTTGAAAAACCCTTCGCCCTGGATGGCGATGTCCAGCTGGTTGCCGGTGTTTTGCATGTCGCCCTGGGTGAAGAACTTGTGCACCGTCGTCGGTTTGACGCCAAGGCCGACCTGCAGGCCGGTGGGCAGGCGGTTGCCGCCCACGGTTTCGGTGCCGGCCACCTGCAGGGTCTGGTACATGAGGTCCTCGAACTCGGCCCGGCTCTTTTTAAAGCCCACGGTATTTACGTTGGCCAGGTTGTTGGACATGGTGTCGATCTGCATCTGCATGGCCACCATGCCGGTGGAGGCCGTCCAAAGGGAGCGCATCATAACTGGTTTCCTCCGGGAATTGGGCCTTAGCTCCTGTCGGTACCGACGCGGATGGCCTTGGTGTCGAGTTCGTTGGAACTGGTCATGACCTTCTGGTAGGCCTCAAAGGTCCGCTGGGTTTCAATCATGCTGACCATCTCCTCCACGACCTCGACATTGGGTTTTTCCAGAAAGCCCTGGGCCACTTCGGTCCGTCCGACCTCGGCCGCCCCTTCCTGGATGGTGGCCCCGGCCTGGGGCGTATAGAGGTTGGCCCCGAATTTCTGCAGGGCGTCGGAATTTTGCACGGTGACCACGTCGACCTGGCCGACCTGGGCCCCATCAACATAGACTGCACCGGTGCCGTCCACGGAGACCCGGCCTTCGGGCAGCTGGATGGGGCCGCCGTTGCCAAGCACCGGCAGGTCCTGGTCATTGACCAGCATCCCCTCGGCCGAGCGGTGAAAGGCCCCGTTTCTGGTGTAGGCAGTGCCGCCCGCGCCGGCCACCTTGAAAAAGCCCGGTCCCTGGATGGCCATATCCAGGGGATTGCCGGTGGCGACCAGCCCGCCCTGGGCGAAGTCGATCTGCTGCATGGCCAGCCGGGGCTTGGCAATGAGGTCGGCCCGCGGGAGGAGCTGTTTTTGCCGGATATCGCCGCGCGGATCGACATGATAGTCATGGGCGTAGCGGAAAAAGGTGTCCTCGAAGGAAACCCGGTCGCGCTTGTAGCCGGTCGTGTTGATGTTCGCCAAATTATTGGCGGAGATATTCAAGCGGGTTTCGGTGGAAAGTGCCCCGAAGACAGCGCTGTACATACTCATTTCCATGGCGGCGTTCCTCCTCGGCCGGCCATGTTGCAACATGCGGGCCACAGGCAGGGAACCCGGCCGGGCGAGCCTCGGGCCACCGCCGGGAGAGCGGGCTGAGGGGTCGTGTTTTTTTTGGCCCATCGGCCATGCAGCTTGACAAAAACGGGTGAAGTGGTATTTCCTTCCATTCGAGCGGGCGTAGCTCAGTTGGTAGAGTACAAGCTTCCCAAGCTTGGTGTCGCGAGTTCGAATCTCGTCGCCCGCTCCAAACCTGAGTCTCCCAACCGAACGGTTGTCGTGACAAGGTGGGCCTGACGATCGGTCCACATTTTTTTTGCTGACCAAGGAAACCATGCATCGTACAAGCGCCGTGTCCGATAAAATCCGGGAGCTTATCACTCCCTTTCTCGCCACCCTGGGCCTCACCGTCTGGGGGGTCGAGCTGGCCGCGGCCGGGCACCGGCAATTGGTGCGCCTGTATCTCGACCTTGCGGCCGAGACCCCGCGCACACCCGAGCGCCTGGGCGTGACCATCGCCGAATGCGCCCGGGTCAGCCGCCACCTCGGCTCATTGCTTGAGGTCGAGGAATATTTCCACGGCGCCTATGTGCTGGAAGTGTCGTCACCGGGCCTGTCGCGGCGTTTTTTCGAGCCGCAGCAGCTCTCCGGATACATCGGCCGGGAGATCGAGGCCAAGTTGTCCGTCCCCATAGACGGGCGCAAGCGTTTCCGGGGCATCCTCACCGCCCAGGCCGGCACCACCGTGTCCATGACTGCAGACCCGGGTCCCAAATCTTTCCCGATTTCCTTTGATTTTGCCGAGGCGGACAAGCTCCGTCTCATCCACGCATTTGACGCCACACCCGAAGGAGAGGCCGACGGCGACGACTCTCCCTACGGCAGCCCGGAGGCAACCTCATGACTGAACTGAAAAAAGCCATCGATCAAATCAGCAAGGACCGTGGCATTGACCGCGACCTGCTGGTCGATACCCTGGAAGAAGCCGTCCGTTCGTCGGTCATCCGCAAATACGGCGAAAATCTCGACGTCGAGGTCAGCTACAACGACGAGCAGGGTGAGATCGAAGTCTACCAGTTCAAGGTTGTGGTGGAAGACGACGACGTGGCCGATCCGGCCGCCGAGATCTGCCTGTCCGAAGCCCGGGCCATCGACCCCAATGTCGTCCTCGAAGACGAGATGGGCTTCAAGCTGGCCGTGGAAGACCTCGGCCGCATCGCCGCCCAGTCCGCCAAACAGGTGATCATCCAGCGGATGCGCGATGCCGAGCAGGAAATCATCTACGAGGAATACAAGGACCGCAAGGGCGAAATCATTTCCGGCATCATCCAGCGCCGCGACCGGGCCGGCTGGATCATCAACCTCGGCCGCACCGAGGCCCTCCTCCCCAAGGAAGAGCAGATCCCCCGCGAGCGCTACAAGCGCGGCGACCGGGTCCAGGCCTTTATCATCGAAGTCCTGCCGTCCGGACGCGGACCCCAGATCATTGTCTCGCGCACCCACGGCGAGTACATGAAAGCCCTTTTCGCCCGCGAAGTGCCGGAAGTTTCCGACGGCACCGTCAAGATCGTCGGCGTCTCGCGCGATCCCGGCTCCCGGGCCAAGGTGGCCGTGGTGTCCAAGGACCGCGACGTCGATCCGGTGGGCGCCTGCGTCGGCATCCGCGGCTCGCGCATCCAGAACATCGTCCAGGAACTGCGCGGCGAGCGCATCGACATCGTGGTGTGGAACCCCGAAATCGCTTCCTACGCCGCCAACGCCCTGTCCCCGGCCCGGGTCACCCGGATCTCCGTGGACGAGGACGAGAAATCCCTGGAAGTGGTGGTCACCGACGACCAGCTCAACCTGGCCATCGGCCGCAAGGGCCAAAACGTGAAGCTGGCCGCCAAGCTTCTGGGCTGGAAGATCGACATCTTTACCGAATCCCGGTTCCGCGAAGTCAATGCCTCCAAGAAATTCCTGGAGCAGCTGGCCAGCGTGGCCGAGATCCATGTGGACAACATCATCTCCGCCGGTTTCGGCAGCATGGAACAGCTGGCCGAAGCCGACGACGCAGCCATCGACGCCATTGCCGGCATGACGCCGGCCAAACGCGACGACCTGCGCGCGGCGCTCAAGCTTATGGGCGCGTTTGCCAAGCCCGAGGAGACGCCCTCCGATGAGGAGGCCGACGAAGGCGTGGCCAACGACGAGGTCCAGGAGTCGTCTGAGATGGCGCAAACCGATACGGACAGCGCGCCAATCGAGGATGCGCAAAAACCGGACGAGGCCTGATGACACGCGGCAAGTCGCATGATCGGCCGGCGCGGCCGGTGCGTATGTGCGTGATCTGCCGGGGCCGCTTTCCCAAAAGCGAGCTTGGGCGACACGTCGCGGCCGTGGGCGGGGGGACGGGACTTGCGCCCGATCCCCGGGCCGCCATGCCCGGACGCGGGCACTATCTCTGCGCCAACCCCGAATGCGCCGAGAAATTTTTGAAATACTCCGGTCGGCCCAGGCGACGGAGGGGGGGTCAAGGTGAATAAGATTAGAATCAAGGACATTGCCAAGGATCTGAGCCTGTCCAACAAGGACATGCTGCAAATCCTGCGCGAGCTCGGCATCCAGGTCAAAAGCCAGATGGGCACGTTGACCGATGAGGAAGCCGCCCAGCTGCGCGCCCGCGTGCGCCAGGGATCGCCCAGTCGTACCCAGGTCATCGATACCGAGGTGTCGCCCGGCGTCATCGTCCGCCGCCGCAAGGCCGCCCCCACCCCCCGGCCGCCGACGCCACGGACGTACCCCGGGAAGCAATTCCCGAGACCCCGACCCCGGACGAAGCGCCGGTCGTGGCCGCACCCCAGGCCCCGGTCGAAAGCGACCTCGACGACAGCGTGGACGCCGATTATCGGCCCCAGGCCGAGGATTTCGAGGCCTTTGCCGCGCCCCGGGACGAAGAGCCTGCGGCCCAGCCGCCGCGCCCCGCGCCCCAGTCCGGCAACGCCCGCATCGTCCGACCGGCCACAACCGCCCGGATCATCGAGCGGCCCGAGGCCGAGAAGGTCGAAGAGCCGGCCCCGGTCGCGCCCGAACCGGTTGTGACCGAGACGGTCGCTGCGGCCGAGCCGACGTCCCCGTCGCCCCAGTCGCCCGAGGTCCAGGCCCCGGCCGCCGAAGCCCAGGCTCCGGCCCCGACGGCCGGCCAGACGCCGGCCACCGGCGACACCCCGGCCCCGGCCGCTGCCGGCGAGTCCGAAGAGGACAAGCGGGCCAAACGGCCGCGTCGCCCCGAGCCGGCTCCGGCTCCCAAGGTGCGCATCATTTCCATGCCCGATCCCAAGCGGCCGCCCGCTCCGGATACGCGCCGCCCCGCGACCGGCGACAGCCAGCGTCCCGGCGGTCCCGGCCGTCCCGGCGGCCCCGGCCGTCCCGGCGCTCCCGGCTTCACGCCTGGCGGACCCCGTCCGGCCGGCCGTCCGGTGCCCGGGATGCCGCCGGCTCCCGGCACCGGCGACGACAAGAAGCGCAAGAAAGACCGCCGCGTCGTGGAATTCGGAGGCCAGACCACGGAAGAGGAACGCCGCAAGAATGCCGCCGCCGGCAAGGGCGGCAAGCGCAAGGCCGGCGACGTCCAGGATCGCACCGGTGGTCGCGGCGGGAAGTTCAAGCGCAAGAAAAACCGCGACGACTTCCTGGGTTCCAAGTCCGATGCCGGTGCCCAGCCGATGAAGGCGGCCAAGCGCAAGATCCGGATGGAAGAAACCATCCGCGTCTCGGATCTGGCCAAGCAGATGGGTTCCAAGGCCCAGGATCTGATCAAGGTCCTGCTCGGTCTCGGCGCGCTGGTGACCATCAACCAGTCGCTGGATATCGAGACCGCCACCCTGGCTGCGGCCGAATTCGGTTTCGAAATCGAAAAGTCGGGCTTCTCGGAAGACGACTACATCATCAATGCCGAGATCGATAAGCCAGAAGACAAGAAGCCGCGTCCGCCGGTCGTGACCATCATGGGCCACGTCGACCACGGCAAGACGTCGCTGCTCGATGCCATCCGCCTCTCCAACGTGGTTTCCGGCGAGGCCGGCGGCATCACCCAGCACATCGGCGCCTACCATGTCACCACCAACCGCGGCGACATCGTCTTCCTCGACACCCCGGGCCACGAGGCCTTTACCGCCATGCGTGCCCGCGGCGCCCAGGTCACCGACATCGTGGTCCTGGTCGTGGCTGCCGACGACGGCGTCATGGATCAGACCCGCGAAGCGGTCAACCACTCCCGGGCAGCCGGCGTGCCCATCGTGGTCGCCGTCAACAAGATCGACAAGCCCGACGCCAACCCCGACCGGGTCAAGCGCGAACTGGGCGAACTCGGCCTTGTGCCTGAAGAATGGGGCGGCGATACCATCTTCGCCCAGGTCTCGGCCAAGCAGAAGCTCGGCCTGGACGAACTGCTGGAAATGATCCTTCTGCAGGCCGAAGTGCTGCAGCTCTCGGCCAATCCGAGCAAGCGCGCCCGGGGCCATATTGTCGAAGCCCGTCTGGACAAGGGTCGCGGTCCCGTGGCCACGGTGCTCATCCAGGACGGCACCCTGCATCAGGGCGACGTCTTTGTCTGCGGCGTGTTCTCCGGCCGGGTCCGGGCCTGTTTCGACGACCAGGGTCGCAAGATCAAGGAAGCCGGACCGGCCATGCCCATCGAGGTCCAGGGCTTTGAGGGCGTGCCCGAGGCCGGCGACGAGTTCGTCGGCGTCGAGGACGAAAAGGTCGCCCGCCGCATCGCCGAGACCCGGGCCACCAAGCAGCGGGAACGGGAACTGGGCAAGGCCTCCAAGGTCACGCTCGAAACCTTCCTGGCCAGCCGCCCCGAAGCCGAGGCCCAGACGCTTAATCTGGTGCTCAAGGCCGACGTGCAGGGCTCGCTTGAAGCCATTGCCGATGCGCTGAAAAAGCTGTCCACCGACAAGGTCAAAGTCAACATCATCCATGCCGGAGCCGGGGCCATCACCGAATCCGACGTGCTGCTCGCCTCGGCCTCCTCGGCCATCATCATCGGGTTCAATGTGCGCCCGACGATCAAGGTCAAGGAAATGGCCGAACGCGAGAGCGTTGACGTGCGCTTCTACGACATCATCTACAAGGTCGTCAGCGAGATCAAAGACGCCATGTCCGGTATGCTCGCCCCGCTCATTCGCGAGCAGTACCTGGGCCAGGCCGAAGTGCGCGACACCTTCAGCGTGCCCAAGGTCGGCACCGTGGCCGGTTGCGCCGTCATGGACGGCAAGCTGACCCGCAACGCCGGGGTGCGCCTCTTGCGCGACGGCGTGGTGGTCTACACCGGCAAGCTGGCCTCGCTTCGCCGCTTCAAGGACGACGTCAAGGAAGTCACCAAGGGCTACGAGTGTGGCGTTGGCCTCGAAAACTTCAACGACATCAAGGTTGCCGACGTGATCGAAGCCTTCGAGTCGGTGGAAGAACGGGCCACTTTGTAAATGCATGCACGGGGCGGATGCCCGCCCCTTTATCGGAACATGGCCGTATGCCGCGAGGCTGCGGCCATGTCCCATACTGACCGGTTTTCCAACCACCCCCCGCCGACCGGGGAAGACAGCGCATGGTCGTAGGCGTCCTCACACTCCAATTCGCCCTCCACGGCAACGACTCCCTCAAGGGCAAACGTCGCGTGGCCCAGAGCCTCAAACACAAACTGCGCAACAAATTCAACGTGGCTGCCGCCGAAGTGGCCATGCAGGAATCCTGGGACACCCTGGTGCTGGCTGCCGTCACCGTGTCAAACGACGCCACCCACGCCCGGGGGCTCTTGCAAAAAGCCGTGAACATGGTGGAAGCCGCCGCCCTGGCCGAACTTGTCTACGACGACATTGAAATTTTAACGCTCTGATTGATCGGAACCCTTCATGAAACGTACCGCATCGCGGCGCTCACACCGCCTCGCCGACCAGATTGCCCGGGAAATGGCCATGGCCCTTCTCGAAGATGTCCGGGACCCCCGGCTCGAACTTGTCACCATAAGCGGCGTGACGCTTAACGCCGACCTCTCCATCGCCCAGGTTTTTTATACCATGAGCGGCGACGAGGCCCGTCTGGCTGGCGCAGCCAAGGCCCTGGAACAGGCCCGGGGCTTTCTGCGCACCCAGCTCGGCAAGCGCCTGTCCATGAAGTTCGTGCCCGACCTGCGCTTTTCCCGCGACACCTATCTGGAGGACATGGTTTATGCCCGACCCGAGGCTTGAGATCGTCCGCCGCATCCGGGCCGGCCAGAACTTTCTGGTGGCCGCCCATGCCGCTCCCGACGGCGACGCCCTGGGTTCGACGGCAGCCATGGGCTTTATCCTCGAGGCCCTGGGCAAGAATTTTTCCCTGGTCAATGATTCGCCCGTTCCGCCCCAGTATGGCTGGATGGACCTGCCCGCGCCGCTGATCGAGCGGCCTCGGGACGATGCCGACGCCTACGATCTGGCCATCGTGCTCGACTGCGGCGACGGCCCGCGCCTGGGCGATCTGGAAAAGCTGCTCGATCCGGCCCGGGTGGCCGTCATCGACCACCATCTGGGCAATCCCGGCTTCGGGGCGGTCAACTGGATCGATCCCGCCCGCAGCGCCACCGGCGAGATGGTGGCCCTTATCGCCAAGGACCTGGGCATTCCCCTGACCGGCCCCCTGGCCGAGGCCCTCTACACGGCCATGGCCACGGACACCGGATTTTTCAGCTTCAGCGGCACCACGGCCGTATGCCTGGAGCTTATCGCCGAAATGATCCGGGGCGGCCTGGACGTCGGGACCATCGGGGCGCGCATCAAAAACCAGTGGAGCATGAACCGGGTGCGCCTGTGGTCCGAGGTCCTGGCCGGCCTGTCGGTGTGCTGCCATGGACAGGTGGGCACGATCAGGGTATCGCAGGAGATGTTTATCCGCACCCAGACCACGCCCGAGGACTGCGAGGGGCTTATCAACAATGCCCTGCGCATCAAGGGTGTCCAGGCGGCCTTATTGGTGCGCGAACTGCCCGAAGGCGGCGTGAAATTTTCCCTGCGCTCGGTCGGGGCGGTCAACATCCAGACCGTGGCCGCGTCTTTTGGCGGTGGCGGCCATAAAAACGCCTCGGGCGGCAAACTGGCCATGCCCCTGGCCGAGGCCGAGGCCACCCTGGCCGCGGCCCTTTGCAAGGTTGTGGAGCCGCTTTGTGGCTGAGAAGTATCCCCTGCCCCAGCTCCATGGCGTCCTGGTTCTCGACAAGCCCACCGGGCCGACCTCGACCCGGTGCCTGACGGCCATCAAGCGGCTGGGCCAGAAAAAGATCGGCCATGCCGGCACCCTGGACCCGCTGGCTTGCGGCGTGCTGGTGGTGCTTCTCGGCGAGGCCACCAAGATCGCCCCCTACATCATGGAGGGCGAGAAGACCTATTTCGGCGCCTTGACCCTGGGCCAGACCACGGATACCTACGACAGCCAGGGTGCCGTGACCGCTGAAGCATCCGCAGCCCACGTGACGCCCGAGGCGCTCACAGCCGCCATCGAGTCCTGGCGCGAACTGACCAGCCAGGAAGTACCGCCCTACTCGGCGGCCAAACACCAGGGACGGCCCCTGTACGAACTGGCCCGCAAGGGTCTGGCCGCTCCGGTGAAGGTCAAGGACATTTCTGTTTTCGACGCGCGGGCCGTATCGGTCGACCCGCCGTCGGCAACCTTCCGGGTACGGGTATCCGCCGGCGTCTACATACGCTCCCTGGTCCACAGCCTGGGGATGCGAATGGAGTGCGGCGCGATCATGACTGCCCTTACCCGGGAGGCGAGCCGTCCCTTTGAACTGGCCCAGGCGCACAACCTGGACGACATCCTGGCCGACCCGCAGTCGCTGCCCGGGCGGATCATTCCGCTCGATGCCGCCCTGCCCCACTGGCCAACCGTCGTCCTGGACGATCCGGCAGCCGAACAGGTCCGGCGGGGTATCCGAATCCCTGTCGGCGACGGTTTTCCGGACCAAACGTACGCCCTGCTCGTCAGTGAAGCCCGCCTGCCCCTGGCTCTGGCCAGGGCCGAGGCGACGGACGGCAGGCTCAGGTGGGCCATTGTGCGCGGTCTCTTCGGCGACCCGCAACCGGCCCGGCGCGACGGCACTGACGCCCCCGCGCGCCAAAGCACCCCTTAAACAGGAGGATATCGCTGTGGTTATGACTGCCGACAGCAAGGCCCAAGTCATCAACGGACACCAGAAGCACGAAGGCGACACCGGCTCCCCCGAGGTCCAGGTCGCTCTGCTGACGGCGCGTATCGTGTACCTGACCGAACATTTCAAGAGCCACCCCAAGGACTTCCACTCCCGCACGGGCCTTTTGAAGATGGTCGGCCAGCGCCGTAAACTTCTTAACTACCTGAAGAAGAAGGACGTTCAACGCTATCGCGACCTGATCGCGAAGCTTGGCATCCGCAAGTAGTCCGCACAAACGGGGTCCGGTTCGCCGGACCCCGCCTTCCCGCGCATGCATTATGCGCGCCCGCTCTCGGGACACGCGTCCCGGCAGTTGTCGCGCCTGCTGCATGGCGGGAGGGCAGACCGCTTTTCACTGCCGCTCCCTTCATCTCATGAGGTGCCTATGACAATGTCTTTCGATCCCATCCGCCTCCAAGCCACCATCGGCAATACGCCGATCATCATCGAGACCGGCCGCCTGGCCAATCAGGCTGATGGCGCGGTCTGGATCCAGTCCGGCGGCACGGTTGTGCTGGTCACGGTCTGCACCCAGGCCCTGGCCGAGGAAAAAGGCTTTTTCCCCCTGGTCGTCGACTACCAGGAAATGGCCTACGCTGCCGGGCGCATCCCGGGTTCCTATTTCCGCCGCGAAATCGGCCGCCCCTCCGAGCGCGAAGTGCTCGTGTGCCGCCTGATCGACCGCCCCTGCCGGCCGCTTTTCCCCAAGGGCTTCCGCGACGAAGTGCAGATCATCGCCACGGTGCTCTCGGCCGACGGCACCATCGAGCCTGACGTTCTGGCCCTGACCGGCGCGTCCACGGCCCTGCACCTGTCCAAGATTCCCTTCCACGGCCCCATCGCCGGCGGCCGGGTGGGCTACATCGACGGCCAGTTTGTGCTGAACCCGACCGTGTCCCAGATCAACGCCGACTCCATGCTCAATCTGGTCTTCGCCGCCTCCCGCGACGCGGTGGTCATGGTCGAAGGCGGCGGACGCTTTGTTTCCGAGGATCTGCTGGCTGACGCCCTGGAATTTGGCCACACCTCCGTGCTGCCGCTGCTCGACCTCCAGGAAGAGATGCGCGAAAAGGCCGGCAAGCCCAAAATCGTCTTCACCCCGCCGACGACCGTGGCCGAGCTGGAAACCGTGGTGCGCGAAGCCGGCGAAGCCAAGCTCAAGGAAGCCTTCACCATCAAGGAAAAGATGGCCCGCCGCGATGCGCGCCGCGCCGTCAAGGCCGCCGTCATCGAAGCCGTGGTCGCTGCCTTTCCGGAGACCCCGGCCTACAAGATGAAGGCCGGCGAGATCCTGGAGACCATGGAGAAGAAGCTGCTGCGCGCCCTGATCAAGGACACCGGCATCCGCCTCGATGGCCGCAACGTCACCACGGTGCGTCCCATCGGCATCGAAGTGGGCGTGCTGCCGCGCACCCACGGTTCCGCGCTGTTCGCCCGGGGCGAAACCAAGGCCCTTTGCGTGGCCACGCTCGGCTCCACCGGCGATGAGCAGAAGATCGAGACGCTTAACGGCGAGACGCACAAGCGTTTCATGCTCCACTACAACTTCCCGCCCTACTGCGTGGGCGAAGTCAAAATGCTGCGCGGCCCGTCGCGTCGGGATATCGGCCACGGCGCTCTGGCCGAACGGTCCATCCTGCCCGTGCTGCCCGGCCCTG
>NZ_MLBG01000084.1 GCF_001936595.1 Desulfovibrio sp. DV
GCCAGATAGACGGTGTTCTCCTTGAATTCCTCAATGAGCGACTGGCTCGCGCGCAGCGAAAAGGCAATGTCCAGGATGCCGAGGATCTGCTCGCCCGGCTGGTGGAAATGGCAGCCGGCCGGATCGGCGCAACCCGGCTCGTTGGCTATGGGGCCTACAATGCGAAGGATCTGCTCGCCGCCGACCGTCTCCCGGGCGTAGAGCCGCTCGTCGAGCACCGGGGCGACCTGGGGCGGGGTGCTTTGGTGGCAGACCTGACACGGCGCGGCCCCGGTATCCAGACGCCCCGGCGGCACTTCGCCGCGGCTGGTGAACATCACCTGCCCGGCCTTGTTGATGATACGGATTTCCCGGATCTCCGGCAACCGGCCGAGGTTGGCCACAATGGCCCGTATGTCCTCCCGGGAATTGAGCAGCATGGCGTAGTCCAGGCCAAGCCTGGCCGTGGCCAGCACCCGGTCGGCCTCCTTGATGCCGGCGTTTTGGACGAACCGCTCCTCCCGGGCCACCTGGAAGCCGGCCCAGACAAAGATGCAGCCAAAAAGCACCACGGCCAGCGGGATGCCGATTTTGACGCTCAGGTGGCTGCGTATGAAGGTGAGTATGTGCGGCATAGGCGTGGGGAGAAAGAGGCCTCCGGCGGCCGGGGGGAATCATCCCACCCGGACCCCCTGAAAGGGGTTAAAGGGGCTTTACGGCGTCCGGCGCGGGCACGCCCCATTCTCGTCTTGTCTGACGCAAATTTCGCTCACCGCCTCGGCAACGCCCAGGGTCAAACCACCCCTTGCGGGTTTCCAAAGGGCACTGCCCTTTGGCCGCCGGAGGCCTCTTCATTCTTGTCTCCCCCCATCTCCTCCCCTCTCTGCCCTAGGCGCAAACCGCTGCACCGCGCGGCAGGCGGACGGCGATGGCCGTGCCGACGCCGGGTTCGGAGGTGACGGCAATGGTGCCGCCATGCTGGGCCACGATCTGGTTGGCGATAAAAAGCCCAAGTCCGGTGCCGCGCGAGCCCTTGGAGGAGAAAAAGAGCGTGAACATGCGCTCCCGGGTGGACTGGTCCATGCCTGTGCCGTTGTCCGTGACCACGAAGGTCACGGTTTCGGGCATGGCCTCGACGGAGAACACCACTTCGTGCCCGGTTTTGCCTTTGTCCTCGGCGCAGGCGTCCACGGCGTTTTCCAGCAGATTGACCATGGCCGAGGTCAGGGCCGTCTCGTCCATGGCCAGGGTGCCCTCGGCCTCGCCCAGGCGCAGCACGAACTCCACGCCGCGCCCCCGGGCCTTGGGCTCGATGATGCCGGCCAGATCGCGCACAAAGGTTTCGACCGCAACCGGGGCCAGCTCAGGTTCCCGGGATTTGGCGTAATAGAGGATGTCGAGGACCATGTTGCGGATGCGTCCGATCTTGTCGGACACAACACCCCAGCCGTCGCGCACCCGGGGCCAGTCGTCCCGGGCCAGTCCCGTGTCCACCTTGAACATGCCGCCGTCAAGGGAGGTTAAAAGCCCTTTGACGCCGTGGGACATGGAACCCAGCATGAGTCCCAGAGACGACAGGTGATCCTGCAAAGCCCGGATGGGAGTGATGTCGGCGGCGATCTCGATCACCTGTTCGATTTCGCCGGACGCATTGAGAATGGGAGCGGTACGCAGCAGCATGTTTTTTTGCAGGCCGCAGCGCGTGGTGACGACGGTTTCCCCCTCGTGGGAGACCCCGTCATGGAGGGTGTCGAAGACCGGGCAATGGTCGCAGGGATCGTCTCGGTGGGCAAAGAGCCGGTGGCAGGGTTCGGATTCGGCCTCGCCAAAGTCGGACCGCCATTGGCGGTTGGCTTCGGTGACGGTGTTGTCCTGGTCGATGACGGCAATGGCGCAGGGCACGGCGTCGAAAAGCCGCTGGAACTTTTCCCGCACGGCCCGCAGTTCTTCCTGGAGCCGCCCCACTTCGGATACGTCGGCGGCAATCTCGATGACCAGCTCCACCTGGCCATCGGCCCCGAACACCGGGGCGGTATGGACAAGGACCGAGATTTCCCGGCCGTCCTTGTCGATGAAGGTTTCCCGGCCGCGCTGGCCCTGGCCGTGTTCCACGGTCATCCAGACCGGGCAGGCGTTGCCGCTGCCCTGGCGGTCGGCATAGAGCTCCCAGCTCATCTGCCCGACCACGTCGCCCAGGCGTTCGCGGCCCAGGGCGTTTATGGCCACGATTTCCAGGTAGCGGTTGTGGATGATGATGCAGCAGGGCATCTGGTTGAAATAGCTTGGCCCCTGTTCGAAGGAGGCAATAAGGCCCTCGATGGCGCTGGAAACGCCTTCGACCACCTGGCCGACGGCCAGCCGGCGTTCGAGTTCGACCAGGCGGGCGGATTTCTCGCGCACGAGGCGTTCGAGGTTGCGGGTGTGTTCGCCGATCTGGCGGCGCATGGCCACCCGGTCGGCGGCCCGAAACAGCGCGGCGGTCAACAGCTCGTCGCGCACGGGCTTGGTCAGAAAATCCAGGGCCTGGCGTTTGAGGCTCTCAATGGCCAGTTCCATGTCGCCGTGGCCCGAGATCATGATGACCTCGATCTCCGGGTCCAGGGCCTTTATGCGGGAGAGCAGCTCGATGCCGTCCATGCCCGGCATCTTGATGTCGGTGAGCACGATGGACGGGGCAAAACTCCGGCACAGCTCAAGCGCCTCGCGCCCGCTGCCGGCAGAGGCCACTTCATAGCCCAGGTCGGCAATGGAGAGGCTAAGTACCTCGCGGATGGCCTCGTCGTCATCGACCAGCAACACCTTCTCATTCATGGGCGCTCCCGGAAAACGGTCCGGCCAGGACGGCGTGGGGCCGGCCTTGGCAGGGAAAATTACCGCCGGCCGGCGGCGTGGCATCCATGACGGCCGATGGGCGGTCGGCCGACGCAAGTTCCATGGAGTGCCGCGCCGCTGGACCGGCGGGGTCTTGTGCCCGGACGGGCATCGGGGAAGGGCGAAGCCGAGGGTCGATCGGCAGCTTCCCGTGGTCGTCCTCGGGCTTATTCCCCAAGCATTTCCTTGACCAGACGCAGGGTTTTGGTGCGGTCAACAGGCTTGCTGAGGACCGGCACGCTGTTGTTGAGCGCCGGCGGACGCGGCCCGACGCCGCTTATGACGATGACCGGAATCTCGGCCAGTCCCGGCTCCTTGCGCAGCTTGACGTAGAAAAGCGTCCCGCCGCGTCCCGGCATGTCCATGTCCAGGGTGATCAGATCCGGGTTGTGGACCTGGGCCTGTTCCAGGCCGGCCACCCCGTCGTTTGCGGTGTAGGTGACGTACCCTTCGCCGTCGAAGAGATCCTTCAGGTAGCCGACGACTTCGGGATCGTCGTCGATGATGAGTATTTTCTTGGCCATATGGCTTCCTCGTTTCGTGTGGCGTTAACGGGGGGCGGCGTCGCTTAACGTGCCGAGCCCCTTGGCCAGTTCCAGGGCGACGCCGATGCCGCGCTTGAGTTCGGGATCGCCAAGGGCCTTGACCAGACCAAGCGCACCCACGGGCTGGGCCTTGGCCAGATCCAGGCCGGCCGGCAGGTCGGTGAGCTTGTCTAAAAGCTCCAGCATCTTGGGATCGGACATCTTTTTGAGCAGGCCGATGAGGGCCACGAAGCTGTCGCCCATGGCGGCAATGTCCTCGGGACCGTAGTTGGCGGCGACCTTGGCCCGAACGTCCATCATGGCGGCGTAGGTGCGGAACACGCCGCGCTGCTCCAGGTCGCCCAGGCTGCGGATGCCGGTGTGGACCATGGATTTGAGCATGGGCTCCAGGGTGTGCCACAGCTCGATGATGTTCTCGAGCTGGTCCAGGGCGTAGGCCATGTTGCCGATGTTGCGCAGCACGCGCTTTATAAGGACGAAGAGATCTTCCAGCTGGAAGCCGGCTTCGACCGATCCAAGCTCCTTGAGCAGGATCTTGAAGCTCGATTTCATCAGCGGGTTCATGTCATGGAAGAGTTCCTGGCGTTCCAGACGGGACACCCGGGCTTCCTTCAGTTCGGCCTCAATGGCCTCCAGGCGCTCGAGAATGCGTTCCTCGGTGGTCATGTACGGACCTCCTACAGCGCGCAAGCGCCCATGCGCTTTTTACCGGCCATGAACATCTGGGACTCAAGCGGCAGTTCCTTGCCCTTGAGCATCAGGTTGAAATACACCCATTTGAACATCATCTTGCCGCAGTAGTTGAAGAAGGACTCTTCCAGAAGCGACAGCGGCCCGATGCCCGGGAAGGGGAACTTGCCCGGCAGCGGCTCGATCTTGTAGTTGAAGTCGATCAGCACGGCCTTTTCGTAGCCCGAGACAATGAAGCAGTTGGAATGGCCGTCGAAATCCGGCAGCGGATCAAGGCCCTCGATCTCACGCAGGATGTTTTCCACCACGATCTCGGACTCGAAGTGGGCCACCGAGCCGGCCTTGGAGGTCGGGACGTTGGTGGCGTCGCCGATGATGTACATATTCTCGTATTTCTTCGACTTCAGGGTATGGTGATCGGTGTCCATGTAGCCCATGGGGTCGCCGATATCGCTGTCGATGATGACCTGGGAGCCGAAGTTGGGCGGGATGGAGATGAGCAGGTCGTAGTCCAGTTCATCGCCCTTGTGGGACTCGATGGTCTTCTTGTCGGCGTTGACCTGGGCCAACTCGAAGTTGGGCACGATCTTGATGTTCTTGTCTTCGCACATCTTGCCGAGGATCTCGGCGGCGACGGGCTTGGTGAACGCGCCGGTCAGCGGCGTGACCAGCTCGATCTCGATATTGCAGCGGCTGTCCTGGTTCATGAAGAACCAGTCGGCCAAAAAGACGAATTCGAGCGGCGCCACCGGGCACTTGATGGGCATCTCGGCGATGTTGAGCACGAGCTTGCCTTTCTTGAAGTGCTTAAGCTTCTTGGCCAGGGCGATGGAGCCGTCCGGGGTGTAGAAGTTGTGCACGTCCTGGCCCCAACCGTCCATCATGCCGTCGATTTCTTCCGGCACGATGCGGCAGCCCGTGGCCACCACGATCCAATCGTAGGAATGGTCGCCGCCCTTGCAGGAAACAACCTTCTTGACCGGATCAACGTTGGTGATCTCGTCCTGGACAAAGTCCACGCCGGCCGGGATGAAGTCGGTCTGCGGCTTGATGCAGTCGTTGATGCCGTAGATGCCAAAGGGCACAAAGAGCCAACCCGGCTGGTAATGATGCTGCCAGGTCCGGTCGATGATGGTGATCTTCCACTGCCTGGGATCAAGTTTCTTGCGGATCTGGGTGGCCACCATGACGCCACCAGCGCCCGAGCCAAGGATCAACAGCTTTTTCATCTGGGCCTCGCTTTGAGGATTTGTTGGTTACGCAGGGTCGCGGCCGGATCGTGTGGCCGCATTTCCTACTTTCCTACTAAGCAAAGGCCGGTCCAAGTCGTGCCGCTTCTAGCAAAGTGCTAAATTTAAAGGCTATTTCCGAACAATCCAGACCAAGAGGCGGTGTGGCTGCCGTCCGGCCTGGAGCAACAAAACTTGTCACACCCTCGCCCCAGGCAGCTATCCGACTGTTTTCATGGGATTTGTCGGAACCGTTCGGCTGCGTCAGCAATTGTTGACCGTAAAAGTATGTTGTCTGAGAGCAGCCCTGCCGGCGCAGGGCAGTGGTCCTGAAAATGCTTCGTGTCCCGCAGCCCGTCGCGACCGTCTCAAAATATTTTGGGAACCACAGAGAACCATTCATTTTTTATCTCAAAGCGCCCCATGCCATCCGTCTGCTCCGACAGCCGGCCAGGGCAAGCACCGGCTGTCCCGGCCCACAACCAGCCCCGCTCCCTCCAACGCCGAGACCCTTAAAAAAACTTTCCCCTTTGCAGGGGTCCGGGGGGATCATCCCCCCGGCCGCCGGAGGCATCCCCTGCCTTCTGCCTCTGCCTCCGCCTCCGCCTCTCCCTTCTGCCTCCTCCCCCTACTCCTGCATCTGGCCGAGGGTTGGGGCAGCGGTGCGCAGGCGGCGGTTGAGGGCTTGCCGGGTGATGCCCAGGAAGGCGGCGGCCTGGGCCTGGTTGCCGTCGGCCCGGCGCAGGGCCTCGGCGATGAGCAGCTCTTCGGCTTCCTTGAGTGTTGGCATGGGGCTTTTGCCCGGCCGGCGGGGCAGTTCCGGCGAGGAAGTGGTGGGGGGTTGTCCGGCAGCCGGACGGGAAGAAAGCGAGGCCCCAGGCGAGGCCGGGCGTTCGCGGCCCATCCAGTGCTCGAAGGCGGCCAGCGTCAGGTCGCCGCCCCTGGACCGGGCCAGGGCGTCGTGGATCATGGCTTCGAGTTCGCGCAGGTTGCCGGGGAAGGCGTAGGCGGCCAGCCGGTTGAGCAGTCCGGGTGGCGGCGGCGTGGGGCCGCGGCCGAGGTTGGCGGCGGCCCGGGCGATGAAATGGGCCACCAGTTCGGGCAGATCCCCGGCCCGTTCCCGCAGCGGCGGCAGATGGATGTGGTGGGTGCGCAGGCGGTAAAAGAGGTCCAGGCGGAAGCGGGCCGGATCGAGCAGGTCTTCGATGCTGCGGTTGGTGGCCACGATGATGCGGGCCTGGGACCGCTTCACCGTGTCCGAGCCAAGCGGGTAGTATTCCTTTTCCTGGAGCAGGCGCAGGAGCTTTATCTGGGAGGGCTGGCCGAGGTCGCCTATTTCATCAAGAAAGAGGCTGCCGCCGGCGGCTTTCTCCACCATGCCCGGCCGGGCCGCGCCGGCTCCGGTGTAGGCGGCCTTGGCATGGCCGAACAGGGTGTCGGCAAACAACGCGTCATCCAGGCCGGCGGCGTTTATGGCCACAAAGGGACCACCCAGGCCGCTGGCGGCGTGGACGGCCCGGGCAGCCAGCTCCTTGCCAACGCCGGTCTCGCCGGTAATGAGCACCGGCTCCCGGGAGGGGGCCACGGCCGAGATGACTCCGAACACCTCCTGCATCCCGGCCGAGCGGCCGACCATCTGCACACCCTGGCCGCCGGGCCGCACGACGCCGCCGGCCGGCACGGCCGGACCCTGGGCCAGCCCGTTCTCGACCGCCGCCAGAAGCCGCTGGCGGTCCACGGGTTTGACCAGATAGTCGCTGGCCCCACGCTGCATGAGCCGCACGGCCGTCTCCACCGCCCCCTCGCCCGTGACCACGATGACCGGCACGGCCGGATGGCGGGCGCGGATGGCGGCCAGCACCTCCTCGCCGCCAATACCCGGCATACACAGGTCGAGGATGACCAGACGCACGGGATTTTTGTCCAAAAGCCCAAGCACTCCGGCCGGGTCCGGACAGGGGATGGTGGGCGGCATCCCGCCGTAGCGCAGGGTCTTTTCGTAGCTGGCCAGGATATGGACGTCATCGTCCACCAAAAGGATCACGCCGGGGTTGGCCGCGGTATTCATGGAAGTTCGTCCCGGTCCTGGCCGGCCAGGGGCAGACTGACGGCGGCAGTGACCCCGGCCACGGGGTTTGGGACCAGCTCCAGGCGGCCGCCGTGTTCGCGCACGATCTTGTGGGAAATGGACAGGCCAAGTCCGGTGCCGCCCTGGCCGCGCCGGGTGGTGAAAAAGGGCTCGGTGACGCGGCGCAGATCAGCCGGGGCAATGCCGGTGCCGGCGTCGCGCACGCGGATGCACACGGCCGTGCCCCCGGCCGTGATCCCGGTCTCGACCACCAGGGGGGCGTCCTGGTCGGGCAGGGCCAGACAGGCGTTTTCCAGCAGATTGACCAGCACCTGCTCCAGGCGCTGGCGACGACCGAAGACCAGCGGCCCCTCCCGGCAAAGCCGCAGGGAAAAGCGCCGGGTGCTGCGTTTTATGGTCGAGCGCATGAGCCGGGCCGCGGCGCGCACGACATCATTGACGGCAACCGGAGCGAAGTCGGAACCGTCGTCGTGGCTGCCGAATTCCTTGAGTTCGGCAACGATGTCGGCAATGCGCCCCGAGCACTCGGCCACATCGGCCAAAAGCTGCGGCATGTCGGCCAGGGCGTCGGCCAGGGACGGTCCCGGCGGGGAGCCGGCAGACGCCGGCCCGGTTCCGGCCAGTCGGGCCACGGCCCGGGCCACGGGCTGCCACAGGTCCTGGCACAGCCGGGCATTCAGCGCGATGGCCTGGTTGGGGTTGCTCACCTCGTGGGCCACGCCCGAGACCAGGGTGCCAAGCGACACCAGCCGGCTGGCGTGGATGAAGCGGTCTTCGGCTATTTTCTGGTCCGAGATGTCGGCCAAAACGGCCTGGCAATCCTTGAGGTGGCCGGTGCGGTAGAAAAACCCCTGGATGGTCAGGCGCAGATAGCGCGGCCGGTCCTCGGCATAGCCCAGGAGCACATCGACCTCGCCGGCCGGCCGCCCGGGGGTCAGTCCGGCGGCCGCATCGAAAACCACCCGGCCGGCCTCCAGAGGCAAGAGCCCAAGCAGGCTTTTGCCCACGGCCGCCCGCCGCGACAGGCCAAAGGTCCGGCAGAAGGCGGCATTGGCATAGAGCAGGCTCAGGTCCGGCAGAAACCGGCACATCAGGTCCGCCCCCCGCTCCACCAGGGAGCGGTACTGGGTCTGGCGACGCCGCAGGGCGTCGATGGCCGTGCGGGAGCGGGTGACATCCTCCACGACCAACTGGCTGTACGTCTGGTCGTCAGCGAGACGCACGGCCGCACACTGCACCCGCAGATAGACCGGCTCGCCAAAAGAACCGATCATCGGATGTTCCGGGATATGCCAACGCCCGGTCGCCGCCAGCAAGGCAGCCACCCGACTGGGCGAGGCGCCGGGGAAAAGCGTGGCGACCAGGGTCGGGAGGGTCGTTTCCGGCCAGCCATCACCCCAGCCAAGCAGACGACGAAATGAACGGTTGGCAAAACAGACGCGCCCGCTGGCATCGGCCAGCACAAGGGCATGGGGCAGGTGTTCGTAAAACCGGGCCGCCAGGGCGGCCACAGGGGACGGGTCAGGGGCGGGAGCCAGGGACGGGAGCGTCCCGGCCCGAGGGGTCGCACCGCTGGCGCGGCGGGATTCGGGGAGAGAAGGGAGGGATGAACGTACTGCCATAGTGTGCAACCAGAGCGCTCCGCGTCGGTATCACCGACTTTCCAGACGTTTTTACTATGGAATTTTTCCCTAGCTGGCAAGTATGTTTTCATGTGTCCTATCGGCCGGCCTCCCGGCCGCTGTCCAGGCCGAAAAAAAAACCCCGCGAGGGCTGGTCGCGGGGCGTCATAACGGCGGAGTGGCCGGGCGGCAGCCTCAGGGCAGGCAGGCCATGGTACGCTCAAGGAGGTCGAGGACAGCGGGCACAGCGGCCCGGACAGCCGGCTCGTCTCCGTCCCGGGCGGCCTTTTCCAGGGTATGGGCGGCCTGGCGCAGGGGTTCGGCAAAAAGGGTGGCGGCAACACCCTTGAGGGAATGGGCCATGCCGGTGAGCTTCTCAAGATCGCCATCAGCCAGGGCGGCTTCGATGCCGGCCCGGCGGATCGGCGTCTCGGTGGTGAAAACCCCAAAAATCTCGGTCAACAACGCGTCATCGTCATCAAACCGCTGGCGCAGCCGGGGCAGATCGATGAAATCCGGGCAATGCTCGCTCACAAAAGGCCTCCTGACGGGGTGGTGGCAGTCGACGCGGTTTCGCCGGAGACCGGCGTGCCGGCCAGGGCCGGGGGCAGGTGCAGGGTGATGGCGCAACTGCCGCCCGGCTGGCCCACGGCTTCCACGGCCCCGCCGAAATCATCCACCACTTTTTTGACCATGGCCAGTCCCAGGCCGTACTCGCAGTGTTCACCCTTGTAAAAAGGGCTGAACATGTTTTCGAGATTCTCGCTCGTGATGCCGCGCCCGCTGTCCGCCACCCGAACCCGAACCCGGTCGGCGTCGCGGCCGCTGGTGACGGTCACCAGCCCGCCGCCCGGCATGGCGTCCACGGCGTTTCGCAGCAAATTGACCAGACATTGCTTGAGAAGCGCCGGGTCAAATCCGACAGCGGCCACGCCCGGCACCAGGGCCACGGAAATGCCCACCCCCCGGCTCTCGGCTTCGGGCCGCACAGCCTCGACTGCGGACAACACGGCCCGGTTGGCGTCGGCCTCGCCGGTCACCTGCCCCACCGGCCGGGCAAATTCCAGGAACTGCTTGAGCATGGCCTCCATGCGGGTCAGTTCCTCCACCACGATGCCGGCCCGCTCCCGGGCCGCCTCGGGCAGCTCCTCCATGGCGGCCAGACGCCGGGCAAAGCCGGCAGCGGCGAACATGGGGTTTCGCAGTTCGTGGGCCAGATACGAGGACAACCGGCCCATGGTCTCGATGCGTTCGGCCTGGCGGGCGCTCATTTCGCCCACGGTGCGGTCGGTGATGTCGCGGCGAAAGACCACCACATGGCCGACACGGCCGGTCGGGTCGATAATGGGATAGGTGTAGGTGCGGTAGTAGCGCAGCCGGCCTTCGGCCGAGACGGCGGTATGCAGGCGCTCGGCTTTCTTGCCCGTGGCCAGGGCCACCCGGAAGGGGCAGGCCACGTCATCGGGATCGCACAGCGGCGGATCATCCGGCCCGGCCTGGAGGACCCGGCAGGGCTGCCCGACCAGATCATCCTTGGCCTTGCCCAGGCGGCGCAGGATGTTGCGGTTGAGATCCTCCACGATTCCGGCAGCGGACAGCAGGGCGATGTCTTCCTGGACCTCGTCCACAATGGCTTCGAGCAACAGCTTCTGGTGGTCAAGGCGCATGCGGCAATGCGCTCCGACAGACACGGCATTGCTCAAGGCACACAGAAACAGCGAAGCCGTGCGGTCCAGAAGCGAAGCGCCCGGCGGCATGGCTGCGGCCAGTTCCCGGGGGGAGGCCCCGCTGCCCAGCTCCACGACCAGATTGATGTCCGGCGAGGCGGCAAAGAGTTCGGCATACCCGGCATGGACCGGCACCCCGGCCAGAAGCGGGCTGCGCCGGCGCGGATCGTCCGGGGCCAGCCCGACCACGCCGGCCAGACGCATGGGCGGCAGAAATTCGCGAAACTCCTCGCCGGCCACGATCTCCAAAATGGTGTCGAACCCCGGGCCGGTTCCCACCACGCCGACAAGATAGTCCCGGTCGTCCGCGTCGATCACGCAGTACGATTCCGGAAAATCCCCCCTGTGCTGCGTCATGCGGCCGCGTCCTCCCGGGTTAGCCGTTTTCCTGGTCCATGAGGATGGCATAAACCTCTTTGAGGGTCCATCCCGAAAGCCGCGCCGCAGCCCGTCTGGCCGTTTCTTTGGGCCGTTCCCCGGCCGCCGCTTCCTCGGCGGCAACGGCCCGGGCCGTCTCCTCGCTTGACCGGCCCGCCTTGCCCGGCCCGATAACCACCGTCACCTCGCCCAAAAGCTCGAGATCGCGCCCGGCAAAATCAGCCAGCCGGCCCGGCAGAAATTCCTCAAAGGTCTTGGTCAGCTCGCGGCAGATGACGCACTCCCGGTCGCCAAGGGCCTCCAGGGCGGCGGCAAGCGTGACGCCGAGGCGGTTTTTGCGCTCGAAAAAGACCAGGCTGGCCCCGGTGGCCCCGAACCGGGCAAAGGTGCCCCGGGCTTCCGAGGCCGAACGCGGCACAAAGCCCAGAAAGGAGAACGGATAGGGGGCGATGCCGGCCGCCGACAGGGCGGCCAGCACGGCCGAGGGTCCGGGCACCGGGGAGACGCCGTACCCGGCCTCGCGGGCGGCCCGCACCAGCCGGTAGCCGGGATCGGCCAGAAGCGGCGTGCCGGCGTCGGAGACCAGGGCCACGGTGGCCCCTTCGGCCAGGATGGCCAGGACCTGGGGCAGCCGGGCCTCCTCGTTGTGCTCGTGAAAGCTCATAAGCCGCTTGGCCGCGATGCCGAGCGTTTTGAGCAGTTGCCCGGTGCGCCGGGTGTCCTCGGCCAGCACCACGTCGGCCCCGGCCACCACGGCCGCTGCCCGGGGCGAAAAATCCCCGGCATTGCCAAGGGGCGTGGCCACGATAAAAAGCGTTGCATCCCGGGCTTGATCCACGAAAGAAATCCTCCTTTTCCCTCCCCATGGGTACAGTCCCCGGCCGCTCCCGGCAAGGCCCGACCATTGACATGGCCGCGCTTTGGCCTACTTTATTGCCGTTTCGAACCTGACGCCGCACCCTGGTACGCACCTGCAAAGGCTGTGTTTCAGACTGGCCGCGTATGATTTTTCCGACTGCGGCCCCGGGCAGGGCCGTATTTCCGACTGGACCACAACACGAAACGCAAGGACACATCATGCCACAGCAAGTCGTCATCATCGGAGGCGTGGCCCTTGGGCCCAAGGCCGCCTGTCGTTTCAAACGGCTTGAGCCGGAAAGCAACGTCATCATGCTCGACCGCAGTCCACGCATCTCCTACGGCGGCTGCGGCATCCCCTATTACGTTTCCGGCGAAGTCAGCGACATCACCGGCCTGCAGTCGACCGCCTTCCACATGGTGCGCGACCCGGAATTCTTCCGCGATGTCAAGGATGTGGACGCCCGGCCCGAAACCGAGGTGGTGGCCATCGACCGCGCAGCCAAGACCGTGACGGCCCGGCATCTGCCGACCGGCCGGGAAGACGTCATTCCCTACGACAAGCTGGTCCTGGCCATGGGCAGCTCGCCGCGAAAGCTCCCCGTCGCCGGCCTCGACCTGCCGGGCGTGCACACCGTGGACAGCCTGGAGGCGGCCGAATCCATCAAGGCGGCGGTGGCCGCCGGGGGCGTGGGTTCCGTGGCCATCATCGGCTCGGGTTTCATCGGCCTGGAGATGGCGGTCGCCTTTGCCGACATGTGGGGCCTTGAGGTCACGGTCATCGAACTGTTCGACCAGGTCCTGCCCGGCGTCACCGGCCCGGCCCTGTCCACCATGGCCCGCAAGCACATGGAGGAAAAGGGCGTGACCTTCCGGTTGGCCGAGCAACTGACCGGCATCGAGGGTGACGGCAAGGTCGAGCGGGTGGTGACGGACAAGGGCGTTATCGAGGCCGAAATGGTCATCGTTTCCGTCGGCGTCGTGCCCAATTCCGGGCTGGCCAAGGCGGCCGGCATTGCCGTGTCCGAGCGCGGCGGCGTGCTGGTCGACGAATACATGCGCACATCCGACCCGGACATCTATGCCGGCGGCGACTGCGTGGAGGTCAAAAACCTGGTCACCGGCCAGCCCATGTACCTGCCCCTGGGGTCCATGGCCAACCGGCAGGGCCGGGTCATCGGCGACAACCTGCATGGCGGGTCCTCACGCTTTGCCGGCGTGGTCGGCTCGTGGTGCGTGAAGCTCTTCGACCTTGGCGTGGCCGGCACGGGCCTGACCCTGGCCGGAGCCAAACGGGCCGGCTACGACGCCGTGGCCACCCACATCACCGCCATTGACCGGGCCCATTTCTACCCCGAGCACGGCCTGATGTCGCTTGAGCTGGTGGCCGAGCGCGGCACCCGGCGGGTTCTTGGCCTGCAAGGGGTCAGCGTCATGGGCGATGCGCTGATCGGCAAGATCAACACCGTGGCCGCCATGCTGCCCTATGCCCCGACGGTGTCGGACATCTCCAACGTGGAAGTGGCCTACTCCCCGCCCTTTGCCGCGGCCATGGACATCTTAAACACTGTCGGCAACGCGGCGGACAATATCCTCACCGGCCAGAACAAGGGCATTTCAGTGACGGAATTCGCCCAGCTCTGGGACGACGCCGCAAGCGGCATCCACATCATCGACTGCCGGGAAAATCCGCAAGGCGGGCCGCTGGAAGAAAAGCATCCCGGCCGTTGGCACAACATCCCCCAGGGCCAGTTGCGCCACCGCTTGGGCGAAGTGCCCAAGGACAAGCCGGTGGTGCTCATGTGCAATACCGGGGCGCGGTCCTACGAGGCGCTCGTCACCCTGACCGACGCCGGATTCACCCAGGTGGTCAGCGTCGAGGGCGGCATGGCTGCGGTCAAGGCCGCCGGCGTCGACGTCTAGCATGGCGTTTTGCAAATTCGTTAAAACTAATCGGTTTCTCCACAAACGAACAATGCTGTTTTTTTGTGGACGCGACGTCTGACCCGCACGTTTCCCCCCGCCCTGTTCCGGGGACCGGCCCCACGGCCGGTCCCCGTTTTTTGTGCCTTCCCGGCGCGTAGCCGGCCGCAATCCGCCCCGCCCGGCCCCAGGCATCCCTGTCCAACGAAGGCAGTCTCCGGCGCGTTGCGGGCCGTTGGCTGCAATGAGCACTTTACGCCGCCCAATTTCTTCATTATCCCTTTTTTCCCAAGCGGGGATGAACGTAAGGTCGTTACGACATTCACTATATCTGTCGCGACGTGCCCTTCATCCACCGCCCACGTCTGTCGTCCCGCCAACCAGTCGCAGCGCACCGCCATTTCTGTCGGAGGCCCTGGCGCACTGCGGTGCAGACACCAGGCAACACCATCGGCCCGGCCCACCATGCGCCAAAGCCCGGTGTGCCACAGACGACCCACTGTTTGCGCTTCGGGATTTGCCAACGCCACGCCGCGCCCGCCCCTGCCGCGCCTCCTTCGGGAGACGGCCCGCCGCCATCGCCAGGCGGCGCGCCTTCCCCTGTGCCCGGCCGGACTGTCTGGCCGCGGCATCGGCCACCGGCGTGTTCCCGCAGCAAGTCCCTTGTGTTTTGTCACTTTGCAACGAGAGGAAGGAGCTATGAGACGTTTGTCCCTGCTGATCCTGGCGGTTGCCCTGCTGGCGGTTTCCGCCGGCGTCGCCCAGGCCACGACCGAAGTGAAAATGACCGGTGACTCGCGCATCTACGGCGTCTATTTTACCGGCCACAATTTCACCGGCTGGAACGACCCGTCCTGGACGTCCAACACCCCGACCTGGAAGGGAGCCGGCACCAAGACCGAAGACACCTTCGAGATCTGGGAACGCATCCGGGTGCGCACGGACTTCATCGCCAGCGAAAACCTCCGGTTCCGCCTGGCCACCAAGGTGGACAACACCTGGGGCAACGGCACCTACACCGCGGCCAACCCCGAAGTGGCCATCCAGGTCTATCAGGCCTACCTGCAGTTCAACCTCCCCGACACCAAGGTCGAGGTCTCGGCCGGCCTGCAGCCCGTGGCCCTGCCCCAGAGCAAGCTTTTTAACGACAGCATCGTATTTACCGACTGGGCAGCGGCGCTGGTGGTCAAAAGCAACCTCATCCCCGACACCCTGGACGTCCAGGCCGGATTTGGCCGCCTGATCGACACCAACCGGACCTACGACCCCACCACCACCCAGGTCGCCGACGAGCTCGACCTGTACTTCCTGACCCTGCCCATAACCGTCAACGGCCTCAAGGCCACCCCCTGGGCCGCCCTGGCCGTGGCCGGAAGAGACGCCGGCTATTTCACGAGCTTCGCCTCTTCCTTTGGCGAAGCCACCTATGCCGAGGATCTGCTCTCGGCCGGCACGCTCCTTTCCCCGACCAAGTGGAAAAACGCCCAGAACGCCTATTTCTGGGCCGGCAGCGCCATGGAAGTCACCGCCCTTGACCCGGTCAAGTTCTATGGTGATGTGATCTACGGCCAGGGAGCCACCGACGACCGCAACAAGAGCCGCCGCGCCGGCTGGTTTATCGACCTTGGCGCGGAATACACCGGCTGGGACATGCTCACCCCCCAGGTCTACGGCTGGTGGTCCACCGGCGAAGACAGCTCCACCAGAAACGGTTCCGAGCGCATGCCCCACACCCGGCCCAACTGGGGTCCGGGCGGCTCGTTCCTGTTTGACGACAGCCAGGTCTTTGCCCGCAACTCCAACATGGGCATCGACCCGGTCGGGGCCATGGGCGTTGGCGCGGCCCTGGTCAACATGAACTTCATCCAGAAGTTCGAACACCGCCTGGGCTTCACCTACCTGCACGGCAACAACTCGCCCCGGGCCATCCGCGACGTAAACGCCGCCCTGGGTTCCAACCCGTACTTCCAGATGGGCCGCGACCTGACCTGGAACGAGTCTGTCCTTGGGGCAAACTTCGACACCAAGTACGCCATCTACGAAAACCTCGACGCCCGGGTCGAAACCGGCTGGGCCCACGGCAACTTCCAGAAAAGCGTCTGGGGCAGCCGTCTGGTCAACAAGGCCGAAAGCGGCGACACCTGGAAGGTGTCCTTCGGCCTGACCTACCGCTTCTAAGCCCGACGCCCCAGCGTCCATACCGCCAACGGCCGGTTCCCCAAGGAGCCGGCCGTTGGTGTTTTGAGACCCACCGCCGGCGGCCTGCCCAGTTCAAAACGCTCCATCCCCCCTCCAGGCCGGGCCGGCTCCTGGTCCCTGCCAATCGCCCAAAGAGACGTCCCCGGCAGCGTTTCGGGGTTGTCATGATCACGATTTCAAGATACGACTTCTTTTCGTGCCACGTATTTAATTTTCATACTCATTGAATGCCTTTTTACTCAAATATGTGACGAACCACATCCCAATCGCCCGGGCCCGGCCGGAAGATCCGCAGCGGAGTGGTTGCGACGCCCTGGCCTGAGCCGGGGCAACCCTTCAAACCGTGGGAGGTTGCCGATGAGCCGTGTCGAGATGGAAAAAATCTTCTATGAAACCGCCGTGCCGTCCCCAGGTTCCAACCTGGACAACACGCTCCTCGTCCAGGTCGACGAGTCCAAGTGCATCGGCTGCGACACCTGCATGGGCTACTGTCCGACCGGGGCCATCTCCGGCGAGACCGGCGAACCCCACAAGGTCATCGACGACGCCGCCTGCATCAACTGCGGCCAGTGCCTGACCCACTGCCCCACCTCGGCCATCTATGAAACCGTCTCCTTCGTTCCGGAGATTATGGCCAAGCTCAAAGACAAGAACGTCAAGGTCATTGCCATGCCCGCCCCGGCCGTGCGCTACGCCCTGGGCGACGCCTTCGGATTGCCCCTTGGCGCGGTGACCACCGAACACATGCTCACCGCCCTGACCAAACTCGGCTGCAGCAACGTCTGGGACAACGAGTTCACCGCCGATGTCACCATCTGGGAAGAGGGGTCGGAGCTGTTGGCCCGCATCACCAAAAAGCAGGACAAGCCCCTGCCCCAGTTCACGTCCTGCTGTCCCGGCTGGCAGAAGTACGCTGAGACGTTTTACCCCGAACTGCTGCCGCACTTCTCCAGTTGCAAATCCCCCATCGGCATGATGGGTCCCCTGGCCAAGACCTACGGCGCCAAGGAACTCGGCTACGATCCCAAATCCGTCTACACCGTGTCCATCATGCCCTGCACGGCCAAGAAGTTCGAGGGGATGCGGCCGGAAATGAGCGCCAGCGGCTTCCGCGACATCGACGCCACCATCAACACCCGCGAACTGGCCTATCTGCTCAAGCAGTCCGGCATCGACCTGGCCAAGCTGGCCGACGGCAAGCGCGACGCGCTCATGGGCGAATCCACCGGCGGCGCCACCATCTTCGGCGTCTCCGGCGGCGTCATGGAGGCGGCCCTGCGCTTTGCCTACCAGGCGCTGACCAAAAAAGCCCCGGAAAGCTGGGATTTCAAGGCCGTGCGCGGTCTTGGCGGCATCAAGGAAGCAACCGTCACCATCGCCGGCACCGAGGTCAAGGTGGCCGTGGTCAACGGCGGCAAGAACTTTGCCACGGTCTGCGAGCAGGTCAAGGCCGGCAAGTCGCCTTACCACTTCATCGAGTTCATGGCCTGCCCCGGCGGCTGCGTCATGGGCGGCGGCCAGCCCATCATGCCCACCGTGCTCCAGTCCATGGACCACCGCACCAGCAAGTTCTACGCCTCGCTTAAAAAGCGTCTGGCCCTTTGCAACGACCAGAAGGCCTAAGGAGAACGCCATGACCATCCTCACCCAGACCCGTCGCGGCTTTTTAAAGGCCGCCTGCATCATGACCGGCGGCGCGCTGGTCAGCCTGCGCCTGACCGGCCGGGCCGTGGCTGCGGCCAAGCAGCTCAAGGAATACATGCTGGAACGCATCGACAGCGTGTACGGCGCAGACTCCAAATTCAAGGTCCGGGCCTCCCAGGACAACGCGCAAGTCATTACGCTGTACAAGAAGTTCCTCAAGGAACCGCTCTCCCACGAGTCCGAGCATCTGCTCCACACCACCTGGACGGACCGCTCCGGCAAACTGGCGGCGCTGAAGGCCAAGGGCCTGTACCCCAACCCCCGGGCCAAGGAATTCGACGCCGCCCCCTACCCTTACCTGTAACCCCCGCCCATCCCGGCGTCGGCGGACCTGCGGCAAGGGTGCCAAACCTGCCCCCAGGGTCCGTCGGCCCCCACCTAACCGAAATTTCATGAAATCTGTGTGCCGCTTCGGTTGCAACCGCCCGCGCCAGTGACTAGACGGGTACGGTCCGCCTCATGGCGGGCCATCGACCTGCAACCAGGAGCACCCCCCATGCCCGCATCCAGGCGGCAATTTCTCGTTGGCCTGTGGGCTTTGACCAAGCCCTACTGGAAAAGCGAAGAACGCGTGAAATCCGGCCTGCTCCTCGCCGTCATCATCGGCATGAGCCTTGGCATCGTCTATCTCAACGTGCTTTTCAACGAATGGAACAACCTCTTTTACAACTCGCTCCAGGAAAAAAACGTCGACGAGTTCTTCCGGCTCTTCGGCCGCTTTGCCATCCTGGCCGCCATGTTCATCATCGTCGCCGTCTACCAGATCTACCTGCGCCAGATGCTGCAGATCCGCTGGCGCCGCTGGCTCACCGACCGCTACGCCAAGACCTGGCTGGCCGAGCACAACTACTACCGGCTGCGCTTTGAAAAAGACGGCACCGACAACCCGGACCAGCGCATCAGCGAAGACATCGGCGGCTTTGTCGAACAGACCCTCTCCCTGACCCTGGGCCTGCTCGAATCCGTGGTCACCCTGGTCTCCTTTTCCGTCATCCTCTGGAACCTGTCCGGCGACATCCACATTTTGGACATCCAGATACCCGGCTCCATGCTCTGGGCCGCCGTGCTCTACGCCGGCTTCGGGTCGTTTTTCACCCACCTGATCGGCCGCCCGCTCATTCGCCTCAACTTCATGCAGCAGCGCTACGAAGCCGATTTCCGTTACCAGCTCGTGCGCGTGCGCGAAAACGCCGAACCCATTGCCCTCTACGGCGGCGAGGCCCAGGAGGCCCGGGGCCTGGGGAGCCGGTTCTCCCACGTTGTGTCCAACTGGTGGGCCATCATGCGCCAGCAAAAACGGCTCACCTGGTTTTCCGCCGGCTATTCCCAGGCGGCCGTCGTTTTCCCCTTCCTGGTGGCCGCGCCGCGCTATTTCTCCGGGGCCATCCAGCTTGGCGGCCTCATGCAGACCGCCTCGGCCTTCGGCCATGTCCAGTCGTCGCTGTCCTGGTTCATCGACGCCTACACCCGGCTGGCCCAGTGGCGGGCAACCGTCGATCGTCTGACCGGGTTCGCCGCCGCCCTGGCCGATCTCGAAGCCAGGAAAGACGAAGGCTTCACCCGCGCCGACGCCCCGGCCGGCCAGGGCCTGACCCTCTCCGAGGCCAGCCTGACCCTGCCGGACGGCCGCCGCCTGCTCGCCGACGCCGCGCTGACCGTGGCCCCGGGCGAGCGTGTCATGGTGGCCGGTCCGGCCGGCTGCGGCAAATCCACGCTCTTTCGGGCCCTGGGCGGGCTGTGGCCCTTTGCCGCCGGCCGGCTGGCCATGCCGGACGGACGCTCGCTCTTTCTGCCCCAGCGGCCCTATCTGCCCATCGCCACCCTGGCCGCAGCCGTCGCCTATCCCGACGCCCCGGAAACATACGGAAACGAGCGCATCGCCCAGGCCCTGGCCGACTGCGGCCTGCCCCACCTGACCAGCCTGCTTGACGAGGAACGCCACTGGACCCAGGAACTCTCGGCCGGCGAACAGCAGCGTCTGGCCTTTGCCCGGGCCATTCTGCTGGCCCCGGACTGGCTCTTTTGCGACGAGGCCACCTCGGCCCTGGACGAGGCCTCGCAAATGGAACTCTACGCCCTGCTGACCGCCCGGCTGCCCGACGCCGCCATCGTCAGCATCGCCCACCGCCCGTCCCTGGCCGTCTTCCACCACCGCATCGTGCGCTTCGTCCCGACCAAAGACGCGGCCAGGGCCGATTTCCAACTGGAGGCTGCCCCGGCTGCCGAACCCACGGCCGTACCCGCATGAACGCCCTGCACAATCTCGACCTCTTTGCCCAGGCCACACTGTCCATCGTCCTCGAGGCCATCCCCTTCCTGCTGCTTGGCTCGGTGGCCTCGGGGCTGGTCGAAGCCTTTGTCCCCAAAGACCGCCTGGAGCGCTTGCTCCCCAAGGGCCGGCTGGCCTCGACCCTGGTCGGCCTTGGCATCGGCGCTTTGACCCCGTGCTGCGAATGCGGCGTGGTCTATCTGGCCCGGCGGCTCATCGGCAAAGGCGTGCCGCCCGGGGCTGCCGTGGCCTTCATGCTGGCCGCACCGGTCATCAACCCGGTCTCCATCCTGGCCACGCTGGTCGCCTTCCGGGGTGATCCGACCATGGCCCTGTGGCGTTGCGCCCTGGTCATCGTCGCCGGACTGGCGGTCGGCTACTGGGCCGGCGGCAAAAAAGCCGCGACCCTGCTTTTGCCGGTGCTGTCGCCGCCCCCGGCCTGCGGCTGCGGCCACGACCACGGCCCGGACCACGTCCATGCCGCCGCGCCGACCGTCCCGGGTTCGCCCTTCGGGTCCCTGGCCGACGCCGTGCCGCTGGCCGCCGTGCTCCCCGGTCCCGGCGAAAAGATCGCCTCGGCCATGCACCATGCCATGGCCGATTTCCTGGATATGGCCAAAGTGCTCATCCTGGGCTCCATGGTGGCTGCGGCCTTCAAGGCCTACGTGCCCGTCACCGTGGTCATGGCCATGGAAAACGATCTGGCCCTGGCCATTCCGGGCATGATGGGCTTGGCCGTCGTCTTGTCCCTGTGCTCCCAGGCCGACGCCTTTGTGGCCGCCTCGTTTTCCACCTTCCCCCAGGCCGCCAAGCTGGCCTTTTTGGCCCTTGGCCCCATGCTCGACCTCAAACTCATGCTCATGTGGCGACAGGTCTTCACCCCGCGCCTCGTCGGCGTGCTGACCGTCGTCCCGGCCGCCATCGTCCTTGTCGCCTGCAGCATCCTCGGCGTCATGACCGGAGCCGCACCATGAAAAACACCCTGCGCCGCCTCGCCAGCCGCACCGACGGCCTAGCCATGCTGGCCCTGGCCGGCTTCATGGGCTGGCTGGCCCTGGCCGGCAATTACTGGATGTACTTAAATCCCAAATTCAAACCCGTGACCCTGGCTGCCGCCATCGTCCTGGCCGTGCTTGGCGCTTACGCCGCCGCCCGGCCCGTCACCCGGCCAAAGCTTGGCCGCAGCCTGTGCTATCTGCTGCTCCTGGCCATGGCCGGGCTGACCGAAGGCGGCTTCCAGACCCTGTCCGCCAACATCGACAGCGACCCCTTCAACGTCCCCGCCCCCCTGCCAGCCCCGGAAAGAGCGCCCACCCCGGCCCGCCTGGCCATGAACGGCCAGGACTATATTCCCATCAATACCGGCGAACTCTACGACATCGCCGCCAAAGGCCCCTCCCCGGCCTTCACCCGGCCCTATGCCGTGCGCGGCTTCGTCCACCGCAGCCCCGAGCTTGATGCCGCCGGCCAGTTCGTCCTCTACCGGCTGGCCGTGTGGTGCTGCTTTGCCGATGGCACGGCTGTCGGCTTTCGGGTCAGACTCCCCCAGGGGACGCCGCCGCCCGCCGACAAAGGCTGGGTCGTCGCCTACGGCCGACTGGCCGAAATACCCGAAGCCGACCGCAAGGACGTCATCCTGCCCGGCATGAGCTTTTCGTCCGTGGCCCCGACGGCCCTGCTGGCGGCTGATGCGCTGGAAGCGAAAGAGTTGGTGCCCGAGGAGGCGTACATGTTCCAATGGCGTCAGGAAGAGCCGTACGCGTTTTGAGGGATGTGGGGTTGTAACAGGGAAGAGGGGGAAAATCGAAGAGAATCGGGGCGTTGCCCCGAGCCCCACCGGGGGGATGATCCCCCCGGACCCCTCGATAGGGGGCGGGGAATT
>NZ_MLBG01000085.1 GCF_001936595.1 Desulfovibrio sp. DV
GCGGTTCCAAAGGGCACTGCCCTTTGGCCGCCGGAGGCATTTTCCCTTCCCGCACTCCCCGGCCGCCGGAGGCTCTTCATCCCTCCATCAACTCTATGGACTATATGGACGCGTAGAATTCAGGCGGCGAAAGCTCGTTGGACTCAAACCAGCCCCGTTCGGACAGATGCTGACGGATGTCCTGGCACAGCTCGCATTTATTGACGTAGCCTTGCGGCCGCGGCTTGTAGTCTTCCAGGGCGGCGGCATACTCATACAGGCCGGCAATGCCGGATTCGGCCAGGGTGGTCAGGATGGGATAGCGTTCGGAATCGAGCGGCTGGCCCAGATCGTCGGCCCGAAAAGCCAGGCCGGAGCACAGGCCGGGCACGTAGTCGCCGTAGAGGTCCAGATGAAAATGGCTGGTGTCGGACAGCTCCCGCAGGCAATCCGGCGAGGCCTTGGCCAGGATCGTCTCCACAGGCAGCCGGCCGACGGCCGGGGCAAAAAGGTCAAAGGCCCGCCCGCCCAGATGGATCCAGGTGCGGTTCAGGATTTCGGCCGGATAGCCCGGACCGAAGCGGTGGAGGTAGGCGGCAAAGGGATGGGTCGTCTCGGGATCGAACTGCCTGAGATCGGCCAGAAAATGTTCCTGCCAGGGAAAGACCGCCACTCCGGCCGCCCGGGCGGCGGCCATGGTACCAAGGGTTTTGGAAAGCGGCACGAAGCCGTTGTGCATGGGGCTGATCGACACCAAAAGCGAGCCCAGGCCCATGGAGCGCAATTCGGTTAAAAGCTCGACCGCCTCGTCGGCGTCGTCATACCACGATCCGCTCGTCTCCACATACTCGATGGCCATGCCTGTCTCGGCCGCTGCCGCCAGCACCCCGGCCAGCCCCAGGGGATCGGCCAGGGGTTCGCCGCCGCCCACATGCATGGCCCCGGCTCCCAGGGAAAGCGCCTTGGCAAAGCAGGCTGCGGCCGTTTCCTGGTCGATATAGTCCGGCGAGCGCCCCGGCCCGCTGCGATAGAGGCAGTGGGGGCAGGCGCTTTGGCACTGGTAGGAGGCAATAAGCCCCCCGGAGCGCAGGCTGGAGACGCAAAGGGCCATGGGCCGTCTAGCTCCCGGCCAGCCCGGTCAGCGCGGCCAGCACGGCTTCGGCATGGCCGGCAGCCTTGGCCACCTGCGGCCAGGCCTTGCGCACGACGCCCTTGGGATCGATGAGGAAGGTGGAGCGCACCGTGCCCACGCAGTCCTTGCCGCAGACCTTTTTCTCGCGCCAGGCCCCGTAGGCGGCCAGGGTGGCGGTGTCCGGGTCGGACAGGAGCATGACCGTCAGTTCGTGCTTGTCGATGAATTTGCGATGGCTGGCCGGCTTGTCGCGGCTCACTCCGACGACGTCGGCCCCCAGGGCCAGGAACCGGGGCAACAGCCCGGAAAATTCCACGGCCTCGGTGGTGCAGCCGCTGGTCGAATCCTTGGGATAAAAATAGAGCACCAGCCACCGGCCGGAAAAATCGGCCAGGGAATGGATGCGCCCGTCTGCGTCGGGCAAAGAGAAATCCGGGGCCGGGCTGCCTTCGCCGGGCCAGAGTGTCTCGGTCATGGCTTCTCCGATTTTGCCGGCGGCAGGTCGCCGGCGGCCAGCTTCTGGTGGATCACGCCGATCCCCTCGTCGGGGTAGCGTAGACGCAACATGAAATAGCGGTCAACGACCTTCAGGACATAATCCTTGGTTTCGTCGTAGGGCGGCACGCCGCCGTGCTTGGCCACGGCTCCGGGGCCGGCGTTGTAGGCGGCCAGGGCCATGACCTCGGTCTGGAATTTGTCGAGCATGGAGCGCAGATACCGGGTGCCGGCGGCGATGTTGCGCTCGGGATCAAACGGCTCGGTCAGGCCCAGGAGTTTTTGGGTGTCGGGCATGATCTGCATGAGCCCTTGCGCCCCCTTGGGCGAGACGGCGCAGGGATTAAAGCGCGATTCCTGTTCGATCAGGGCATAGACCAGCCTCGGGTCCAGGCCGTTTTTCTTGCTGTGGTTGTTGACCAGGCCAAGCAGCTTGGCATCGACGATCACTTCCGGATATTTGCAACCCACGCCTTTTTTATCGTTAAATTTGTGCCCGGCCTCCCGCAGCATTTTGTCGCGCCGGCCGGCAGCCACCGGATCGGGCAGGATCAGGCCGTGGATTTCCGTGGCCCCGGACGCCGGGACACTGGCCATTTTCGGACCGGCCGCAGCCAGAGGCAAAGGGAAAAGACCGGCCGCACAAAAAACCGTCACGGGCAACATGGCCCGAAAAAGCAGGCGAGACATCGCTTGGCGCATCATCCGGTTCCCTACCTTCTAACGCAGGCTTTTACAAGGAAGGCGCTCAGCGAATCTGCCGACGCCACCGCTCCAGGGTGTCGGCGATAAAGTTCTTGTCGTTACACGGCCCGCTCCAGACCTCGGAGAACCGGGCGGTGTCGCTTCTTGGCCGTTCGTCGGCAGCGAGTTCCCGCAGCCGGATGCGCATGGGCACGGGCACGCCCTCGCCCACCACCACCGCTTCCTGGGTGCGTAGCGCCGGCAGGGCAGCCAGCAGGCCGGCGGCATTTTCCGGCATGGCCCGGCGCACGAAGAGCTGGTCCTGCTCGTTGCTCATGCGCAGGGAAAATAGCGTGTTGACCTGGGACAACACGGTTTCCGAGATTTCCGACGGCCGCTGGGTGACAAGGCCGAGCGACACCCCGTACTTGCGGCCCTCCTTGGCGATGCGCGACAAGGCCCGGCGGGTCGGGCCGAAGGCCACGGCGGAATCGCGCGGCACATAGCGGTGGGCCTCCTCGCACACGAGCAAAATGGGCACGCCCGTGCCCCGCTTGGTCCACAGGGCAAAATCGAAAATGAGCCGGCACAGCACCGAGACCACCACGTCCACGATTTCCGACGGCACGCCGGCCAGATTGAAGATGGTCATGGGCCGGCCGTCGGCCGGCAGGCGCATATAGCGGGCCAGCACCTCGCCCATGACGTCTTCCACGGTGAGCTGGCCGAACATGAAGGAAAACCGCCGGTCGCGGCGCAGGGCGTCGATGCGGGCGGTCAGGCGCATATAGGGAATGGAGCTTTCGGGCTTGTCGAGTTTGCCCATGCCGACCTTGAGCAGTTCCGAGACCCGGGCCAGCCGGTAGGGAATTGGCGTATCGATGGTCAGTCCGGCCTCGTCACCGCCACCGGGGCCGCTGCCGCGCAAGTATTCGGCCTTGGCCGCCATGACGCAGTCCTTGAGGATATTGGCCTCGACCTCGCGGTAAGGCTGGCCCGTGCTGCAAAAGACCTGCACCATCTCCTCGAAATCAAGCAGCCAATAGGGCAGGACCAGGGTGTCGGGGGTGACCATCTCGGCCATGTCGCCAAAGGCGGCGGCATATTCGTCGTGGGGATCAAGGAGCACGATGTGGCCGTTACGGTGGGCGGTCAATACCGAGCGCAACAGCACGGCCACGGTGCAGGACTTGCCCGAGCCTGTGGTGCCGAGCACGGCGAAATGCTTGCCGAGAAAATCATCCACAATGACGTAGGCCGGCACGTCCGGGTCCTGGTGCAAGGCCCCGACCACCACGCTGGATTTGGTCGGCTTGGCGTAGATGCGGGCCAGATCGGCGCTGTCGGTCTGGCGCACCACCGCCCCCAGGCGCGGGTTGTGGGAGACGCCGCGCTGGAAGACAAACGCCGTTTCCTCGGTCCCCAGGCTCTCGCCCAAAAGGGCCACCCGGGCCAGATGCCGGTCGCCAGGGGCTACGGTCGCCGCCGGGGACGGGGTGGACAGGGACTGCACCAGCCCGAACACCATGGAGCGGGACGAAACAATGACCACCATGTCGCCCACGGTCACGTCGGCAAACACGTCGTGCCCCAGGACCACCGTTACTTCCGCGCCTTCGACCGCGGCCACATAGCCGAGTTCCCGTCTTTCCATGGTTTCCTTTCCTGTTCCGGGCGTCCGGGTGTACCGCCACACTGTGACAAGACCGCTTCAGGCCGGCAAAAGGCTGCGCCGCCGCCGCGGCGGGTCCCGTCACGGGCAACCTCCAACTGTCACGCCCAATCAAACGTTCTCCAGGTGGGATTCCAAAGGGCTCAGCCCTTTGGCCGCCGGAGGCACTCTTCCTCTTCCCTCACGCTACGCCCCCGGCAGCAGGGCCGCCTCGATGGCTGTGGCCAGATCACGGCGCAGGACAGGCTTGAGCAGCAGGTCGCGGATGCCGATGGCCCGCGCCCCTTCCTTGCTCATGGTCTCGCTAAACCCGGTGAGCATCAGCACCGGCAGGGCCGGGCGAAGGGCCAGCACGGCCTTGGCCAGTTCGGCCCCGGTCAGACCGGGCATGTTCTGGTCGGTAATAAGCAGATCGAAGGCTTCGGGATCGTTGCGGAAAATGGCCAGGGCCTGCCTGGGATCGCTTTCGGCCACCACCTTGTAGCCCAGGGATTCCACCAGTTCCCGGCCGATGTCGGCCAGGGCCTGCTCGTCGTCAACGAGCAGGATGCGCCCGCGCCCCATGACCGGATCGACCACGGCGGCAGCCGGGACATCCGGGGCGTCGCCGGCCAGCGGCAGGTAGACGTCAAAGGTCGCGCCGATCCCGGCCTGGCTTTTGACCTTGATCTCGCCCTTGTACTTGCGCACCACGCCATGGGCCACGGACAGGCCCATGCCCGTGCCTTCGCCGGGCTTTTTGGTGGTGAAAAAGGGATCGAAAATGCGTTCCGCAATATCCGGCGGGATGCCCGGCCCGGTGTCGCGCACCCACAGGCGCAGGGAACCGGCCACAGTGCCCTCGCCGGACAGCGGGGAACTGCCGGGGGGCAGCTCCTCCAGGCCCACTTCCAGGACGCCGCCGGTCTCGCGCATGGCATGGGCGGCGTTGGAGCACAGATTCATGATGATCTGCTGGATCTGCGACGGTTCGGCCAGGATGGCGTCGCGGCCGGGTTTGATCATCTCGGTGATGGCGATGGCATTGGGGACGGTGGCCCGGATGAGTTTCAGGGTCTCGCGCACCAGCGGCCCGACGCGCAAATGGTTGGCCTCCTGGTCGTTTTGGCGGCTAAACGACAGGATCTGCAACACCAGATCGCGCGCCCGGCGGCAGGCGGCCAGGATGTGGCCGATGCGCCGGGCAAGCGGAGTCTCGGCCTGGGCCTCGCCTTCGATCATCTCGGCAAAGCCCATGATGATGCCGAGGATGTTGTTGAAATCGTGGGCGATGCCGCCGGCCAGGGTGCCGATGGCTTCCATTTTCTGGCTCTGGCGCAGCCGGCGTTCGAGATTTTTGCGCTCGGTGATGTCGTGGGCCACAAACACTGTGGCCAGGGGCGCGTCGTCGGCGTGGGTGAGCGGCGAGGAGGTGATGAGAAACTCGCCGTGGAGCCTTGGGATGGCGATTTCCCGGGAGTGGTAGCGGCCGTCGGTCATGGCCAGGATCTCGGTGCTGCGCTCGCCGGGCTTGTCCTCGGCGTCAAAGACAAAGGAGCACGCCCGCCCCACCACGTCGCGCGGGGCCAGGCCCAGCCGGTGGGCCATGGCCAGATTGAGGCGGCGCACGGCGCAGTCGCGGCCGATGACCACGACGAGATCCTGGACAGAATCGAAGGTGCCTTCCCATTCCCGTTTGGCCGATTCGATCAGATGGGTGACGCGTTCGCGCTCCTCCATCTCTCGGGTGAGCTTGCGGTTGGCGCTGGCCAGGGCGGCGGTGCGTTCGTAGACCAGGGTTTCCAGCCGGCTTTTGAGCGTCTTGAAATCCCGCTCGGCCCGCCACTTGGCGCAAAGCGACGTGGCGAACTGCATGATTTCCTGGGGATGAAAGGGCTTTTGGATGTAGAGGAGCTTGTCGGCCGGGGGCACGCGCCGGGCAATGGTCACCGGATCGACGTCGGTAAAGGCCGTGACCACCACGATCTGGACCCAGGGGTCGATGCCCCGGATTTCCTCGGCCGCCACCAGGCCGCCGCGTCCCGGCGGCATCCGGACATCGATGAAGGCCACGGCATAGGGGCGGTTTTCTGCGGCAGCGGCCCGAAAAGCGGCCACGGCTTCCTCGCCCTGGCGGCAAAGGGTCAGCTCAAAGATCTGCCCCAGGGCTGTATGCCCTGCCTCCAGGCCGTCGAGTCCGTCCAGGATGTCATCGGCCGGGGCCAGAATTTCGGTGAACAGGTCGAGAATGCGCGGCTCGTCGTCGGCCACGAGCAGGCGCATTGCTTCCGGCCGTGTTTCCGCTGCTCCCATGGCGCTCCCCGCCTCAAGACCTGTCGGCGGGCCTCAGGGCATTTCTGATCGGTCGTTTTTTTCAACGGCCGAGGGTTTATTCGCGGGTTTGGCCGACGCCGGCCCTGGCTGGGCCGGAGTGGACTGCCCCTTTGCCGGCGCAACTGCCGGCGCAAACGGTTTGGGCGCCGAAACGGGTTTGCCCGAAGATGGCGGGGCAACCGACGGTGTCGAAGCCGATGGCACAGGAGCCGCCTGGGCCGGAGCCGGCGGCGCGGGAACCGGCTGGGCCGGGGCCGGCGGCACAGGCTCCGACGGGGCCGTGACCGAAATGACCGGGGTGTCAGGGGCGACCGGGACAACCGGGGCCGCTTGGCCCGCAGCCGGCCCCACCGGGGCGGCCGGGGCGGTGGCGGGCGACGCCGGGGCGGTGGCGGCGGGCTTTGGCGCAGCCGGCTTGGCCGCAGCCGCCGGGGGCAGCGGATGGCCCTGGGGTGGGGCGGCCGGGGCCGCCGGAGGGCTTTGGAGCGAAACCGGCGGGCCGGACGGCTGGACTGCGGAAACGGCCGGCAGGGTCACCTCTTCCACGGCCGAGAGCCGGGACAGGTTGTCATGGGCCTGGGGATAGAAACGCGGATTGGCGGCAATGGCTTTCTCGAAATATTCCTGGGCCTTGTCCTTGTGGCCGGCCTCCATGTAGCACACGCCGAGATTATTGAGCGCCGCAGACTCCGTGGCCACGGTGGCAAAGGCGGCATAGGCCTCGTCATAGCGGCCGAGCTTGCACAGGGCCAAGCCGAGATTATTGGAGAATTTGACGGATTTTTTCGCCCCGGCCGCCTTGCGGAAGGCGCTGGCCGCCTCTTCGCCGCGCCCAAGCAGCAACAGCGAGATGCCGCGATTGTTTTCCACGTCGGCGTCAAAGGCCACGGCCAACGAGGCGTCGGACACGGCCAGGGCCACGTCCGGGTGGCCGTCGCGGTTTTCAAGGGTGCCAAGCAGGGCGGCAGCCCGGGAGAGCGACGGGTCCAGGGCCAGGGCCTTGGTCAGATACGGGCCGGCCTGCCCCCGGCCGCCGCCCAGATACAGGGCAAAACCAAGGCCCTGCAGGGCCGGGGCATATTTGGGGTTGGCCTTTACGGCCTGCTGATAGGCGTCGCGGGCCTGGGGATAGGACCCCATGCCGAGATACAGGTCGCCCAGGCGGGTGTGGGCCGTGGCGGCGTCGGCCCCGGAGTTGAGCGCCGACAGATAGAGCCGGCCGGCCTCGCCCCGGTCGCCCCGGGCCAGGGCCGCATCACCGGCGGCGATGCCGGCGTTGCCTGTCCCTGACGGCCCCGAACCCTTGGCTTTACCCGCCGAACCGCCGCAGCCGGCCAGTCCCAGCAGACACAGCCCCACGGCCACGATGGCGATGACCGCCCGCAACTGCCTTTTCACCCTGGCTTCTCCTGTCTCCATGGCCCCGGTCATAACAGACCCGGCCGGGCTGGTAAACACGGCCTTGGCCGTCCTGTCCATGGACAATGGAATCCGGTCCCTGGCCGGACCCCGGGAAACAGGCGGATCGGATGGTTTCATTCCACGTTTCCTGGAACGCCGGCCAGCGCAGACCACGGCCCAGATGGCCAAAATCAGGCCAATACGCTGTAATAAATAATAAAATTTGAACGATGGAAGAATCACACCTCCTGGCATGATTCTTCCAGAGCATCAGGGAAACACGCGCCTCCCGGCGCTGCGAACAGATCCTATGCAACACGGAAATAAGGCCATGAAACAATTACATAAAGACGAACGCGGTGTTGCAGCCCTGGAAGCGGCCCTGGGCATGATGATCCTGATCCCGCTGTTTCTCTTTCTGGTGGAAGCCTCGCGGGCCTTGCTCGAATATTCCCAGCTGCAAAATGCGGCCATGGAAGGGGCGCGGATGGTTTCGCGGCAAAATGGCGACTCGTCCGGGGTGGCCGATTACGTCAACAGCCTTTTCAAGAATGCCGACGCATCATCGACCGTCGATGGCGCGGCTCCAACGGTTACAGTCGGCGCACGGGACAGCGACAACAACGTAACAGTGCAGGTGGACCATGTCTTCACGCCTTTTTTCTCGTCGCAATCCGACAGCCAGGGCGGCTCAAGCCCTTTCGGCATTATGGGCTCAACTCCGCTCACCCTTTCGGCCCGGGTGGTCACGGCTTTGCCGGCCGAAAATTGATGGCGGCGACGCCCGTGGGGCGTCAAGTGTCCTCATTGCGGCCAGTCTTCTCGCCGTCATGGCCGCAACCGGCGTGGCCGTCGACCTCGGCCGGCTCTATGTGGAGCGCAATCGCCTGCAAAACGCGGTGGATTCTGCGGCCCTGGCCGGCAGCCTCCAGCTCCCCGACGACCCGGACGTGGATAACGGCAAGGCAGACAAGGCCGCCAGGACCAATCTCCTGGCCAACGACGCCGATGCGACCAACATCCTGGTGGAGTCCGGCGGGGCCACCCGCAGCGTGTGCGTGACGGCCGAGGCGAATGTGGAGATGACCGTTTCCAAGATGATCGGCATGACCGACCAGACCGTCGTCGCCGAGGCCTGCGCCGGCTACAACGACATTGAACTGGTCATGGTCCTCGACTCCACCGGCAGCATGAAGGGCACGCCCATTGCCAACGTCAAGGAGGCGGCCACCAACCTGGTCAACCTCATCATGCCGGCCTCGTCCGAGACCGCCACCCGGTCCAAGATCGGCCTGGTCCCCTTCCAGGGCAAGGTGCGCATCGACGGCAACGACCCGGTCACGGCCGAAGCAAACCCCGACGGCGTGGGCACTGGCTGCCGCAATGCCGACGGCACGCTCAACAACGGCAAGCTGCGCGTGGAATATTCCCGCACCACGACCAAGACGAACATCTTTTACGGCTACACCCTAAGCGGCGTGAGCACCTCCACGGACAAGACCTGCTCAGGCATGTCGCCCATCCGGGCCCTGTCTTCGGACAAGGACGACATCCTGTCCAATATTGCGGCGCTCAATGCCGGGGCCGTGACCTCGGGCACGCTTATCAGTGAAGGCATCAAGTGGGGCCGCAAGGTGCTCTCGCCCGAAGCGCCCTATGTCGAGGGCAACACGGACAAGAAGGTGCGCAAGATCATGATCGTGCTCACCGACGGCGACACCGAGGACGGCCGCTGCGGCGGCAACTATGCCTCGGCCTCCAAGACCGTCAACACCTACTGGACCAACGCCTACTTCGGCCAGGGGCTCAAGCCCGATACGTCCGCCTCGCCCTACTCCACCCTGGGAACGGCCGCCCTGACCCTGGCCCAGATCCCGGACTGCAAGGACGGCGGGCTGCTCAACCAGTACGTCACAACCGAAGCCAACCTGGCCAAAAACGACGCCAGCTACCCTGTGGAAATATTCTCCATCCGGTTTGGCGACTCCGATACCACGGACAAGAGCCTCATGAAGCAGATCGCCTCATCCAAGATCGGCACCGACGACCACTACTTTGACGCCCCGGACGAAGCCGGCATCAAGGAAATGTTTAAAAAGATCGGCCAGCAGCTCGGCCAGCGCCTCATGACCAAGAAGGAAGCCACCACCGGCACCCCGTAACCAGCCGACGCAACACAAGCGAGCACAGCCATGAAGGCCACCCATAATCCCCACACCGCGCCCTGTGGCCGCGAAACCGCCCAGTCGGGAAGCCTGGTCGTTGAGATGGCCCTGGTGCTGCCGATCCTGATCACCCTGCTCTTTGGCATTATCGAGATAGCCAACATCCTGCGCATCCAGGTGACGCTCAATAACGCCGTGAGCACCATCGCCCACGATACAGCCATGCGCGAGACCACCCAGGCCTCGGCCGAGCAGTTCATGACCGCCAACGACCTTATTCCCATGGTCAAGCAGTCGGCCCAGGCCGACGCCCCGGTCCTGAGCCTGACGCCCTCGACAACCACCAGTTGCAAGGCCACGCCGTGTACGCCCTTCGAGGTCAGGCTCACCTACAATTATGAGGCCCTGATCGAACCCATGAAGCCCTTTTTCGACAATATCCAGCTGTCCGCCTCGGCCCGCAAGATCTCCGAGCCGTGGTAGGCCGCCAAAGGACGCCGCCATGAACATCCGACTCCCCGCCATCGCCCTGGCCGCCCTGCTGGTCTTTGCCGCCCAGGCCGGCGCAGCCTCCACCAAGGACAATGTGGTCAAATTCTATCAGGATTATCTGACCCTGGTCAGCGCCAGCGACTACGTGACCCTGTCCCGGGATGATCCGGAAGCCTTTGACGCCAAATTCGACGCCATCGCCAAAAACGCCGGATTTGAAGACTCGGCCGCCGCCCTAACCGCTGCCGAGTCCCTGGCCGGCGACAGCGACGTCGCGGCCCTCAAACAGGCGGTGACCGATAAAATTTTGCAGCAGTACAAACCATTTCGGGAGTAGCCGGTCGGCCTCCCCAGGCAGGATACGGCCCGATGGCAGGGGACGCGCGGAGACATGCTCCGCGCGTCCCCTGTTTTTTGGGCCGGCCGGGGAACCGGCCCGGGCAGAGGCTGCGCCCGATCGGCGGAGCCTAGAACAGGTTTTTGACCAGATCGAGCAACCCGGTCAGGCGGCCGAAGGCGACGGCCAGCCCCAGGGCGGCCAGGACGATGGCGAACATCGCTCGAACGACCATGCTCCGGGCCAGGGGGCTGGCCAGCATGCCCCCCATGGACGGCCGGGACGGAGCCGGAATGATGTGCTCGGCCCGAAGCAGGCGATAGATGCCGACCACCGAGACGAGACAGATGGCCAGGGCCAGCAGGTTGTCGGGACTGTGGAAAAAGTCGTTTAGGCTCGAGAGAAGGCCCTTTGACCCGGAGCCAAGCCCTGAGACGGCGTCCAGCATGTCCTGCTGGCGGCTTTGAAGCTCCTTTGCCGAGCGCGCCAAGTCGGCCCCACCGGCCATATCCGTTCCCCCTGCCCGACGGTGTTGGGCGTGTTGGCCCGCCCCGAAGCGGGACGGCCGGCCTGGACGGCCCCCTGCCGGAAAAAAACCCGGCCTATTTGCTCATGCCGGAGAGCATCTGGGCGATGCGGATGCCGGCCGGTCCCAAAATGACGATCAAAAGCGTCGGAAAGATGAAGAGCATCAGCGGCAACAGGAGCTTGACCGGCAGCTTGGCCGCCAGTTCCTCAGCCATCTGGAAGCGCTTGGTGCGCATGGAATCGGCATAGACCCGAAGGGTCTGGGCAATCGAGGTGCCGAACATGTCGGTCTGGATGAGCATGGCCACAAGACTGCCCAGGTCTTCCAGGCCGACCCGGGAGGAAAGATTGCGCAGGGCCTCGCGCCGGGATTTGCCGGCCCGCAACTCCAGGGTGAGCAGACGCAGTTCGGAACTGAGGATGGGGTCTTTTTGCGAGAGCTCCTGGCACACCCGGTAGATGGCCTGGTCAAGGCCCATGCCGGCCTCCACGCACACCACCAGCATATCCAGGGCGTCGGGCAGCGAGTGGGTGATGGCCTTTTGCCGGGCCTTGACCCGGAAGCCGAGCACGACCCCCGGCAGATAAAACCCCGCAGCCACCAGCCCCACCACCACGAACATCTTGTACTGCCCCGGCAGCCGGCCGGACATGGCGGCCAGGGCGCCGAGCATCAGCCCGACAAAGGCGAAGCCGGCCTTGATGCCCCAAAAAAAGTTCCACCGCGCTCGGCTGCCGGTAGCCGGCCTGGACCAGGGAGGACCGCGTTTTGGACAGCTCCTTGGCTTCCCGGGGTTTGACCAGTTCGCCAAACCAGGTTGCCGCCCGCTGGCCGAAATTCTCAAACCAGCCGAGCAGCCCCGGCCGGCCGCCCGCCCCCAGCCGCACCGCATTGATGACGGCATGGGCCCGGCCGGCCATCTCCCGGCGCTTGCGGCCTTCCTCGCGCAACATGGTCGTCGCGTAGACGAAAAGGCCCACGCTTGCGGCAACCAGCACGGCAATGACGAGCAAATCCATGGCGCTCTCCTAGACCTCGATGCGGACCATCTTGCGGATGATAAGGACGCCAACCGTCATAAGGCCTATGACCAGATAGCTCATGACCCGCCCCAGGGGATCGACAAGCAGCAGGCTGAAATAGCCGGGATTGACCATCTTCACCACGCCGGCCACGCCAAAGGGCAACAGGCACAGCACCCAGGCGGCCATGCGCCCTTCGGCCGAAAGCACCCGGATGCGGCCCTTGAGCTTGAACCGCTCGCGGATCAGCCAGGAGATGTTGCTGATGATTTCCGCCAGATTGCCGCCGGACTCGTTCTGGATTTTGACCGACACCACGAAAAAGCTCAGGTCCGGGCAGTCCACCCGCTCCATGAGGTTGTCCAGGGCCACGGTGACGCCCAGGCCGAAATTGATTTCCTCCAGGGTGGTCTGGAACTCGGTGCGGATGGGATCGGCGAATTCGCTCACCACCATGCCCATGCCGCTGGTGAAGGTGTGGCCGGCCCGAAGCGCCCGGCCCACCAGTTCCAGGGCTTCGGGCAGCTGGCGCTCGAAATCGGCCATGCGTTTGCCCTTGCGCATGACCACCCATTTGTACGGCAGGCAGGCCAGGCCCAGGGCCACGCCCAGGCGGACCAGGGAGCTGTCGGCATAGAGCGCACTGCCGAGATAGCCGGTGACGCCAAAAACCAGGGACAACAGCACGAAAAAGCCGAGCGGGGCCTTGATGTCGGCCTGGTTGAGCACCTTTTCCATGCGCCCGCTCCAGGCATGGCGGGAAAGCAGCACATCGAGCCAGCGCAGGCCGCTTAATTCGTGCTTCTTTTCGATGTCTGCCGCCTCAAGCCCCAGCCCCTCGCCGTGCGTCACCTGCTCGATGCGCCGGGCGATCTCCTGGCCGGATTTGTCGGTCAGGCGCATGATGGCCAGGGCCACGGCAATAAACAGGTAGGCCAGGGAAAGGAGCAGGGCCAGGGAGAGGATGTTGGGCAGACCGCCAGCCATAACTTGCTCCTATCCCGGCCGGCGGCCGGCGGATTGGCAGGGGGCGCTCACGATGTCATACCTCGGCCACGTTGCGGGGATCGAAAATGCCTTCCGGCAGCTTGATGCCCTTGGATTCGAAGCGCACGGCAAACTTGGGCCGGATGCCCCGGGCCAGAAACGCGCCCTTGACCTTGGCGTCAGCCGTCATGCCGCGCTGCTCAAAGGCGAAAATCTCCTGCATGGTGATGACCTCGCCTTCCATGCCGGTCAGTTCCTGGAAGCTGACGAGCTTGCGGCTGCCGTCGGAGAAGCGCGAAATCTGGATGATGACGTCCACGGCCGAGGCGATATAGCGTTTAAGCGACAGGGCGGAAATATTCAGTCCGGCCATGGCCACCAGGGTTTCCAGGCGCATGAGCGCGTCGCGGGGGGTATTGGCGTGGAGCGTGGCCAGGGAGCCGTCGTGGCCGGTGTTCATGGCCTGCAGCATGTCGAGTGCCTCGGCGCCACGGACTTCGCCGACGATGATGCGGTCGGGCCGCATACGCAGGCAGTTGCGCACCAGATCGCGCTGGGTCACCTCGCCGCGCCCTTCGATGTTGGGCGGGCGGGATTCCAGGCGCACCACATGCTCCTGCTTCAGCTGCAATTCGGCCGCGTCTTCCACGGTGACGATGCGTTCGTCATGGGGAATAAAGCCCGAAAGGCAGTTGAGCATGGTGGTCTTGCCCGTGCCGGTACCGCCGGAAATGAGGATGTTGAGCCTTGCCAGGACCGTGCCGCGCAACACGTCGGCAATGTCGCGGGTCATGGCCTTGTAGCGGATGAGATCCTCGATGGTGAGCTTTTCCTTGGCGAATTTGCGGATGGACAGGGCCGGGCCGTCGATGGCCAGGGGCGGGATGATGGCGTTGACGCGGGAGCCGTCGGGCAGGCGGGCGTCCACCATGGGCGAGGATTCATCCACCCGCCGGCCGACCCGGGAGACGATGCGGTCGATGATCTTTTTTAAGTGGTCGTTGTCCTTGAAGCGCGATTCGGTCAGCACCAGCTTGCCGCTGCGCTCCACGTAGATCTGGCGATAGGAATTGACCAGGATGTCGTTGACGCTCGGGTCCTTGAGAAACGGCTCCAGGGGCCCAAGGCCGAGCATCTCGTCCTTGACCTCGTTTATGAGCCGGTCCCGCTCGATCTGGTTGAGCGGGGTCTGGAAGAATTCATCGCGCAACAGCCGCTCGACGATCTTCCCGATCTCGCCGCCAAGGGACCCTTCGTCCAGGCTGTCGAGCAGCGACAGGTCGATAAGGTCGATTAACCGGTCATGGATGCGGGTCTTTATCTCGTAGTATTCATCCGAAGCAATGCCCGGCTCCTTGCGCTCCGGCGCAGGCGTCTGGAGGCGGGGCATCTGGTGGCGCAAAATGGGCGGGCGGCCGCGTTCCATGCAGGGACTCCTTCACCGGTTTGGCGCTTTCGCCGCACCATAGCCTTACCACCGTTGCGATCCGGCCGCCACAGCGGCCGCACCCGGCTGCGCTGTCCGGGTCAGGACCGGCCGCGCAGGAACTTGAGGCCGAAAAAGGTTTTTTTGGGCGCATCCGCCACCTGGGCCGGGGCCAGGATGGCGGCCAGATCGCACAGGGACCGGGTCACCGGGGCGCGCGGCGCGGTTTCAAGCAGGGTCTTGCCCTGGTTGATGGCCGACAGGGTGGTTTTGTAGTCGTTTGGCACACGCCAGAAGACCGGCAGGCCCAGGGCCTTTTCCATGTCCGCAACCACCAGATCGCTCTCGTCGAGGTGGCGGTTGACCACGATCTTGAGTTTGTCTTCAAGCCCTGTCTCGGCATGGCGGATGGTGTCCAGAAAGCGGCGCACATTGGCCAGGCACGGCAGATTCTGGACGCACACCAGGACAATGGAGTCGGACATGTCCATGACCTTGAGGGTTATTTCATCCAGGTACATGCCAAGATCGATGACCACGGTATCAAAGACCTGGCGCATGAGTTCCAGGAGCTTGGAGATGTTTTCCGGGGTGGCCATCTGGAGGTCGTCAAGCCGGCTTGGCGGGGCCAGCAGGTAGATGCCAGAGGGATGGCGGGACATGACGCTCATGAGATAGGTGGCGTCCAGGCGGCTGATGTTGCCGAGCACTTCACCCCAGTGGTATTTGGGGGCGATGTCGAGAAAGAGCTGGGCCTCGCCAAAGGGCAGGTTCATGTCCATGAGGGCGACGGTGGCCCCGGGCTTGTCGGTCTGGCCGGCGGCGGCCAGATTGACGGCCAGCGAGGTGGTGCCGACCCCGCCCTTGGCCCCGAAAATGCTGACGATGCGCCCCTGCTTGCTGCGCTTGGGGCCAAGGGCCGACTCCCGGCGCTCCTTGAAGCGCCAAAGGGCCATGCGGACTTCCTCGTGGTTGACCGGCTGGGGGAAAAATTCGCGCACGCCCTGGCGCATGAGCCGCATCAACACCTCGGCGTCATAGACCGGGGCCGTCAAAAACACCTCGCGCTCGCCGCGCCGGGCCACCAGTTCGGCCACGGCCTCAAGCTCGGCCTCGCCGCCCTCCGGGGCAAGCTCACGCACGAGCAGATCGGCGTATTCCTCTCCGGCCCCGAGCACCTCGAAATCGCCGTCCTCGGACAGGCATTCCTCGAACACCCCCCGGGCAGGCGTGGCGTCCATATCCAGGATCACGCTGAGTTTGTCGCGCATGGTCGTGCCCTTCTCCCCGGTCGATGGCGTTATTTCTGCTTGAGAAAGGCCTCGAAGCTGCCGGACTGATTCGTCCGCTCGTCAGGCGCGGCCTTTTCCACGCGTTCATAGGCCAGGGCGGCCCGGGTTCCGTTCATGCCGACGACCGGGCTGTCGTCGCCGGCCGCCGGATCGAGTTTCTGGTTCTCAAAGACCGTATGGTACGCCTTGCCGTAATCCCAGCCCAAGGATTCTTTTTCGGCCTGACACCCGGCCAGGGTTGCGGCCAGGGCCGCAGCGATGAGGAAGAACATGCTTCGCATGGCGTCGCTCCTGTTGTGTCGTCGGTGGCGTTAATAGCCCTTGCCGTCGGGCTGGCGCGGCGTGGCCACGGCCAGGGGCACGGCATGGCCGAACTCGCCGTCGAGTTCCGCCCCGGTGCGGGCCATGGCCGGCATCGGCGCCCCGGGGGCAGCCGGCTCTTCCCGGCGGATGCCCAGGAAAAATTCCAGGTCGTCGGGTTCGTGGACCATGTCGGTCGGCAGTTTGATGGCCTTTTTATCCAGCGGCTTGACCAGATGGGCGGTAATGATGATGACCAGCTCGGACTGGTCCTTCTGGTACTGGGAGCTCTTGAAAAGGTTGCCAAGGACCGGGATGTCGCCAAGCACCGGATACTTGTCCATGGCGCTTCTGGCCTCTTCCTTGAGCAGTCCGGCCACGGCGAAGCTCTGGCCGTTTTTAAGCTCCACGGTGGTGGAGGTGCGCCGGGTGTTGATGGCCGGAATGGTAAAGCCCTGGATCTGGATGGCCCGGGTGTAGTCGAGGTCCGAGACTTCGGGATTGACCTGTAGGCTGATGCGCTCGCCCGAGACCACCGAGGGCGTGAATTTGAGGCCCACGCCGAATTCCTTCCACTCGATGCTGGTGGTGCCAAGGCCCGAGGGCACCGGGACCGGAATCTCGCCGCCGGCCAGGAACTTGGCCGACTGGCCGTTTAGGCACACCAGGTTCGGTTCGGCCAGGATCTTCACCAACCCGTTTTGCTTGAGCATGTCGAGGACGGCAGTCATGGTGGTGTTGCCGGCTCCGCCCCAATTGGTATTAAACCGCATGGCGGCCGTACCCTGGTTAAGCGCCATCGTCTCGGCGTTGGCAGGGGTGTTGAACTCCCGATAGCGCGACTGGACCGTGGCCGACTCGGGGAAGTGGCCAACCTGGTTGCCGTCGGCGTCCTTCAGTTCCCACCCCGGCACAGTGGCGTAATTATAGGCGTTTTGGACGTTATCGACATTGAAGGCGGTGGCGGCGATGGAGGTCAGGCCGCCGATGAGCGTATAGCCGAAGTTGCCGTCGCCGATGGCGTTTAAGTTGATGCCCATGCGGTTGACCAGGGTCTTGGACATCTCGGCCACGCGCACTTCCAGCATGACCTGCTGCACGCCGGCAACGGAAAGCAGATTCAGGACCTTTTTGGGGGCATAGACCTCGGCCATGGACAGGGCCTTTGCAAGGCTCTCGGCATCGCGCACCGTGCCGGACAGGGCAATGGAGTCCTGGCTGGCCATGACCTCGATGCCGGTCTCGCCGGGCATGGTGTCGTGGAGCATCTTTTTAAGCCGCGACACGTCCGGGGCCACGTCGAGATCGTAGACCGTGCGGATCTTGTCGCCCTTGTCCCACAGCGTCAGGTTGGTGATGCCCGGGGCGCGCCCCGTGACATAGACCTGGCGCGGCGAGAGCAGGACGAAGTCGGCCACGTCGGGCTGGGCCACGGAAACCCGGGCAATGTCGGTGTCGCTTTGCAAAATGATGGACTTGCCAATGGTCAGGGCAAGCCTTGGGGCGGAGCGCACGGCCACCGGCCGCACTCCGACCGGTGCGGCATAGGAAGCCGTGACCAGGGACAAAGACAGGGCAAGCGCCAGAAGGCGCGCGCCCAGATGGCGTATGTTACGGCTTGTCATGGCCTTTCTCCTCCTTGGGCACTGCACCTAACGCATCAAGGCGCACCCGCTCGCGCTCCGTCCCCCGGATGGTCTCCACGCTGTAGCCCGTGTCCTCGACCTGGCTCGATTCGGGCTCGACAGGCGGCCCGGCCGGAGCGGCGGCAAAGGCTTCGAGGCTGCGGGCCACGTCGGCTCCGGACGTGGTCACCACATCCTCGTCGCCGGGCTTGCGAAGGGCCAGATGCATACTGCCGAGATCGGCAGCCAGGGCCAGACGCTCGGCCTCTTCCGGTGTCACCATCAGGGTGAAAAAATCGGTATTGGCCAATTCCTCGCGGCCGTCCTTGCCAATCTTGGTCTCACGCTCGGTCCCGGTGGTGAGCAGGGGAACATTTTCCAGGATGATCTTGTTGACCTTGTCGTCGTTTTTGGTCCCCGGCTGGGTGTAGGTGACCAGGACATCCACCCGGCAGCCCGGGGTGAGCAGCCCCCCGGCCCCCATGAGCTTGGAGCCCTTGATGGTAAAGGCCCGCTTGCCCGGCTCCACGGACGCATCCAGGCCGCCGCTGACCGCGCCCTTGGGCATGAGCTTGTCCGGGTGATGGGATCGCCGGCAGAAATGTCGCGGGCGCTGATGCGCCCGAGGGCCTCGGCCTGGTCGCGCAGCGCCCCCTGGGGCACGGCCTCGGCTTCATAGGGCTTGAGCCCAACCATGGAGGAATCCAGCCGCGCCCCCTTGGGAATGGCCCGGGCGGCCACCAAAACGTCGCTTTTGGGGGCAGCCACCTTGACCTGTCCCGTCTGGGCGGTACGCATCGAACCCAGCCAGCGGATGGTCAGCACGCCGGCAACCAGGGCCAGGATGACGGCCAGAATCATGTGGGGTACGGCCTTGGATTTCATGCGGGCCTCCGCCTGCTCGTCCTTGGGTCGATTGACTGCGTCCCGGCCCGGAGGGGGACGCCAGCGTATGACTTTATTAAACGGTTCAAGTCGCCTGCCGGAATCGGACCGCCTTTTCAAACACCGGCCGGCCGGCCGGGCCGGCCCTTGTGGGCTGCAACCCCTGCCTGGCCGCTGTTTTCGGGGCTTGTCGGACAATCCGCCTGTCCCGGGCACACAAGCTAGAGCAAAAAGCCTGCCAAACAAAAAGGCCGGCGGAATCGCTTCCGTCGGCCGGGGCAAGGCGCGGTTCTGGCAGGATCAGGCCGAATATTCAGCCGGGTCGATGCGGTGTTTCTGAATCTTGTTCCAAAGATTTTTGGGGCTGACCCCCAGGCTGCGGGCCGCATCCTTCTGGCTCCCCCGGGTCTTTTTGAGGGCAGTCAGGATCATGTTGCGTTCCATGTCCTGCAGGGTGTCGCGCAGGTTGCCGGCAGCCTCCGGAAGGGCGTCCGGCCCGGCCTCGGCCGGAACCGGCCGCGCCGGGCTGTCCAGGGCCCGGCCGATCTCGGCGGCGGTGAGCACCTCGCCGGCGCTCATGATGGCGGCTCGCTCCAGGAGATTGGCCAGCTGCCGGACGTTGCCCGGCCAGTCGTAGTCGAAAAGAAGCTGCATGCCCTCGCGCGACACGCCCCGCAGATTGACCCCCACCCGGGGGCCGATGCGCTCCAGGAAGTGGCCGACCAGAAGCGGCAGGTCCTCCTTGCGCTCACGCAGGGGCGGCAAGGGAACGGCGGCAACGCTCAAGCGGTAATAGAGGTCGGCCCGGAAGAGTTTCTGGGCGACCAGGCTTTGCAGATCCTGGTTGGTGGCGGCGATGATGCGGATGTCGATGTCGATGGGCTTGGCCCCGCCCACCCGTTCGATCTGCTTCTGTTCCACGGCGCGCAGGAGCTTTGGCTGCAAAAAAAGCGGCATGTCCCCGATTTCATCGAGCATGATGGTGCCGCGGTTGGCCAGCTCGAACTTGCCCTTTTTAAGGGCCACAGCACCGGTAAACGCCCCTTTCTCGTGGCCGAAAAGCTCTGACTCCAGGAGATTTTCCGGGATGGCGGCGCAGTTGACCTTGACAAAGGGAGTCTCGGCCCGCTTGCTGAGCGCCTGGATGGCGTCGGCCACCACTTCCTTGCCCGACCCGGACTCGCCGGTAATGAGCACGGTGGAATCAAGCGGCGCCACCCGGCGCACCATATCCACCACGGCCCGCATGGGCGGCGACTGGCCGACGATGACCGGTCCCCGGCCTGCGGCCATGGCCGACTTGAGTTGCCGCAGTTCGGCCAAAAGGGCGCGGCGCTCCAGAGCGCGGCGCAGGACCACTTCCATCTCGGCCAGGGAAAAGGGCTTGGCAAAAAAGTCGTAGGCTCCCAGGCGCACCGCATCCAGGGCTTTTTCCCGGGCCGAGTAGCCGGTCATGACAATGACTTCGCTTTCCGGGGCGGCTTCCTTGATTCTGGAGAGCCCCTCGATGCCGTCCATGCCGGGCAGCCTGACGTCGGTGAGGACCAGATCAAAGGCCTCGGCCTTGGCCCGGGCCACGCCTTCCTCGGCCGACCCGACCCCGACGGGATCAAAATCCCGCGAAACCAGGGCCTCGCACAGCATGTCCCTGAACGCCGCATCGTCGTCGATTACCAGTATTCGGGCAGGCATCAGCGCTCCGGCAAACGAGTTGCGAACCGCCTCATGGCGGTCCCTGGTGGTCCGGGAAAAAGCTCCGCATGGTCTCGGTCAGCCGTGCCTCCATGACCGGCACGAGTCCGGCCAGGCCGCCTTCGGTCAGGCCCAGGGCCTCCCAGGCGGCAGGATCCAGGGGCGGGACCCGGCGGTTGCCGCTGCCGCCCCAGCCCATGGCCGTGGCCACGATGTCGGCCAGATGGATCACAGCCGGCTCGTCGATAAAAAGCGGTTCCGACAGATCGTGGTGGTAGCGCACCATCTTTTCCAGATTGGCCGGAAACTGCCATTTCTGGAGCAGATGGCCGCCCAGGGCGGCGTGGTCGAAACCGAGAACTTCCCGTTCGACCTCAAAAAGCGGCAAGGTTTCGGCCTCGGCCCGGCGCATGGCCACGCCCATATGGGCCACGGCCTGCTTGAAGGTGATGATCCGGCCGATGTCGTGGAGCAGCCCGGCCACAAAGGCGGTCTCGGCGTTGACCCGGCCGGTGGCGGCGGCAATGGCCTGGGCGGCGGCGGCGCAGCCCACGCTGTGCTCCCAGAAAAGGCGCATGTTGACCCACTGGGGCGGGATGTCCTGAAAAAGCGGCAGCACGGACACACCCAGGGCCAGGGTGGCGAGCTGGCGCGCCCCGACCACCAGGACGGCCCGGGACAGGCTGTCGATCTTGGCCGGGAACCGGCCGCGCATGGCCCGCATGGTGCGGGCGTAGTAGGAACTGTTGACCAGACGCAGGAGCTTGGCGGCCAGGGACGGGTCGTGCTTGATGCTGTCGGCGGCGTCGTCGACGGTGCTGGCCGGGTTTTTGAGGACGTCGTTGATGCGCAGATAGACTTCGGGTGGGGAGACGAGCTTGGGTTCGTCGCGCAAAAGCCCTTCCAGCGACAACGGCGCGGTCGTGCCCGGATCGACCGGACGCCGGGCGCGCTCCTCGCTCCCGTGCCCCTCTTCCGGGACAGGACCGGCAGCCAGGCGGCGTCTGACCTCACGGTCCAGGGCCAGCCGATAGAGCACGGCTCCGGGGCCGGCAGCCACATCGAAGCAGGCAAACCGCTCGGCCAGGGCGGCGGCCGCGGCCTCCCGGCCATCGTCGCCGTCGGGTTCGGCGGCCGTGGCCGATGCCGTCTGGGGAGCGGGCGCGGCGACGTCGGCGGCCACAACCACCTCGGCCAGACTCCAGGCCGTCAGGGACTTGAGATGGCCGGCGTCGAGAATCGTGCCCCGGGGCATGAGAAATCGTCCGCCCGGAGTGAGCACATCCTCGGCCAGCACCATGCCGGGAGAAAGCTCGGAAACAGCGCGTCTGACCATGGCCCCCATCG